>JANXRN010000373.1 GCA_025352995.1 Acetobacteraceae bacterium
GTTCGCGGCATGACATGTAGAGCACATGGTGGATTTTCGATAGTGTGCCGTCATAGTTCCATAGATCAAGATAGTCATGCAGCGTGCTTTTCAGCGGCAAATCCTTCGGGATATACCGCCACTGACAGCCGATGCTAAGCACATACATCAACCCATTGAGGCGTTCGCGTTCATCTCTTGGCGGGCGGTATCAAAGGCGCGATCAGTGACCGCTCGGCGTCGGTCCGATCGCTTGGATATCGCAGAGTGCTGCGGTCATGACGGGTGCGGGTTTGGATCGTCCACATGCCGGCCTCGGTGTTCGACGGGAGCGATGGACTCACATTTCAGGCGAGCCAGGCAAGAGGATTCAAATGACTCTAAAACCTTCCGGACGGACGCTTATATTCACGATCGGCCTGCCAGCGCGGTGTAGCTCGCGCAGCGCGTTTCGGCGTGTCGCGATTTTGATTATATGTTGTAACGAACAAGACCAAACGGCCCGGCGTCGGCGTAACTTGTCCCGACAGCTCTGGCTGCCAACATTTCGCCGACTGCGGCCGAGTGCTTGAAGCCGTGCCCGGAACACGCGGATGCGGCAAGAACGTGGCTACGGCCCGGAAGCCAATCGATGACGAAACCCTGATCGGGCGTTACAGTATACAGGCAAGCAGCGGATCGCTGGACGTCGGCGGTCACATGGCGCAGCCGGCCAGCGACGTGCTTGTTGAATAAATCGTCCGACTCTGACCGAGGCACAGTGCGATTTACTGTATGGGGATCGACAGTGTCACTATACTGCTCTGTCGCTACTTTTACTGTTGAGGTTCCTGGCAGCGCGGGAAATCCATAAAAATAATCCGTATCCGTGCTGCCGTGCATCCAGATAAAGACCGGAAACCGACCGGGCGCATAATCGGCAGGGTCACGCGCGGTGAACCAATGCAGCGTTTGACGGTATACCGATGCAACTTCGCGAAGACGGCCACCTGCGAGTTCTGGCAGCCATGGACCCGCGGTCAGAATAACTTTCGCAGCGTGGATCACCCGCTGGTCGGTCCGAACTTCTACCCCGTTCACATCATCAACGACCGCGGTGACGGTCTCCCCAAAATGGATCGCGGCACCTAGGCGGGCTGCGAGCCGCAACTGCAATTCGATGCAACGCTCGGGGAACACCAGCCCAGCGCTCGGCTCGAAACACGCGATTTCATCGCCGCGAAGCTGGAATTGTGGAAAGCGCCTGGCGATTTCGTCGGCGTCGAGGACCTCGTGCGGGATCGCGTTTTCGGCAGCGACCGCCGCTGTGCGCCGTACGAAATCGTCTTTGCCATGATGACTGGCGCCGCCTGCGCGCGACCCCATAATTAAGCCGCCTGTCTGCAAGAACAAGCTCTCGCCGCTTGCCACCTCCAGCTCGCGCCATATCTCGTGCGACCGGCGGACCAGGGGCGCATAGGCGCTGCCTTCACCCACCGCCAAACGGGTAATCCGGCTTTCGCCGTGGCTAGAACCCTGGTCGTGCGGAGGATGGAATTTATCGATACCCACGACGCGCACGCCTGACAGCGCAAGCCGATACAGGGCGGCGGATCCGACGGCACCAAGCCCCACGACAACGACATCGGCGCGTTCAACCATTGTAGTTCCTTGTTCCGTACAACAACTCAATGTATAGATTGCCTCGAAAGCTGCAACCCTGGAGACATATTTTGTCCAACGAGCAACTCGACGGGATCGATCCTGCTACCTATGCACCATACACCGACCCTCGCGACTATATAACGAGTTGGACAGACAAGATTTGGATCGCCCGCGGCCTGGGTCATCTGCGGGATCATTACGCGCCGGAGGTGAAAGTTCATACTGCCTATGGCGAAACCTATGGCTTCAACCACGTCATGCTCAACTCCATCCAGCGTATGTCGGCCTTCCATAACCGCGGCGGCGGCCATGATGATGTGGTCTGGGAACAGCGCGGATCGAACGGCTTCATCAGCAGCCACCGGGTGCTGAACAATGCCGTGCATAACGGCTACTGGACCTACGGCCCGCCGACCGGCAAGCAATGGGTGAACCGCGGCACGGCCCATTGTCTGGTGCGGGATGGCAAGGTGGTTGAAGAATGGGTGATGCGGGACGAGTTTGCCGTCTTGCAAGACCTTGGATTGGATCCGTTTGAAATCGCGGCGCAATTGGCGAGATCATCCCCTGTGTTGGGCCTGTCGGTGGACACGCAGACGAGCGGCGCCTTTGCGGGCACGTTTCCCGATCCCGTGCGCATAGGCATGTCCGGCGAACGTCCGCACCGCCATGATGATGAGTGCCGGATGGTGGCCGAGATGTTCGAGCTTGTATGGAACGGCCGATATTTGGACGAGGTTAAAAATTACTGTGCCGACACGATCGCGATTCAGTCGGTACGGCTGCGGCGCGCCATGGGCATATCGCACTACCAGAACGACTTGATCGACCTGCTGGCGGCGTTTCCAGATGGCAAGGTGGAAATACGCGACTTCTCGACCCATTACTCGCCTGATCTCGGCCTTCGGGTCGCAGCGATCTGGTTGCTGCGCGGCAGCTATTGCGGAGTACCGGCCTATGGCCCGGTAAATCGCGCGCCGGTCGCGATTTTAGGATCGTCCCATTTCGAATTCCGCCGCGGCAAAATTATCCGCGAGTGGCGAATGTTCGACGAAATAGCCATTATCGCGCAGATCCTGAAAATGAATGGGTCATGAAAGACGTCATGCGCTGGGCTATGGCGTCGCCAGGGTTACTCGACGCACTTTAGTGAATCGCCCAATCGTCGGTGTGGCCTAGCTTCCCGCCCGACTGTCGACATGGGCGATGATCTGCTTCCATATCGAAACCTCGTCAGTGAGGAGCCATTCCTGGCTAACCTGGCCGCGCACGATGAACATGTGGCTCATGCCCATGATGAAGACATCCGCACCCGTCGGCGGCCCGAAATGGCCGAAGCCCGAATGGGTCCCGCGCAATGACCAGCGCAGCGCCACGCGCGGCGGCTGGCCGGGGTCGTGGTTGACGATCGCGCTGTCGATTGACAGCACCGCGTCGGGAAATGAGGCAAGGTAGCCCAAATAGAAGCGATCGATGTCAGCATGGCCATAGGCCATTTCTCCGCCGGGTACGGCCAAGGTGGCGCCATGGAAATACATCTCCCGCACGGCCGCGGTTTCTTTGGCTTGCCAAAGTCGCTGGTATCCGGCCATCACGAACTCGACTTCAGGCCCCGCTTGTATCTGCGGGCGGTAGCGGCCGGGCCGGTCATGTTCGGGCAGGAAGAATTCGACGGTGCTGCCACGGGCAAGGTCGTGGTCCACCATCTGTCGGGCCAGCATCTTGGGTTCCAACCCGATGCAGCGCGCGAAGCCAGCCTGGTCGCGGACCAGCCATTCTTCCGTCACCACGCAGTCCACCACCCAGCAGTCGGCGATGATGCGGCTGCGGATTGTTCGACCGCTGGCGGGGCCGTAGCTGCCGTCGCCGGTGTGGCGCATGACCGAAATCAGTTTGTGCGAAGACAGGAATGAACCGTCGCCGCCATCCGCCCAAATGACGTCCTCGCCGACCAGTTGGCGGTCGGGAAACTGATGCAACGTCTGCAAGGTCTGGGCGGTAACGCCGATATTGCTCGTGGTCAGGCCGGTTGGCGCGCGTAGCAGGATATCGGGGGCATAGTAGCGGTCCAATTTGCCGCCAATGCCACGATCCTCCCAGATTTCCCTGGTTATTCCATAAATGAAGTCCGGCACGTCCCGGTAGGATCCTACGTTCGGCGGCATCTGTCCCTCCCTTCCTGCGGCGACCGGCGCACGGTCATCCGCGCGCCGCCATGATTTGTGCGAGGACCGCAATCTCGTCGTAGATACGCCACTCGCGGAGGATCTTGCCCTCATGCAGTTCGAACTGCGAGGCGCCGAGCACATGGATTGGCGTGCCGGTTGGCGGACCATAAGTTGGTACGCCGGAATAAGTGCCACGCAGGATCCAGATAACGCCGACGCGCAGGCCGAGTTCGGGGGATGAGTTCACCGCGATGTCGCGCACTTCAATCTGGCCATCCGGGAAGGTGGCAAGCAGATTAATGATCTCCATCTGATACGGCGTGAGGTTCTGAACCCGGCGCATGCGGACGCCGTGGCAGACGATGCGGTCGCTGACATAACGTGGCGCGAGGTCGAACCGGCGACGGTTCCAAACGTCGTCGAAATAGCCGGTCACCATGTCACAGACATCTTGGTGGCGGGGCGGGCGGGCGCCGGAAACGCCCAGCTTTGCGGGATCGGTGATGCGCCCGGCGAAGGCTCCCTCATCAGGGGCGGCGCTGACCGATTTGCCCAGCACGGGGCTACGCGCCGCCAGTTCAGCGGCAACTTTATATGGGTCCAGGCCGAGTGTCTCCAGCACCGCGAATTCGTCGCGCACCAGCCATTCTTCGACGATCCGATTATCCTGCACCAGACAATGAGCAACCGTACGGGAAATGAAGTCCCGCCCCGTTGGGGGGCCATAGGTCCAGAACCCGGTATGGGTGCCAGTCTTGAGAACGCGGTGGAAGCTGATGAAGCCGTTCGGACCACGCTGTTCCCAAACCACGTCCTCGCCCTGGCCGCCGCCGCCATTGGGGAAGGCGGCGAATTTCTGCACCGAATTGGAAATAACCGAGGCGTAGTCATAGGTCTCACCATAGGCGGTATGGACCTTGATGTCCTCGCTGTAATGTTCCCCAAGCCGGCCAATCGCTCGGTCGATCCAGATCGTATCGGTCCAACTCAGAATATAGTCACGTGGGTCGCGATACGGCGCATAGGCGGATGGGCGTAACGGGTCCATGAAATGCCTCGGAGTTTCAGCGCAGTCGACTGCATCAGCCGCCCGGAGCTTCTCCCAATCCATATGGATCGTCGAAAAACTCCAGGCGTTGGTTTTATCGCAACCCTCTACCCAATCGGCGGAGCCGATCGTTCGGATGATGCGCTAGTGGATAGAATCTGACGGAAAGAGCCGTCAGATTCTATCCACTAGCCTTTGATTTGGTGGAACGATTCACCTGACGCTCGGGTAGTGAGCGTTAGGATCGCACCACTAGCCGTTACTGACATTTCATTTTGTAAATGAACTTCTGCACCTCGGGCGTATCGATGTTGTCCTTCGTCGCAATGACGAACGGCGTATTCACCTGACGATCGATGGGCTTTCCATCCAACGCGTCGACCATCATTTTCACCCCAAGCTGGCCGACCTGGTAAGGATACTGCACGATGTCGGCCGTTACGATGCCATTGCGGATGGCTTCCACGATCGGATCGGACGTGTCGAAACCAACGATTTTGATGCGGCCAATGCCGCCGACTTCACGAACGCCGGTCGCAGCACCTTCGGTGTTGTTGGTGGTGATTGTGAAGATGCCAGCGAGGTTGGGGTGTGCCGCGACAGTTGCGGTGACAATCCCTGCGGCCTTAACGGTCTGGTTATTGCTGTATTGAACCCCGAGAAAGACGATGTTGGGGTGCTTCTTCAGTTCTTCAGTAAAGCCGCTTAGCCGCTGCTGCGCTACGTTGGCTGCCGGGGAGTTCATCAACGCCATGACCTCGCCCTTGTCGCCGATTGCGGCCGCCAGCGCTTTGGCTGCCTGCATCCCGCCTTGCACATTGTCGGACTGAATGTTGGCGACAGCCACGCTCATGTCTGCCACGTCGCCGTCGATCGAAATGACCTTAATACCCATTGCCTTGGCCTGCATCAGGGTGGCCGTCAGGGCGACGGGGTCGTCGGCGGTGAACAGGATGCCATCGGGCTTTGACGCGATCACCGCGTCCAGCACCTTCATCTGGAGTGCCGCCTGGTACTGGGCCGGGCCTTGGGCGTCGAAGTTCACCTTTAACTGCCGCGCCGCGTCGCTACCGCCGCATGCCACTGTGGCATAGAAGGGGTTTCCGGTCAGGCCCATGATATAGGTAATTTTATACGGGTCCTTGGCCGAGGCCGAGGATGCAAGCCCGAGTGAGGCGGCGAGCCCAAGCGATAGAGCCAAACTTGATTTCAGTCGCATGTCGTTCTCCTTTGGGGTTAAGTCGCGGTGGTTAGCGTGGGTGTTTCGACTAGCGGTCCTGGGTCTGGCGCTTGATCTGGTCGGCATAGACCGCACCGATCACCACGAAGCCGATGACGACCATCTGCCAGAATGGCTGCACGCCCATAATAATGAATCCGTTGGCCAACACGGCGGGGATGAAAACCCCAATGACCGTGCCGATCACAGTGCCACGCCCGCCATACAGGCTGGTGCCGCCAAGCACGACGGCGGTGACCGCTTCCAGCGGGTCCGTTCCGTGTCCTTCGAGCGTGGTGGTCGAAAACCGGCCAAGCGACAGCATCGCGGCCGCGCCAGCCAGCAGGCCGCTCAGCGCATAGAGGCTCATAAGGTGGCCGGCGGTATTGATTCCGGCGCGGCGCGACGCCTCGGGGTTCGAACCAATCAGGAAGGTGTGGCGACCATAGCGCGTCAGATGCAGTATAATCATTCCGATCACGGTAAACAGGGCCGAAATCAGAACAAGCGAGGGGATGCCGCCAATATTGCCAGTACCGATAGCGATCAGCGTGTTCGGCACGGTGCGTATATCGTTGCCATCGGTAACCAGATAGGCCATGCCGAGAGCAGCCCCCATGGAGCCGAGGGTGGTAATCAGCGCCGAAACCCGCAGGCGCGCGACACAGAAGCCATTGAATAATCCCCAGGCCAGGCCGGTGACCAGCGCGACGCCGGTGCCAATCGCGACGGTCCCTATTCCGTCACGCCCCACAGCTTCCATCGCCTTGGCCGCGGCGACGCCGGAAAATACTAATACCGACCCCACCGAAAGGTCGAAGCCGCCGGCGATCATGACGTAGGTCATGCCGATGGCGATGACCAGCAGCACCGAGGCGTCGAGAAATATGTTGCGTAAGTTAAACGCACTGGCAAAAGTATCCGGGCGCATGAAGGTGAAAAACAGCACCAACAGAAGTAAGATGCCGCTCATGTAGGCGGGCGAGGACGTCAGCGCCCCGCGTAGGCGCCGGCCCAGGCTCGGCGGCGCAAGGGTCGCCAACTCGGCCGGCGGCACCGTGGTGGTCCCGGTCATGGGGTTGCTCCTTCCTCGGTTTCGGCGTCAAGCGCGCCGGTCATCGCGCCCACCAGGTCCTGCACGGTGACGCCCTTGTTCGGCATGCGCGCAATGCGCCGTCCCAGGCGCAGCACTTCGATAACATCGGCAACCTGGATCACGTCCCGCATGTTGTGGCTAATCAGCACAACCGCGATGCCGGTGTCCCTGATCCGCCGGATGAGGTCTAATGTGCGCCCGGTCTGAACGACACCAAGTGCGGCCGTGGGCTCGTCCATGAACACCACGCTCCGCGCCCACATGATTGACCGGCAGATTGCCACACTCTGCCGTTGGCCGCCGGAGAGGCTGGCTACCGGCGTATCCATATCTTTCAGGCTGACCTTGAGGCGCTGAAAGGCCAACAGGCTCTCACGTCGCATCGCGGCATTATCGAGAAAGCCGAGGCGGCCCAGCAGACCGGGCAGTAATTTCTCGCGCCCCATGAACATGTTGGCGGCAGGGCTGAGGTCCTGCGCAACGGACAGGTCCTGATAAACCGTTTCGATGCCCGCGGCGTGGGCCGCAGCAGGGGAATCGAACGAGACCTTGCGGCCCCGGATGAATATCTCGCCCGCATTGGCCTTATAGACGCCGCTCAGAATCTTCACGAGGGTACTTTTGCCGGCGCCGTTATCGCCGATCAACGCCGTAACTTCGCCGGCGCGCGCGCTGAAGTCAGCGCCACGTAGTGCCTCGACATGGCCGAAACTTTTGCTAATGCCGCGGGCCTCAAGGATCGGCCCGGCGGAATCATCAGGCGTGTGCGTTAGATTTTCGGCGGCATTCCCCATCGCGGACGTCCCCCCCTTTATGGGTTTATGCATTCGAATGCATTGCATCTTGCGCAGATTTGCCCTGCATGATCAAGGGGCAATCAATATCAACCTGCGCCTAACTTTTTCGAACGAGGCGTTCGGAAAAAGGTTTGAAACGGGTTCAAATTGTCTCGATTCCAACGGGTTAACGCTCCATTTCCCGGTGACTTGCGAAGGTTGGATGGAAGGCCAGGGCATTTAATATGTAGCTGGAACATTCACGGAATCATTTGTCACATTTACCTGATCCGTCGCGGGTTTGTTGGACGCTCCAACGCCTGAGAAGTTGAAGCAATGGCAAGCAAGACGACGAACAAGTTTTCCCCGGAGCTGCGCGATCACGCTGTTCGGATGGTGCTGGATCACGGGCGTGAGCCTCCGTCGCGCCGGGCCGGTGCATCACAGCGACGAGGGCAGCCAGTACGTGTCCATCAGATATACCGAGCGCCTGGCCGAAGCCGAACACCGCTAAGACGCGACGCTCGAACAGCAGGTCATGGCAGCTTCACTCAAACCAAACAGTCTCGGAGAAACCCGGGGCGGTTCAGACCGTGCGGCATGCCCCAGGTTTCGGCGGTCAAACAGCGCCGAACGACAAATTTCATCGGGCAAATATTTTCGTCGGCGCACGCATCTGGCGCCGCGTGGGTCGCGTAGTCCGACGGCTTGTGTGTGATGGTCGTGGGCAAATCGCCCGAAACCTGATGGACGCTGCCAGGAAGACGATTGGAACGTGGGGTGCGCCGCTATCAGCGGGCGTTGCGTTCCAACGTGCATTATGTTGCGGGAAAGGGACAAAGACCAATGCGCAAACGTTCACCCAATCTGGCTGTCTATACAGTTATACTCGGGATTTCGACGCTCGGCACTGTTTCAGTCCACGCACAGCCGCCGCCGACCCCACCAACGGTGGCGCCATCGGCGGTGCCGGACCGCCAAATCGAGAGCGGCCGGTTGCTGCTCACCGGGGGTGTGAGCAATGTTGAGGGTGCGGGCGGCGGTGGGTTGGCCACCTGGGCCTTAATTACAGGATACGGGACGCGCGATTCAATCGGTGTCAACGTTCACGGCACTTATGTTCGATTGACGGACTATGATCTGACGACGGAAGGGTTTGCCTTCGGCCTCTATAACAGGCTCGAAATTTCCTATGCCCATCAGGATTTCAATACGCTGCGGATCGGCGCGCTTTTGGGTGTGGGACGTGGTTTTACGTTCAGCCAGGAAATTCTCGGCGCCAAACTTCGTGTTTATGGCGATGCAATTTACGATCAGGATAGCTATTTTCCGCAGATAGCAGTCGGTGCACAGTATAAAGTCAGCAACAAGAATAACATCGTCAAAGCAGTCGGCGCAAAATCATCTGCCGGCATCGATTTCTATGTCGCGGCGACAAAATTATACCTCAATGAGTCGTTGCTTGTCGATGCGACGCTGCGGATGACCCGTGCCAACGAACTTGGCATCCTGGGCTTTGGTGGGCCGCGCAGCAACGAGTACCGGCCGCAATTCGAAGGCTCGATCGCCTATTTGCTGACCAAGTCGATTGCCATCGGCGCCGAATACCGCACCAAGTCCAGCAACCTCGGTTTCACCAAGGAATCCGACTGGAAGGACATCTTCATTGCCTGGGCACCGACCAAAAATGTTTCGGTCACCTTGGCCTATGTCGATCTTGGCACGATTGCCACCAGGAAAAATCAGCGAGGGGTTTACCTGTCGGCGCAACTCGGATTCTAGCCATGATGATGGCTGGTAAAGGCGTTCTCCACGTGCCTCCGTCGCGAGGCGGGGCTTGGTCGTGGGGGCGCTGCACCGCGTTGCGCCGAAGCCCCGCTTCGCACACGGCACGGATGAAATTTTTTTTCGCGTGATCCGGACCTTCGGGTACCCAACCCGCAGTCTTCACGCTCTCGGAGCAAAACACATGATCAAGTTCACTCACATCGCGATGCTCGTGGCCCTTGGCGTGACAAGCATCGGCCCCAGCGCGCGGGCCGATGACAGCGACTACCAGGCTTTTGGCGGAACGCCCGGCCTGACCAGGATTGTCGATGATTTCGTCAACACGGTTCTGGCCGATGCTCGGATCAAGGATTTCTTCGGTAAGGCGGATATCCCGCGGCTGAAAGCGCGCCTGGTGGAACAGTTTTGCCAATTGACCGGTGGGGGCTGCGTTTATGGCGGCCTGGATATGAATGCCGCCCATCAGGGCATGAACATCAAGGACGCAGCTTTTAATGCGCTGGCCGAGGACTTGCAGTTTGCAATGGAGCGGGCCGGGATCCCGTTTCGTATCCAGAACCATTTGGTCGCCAAACTCGCGTCGATGGAAAAGCAGATAACCTACCGCTAGCGGTGCGATCATAACGCTCCCTACCCGCGCGTTAGGTGATCCGTTCCACCAAATCAAAGGCGCGTGGATAGAATCCGACGGCTGTTTCCGTCAGATTCTATCCACTGGGATTACAATGTCGTCTCAGCATCATGCAGATGGATGCCAAGCGAAGAAACGCCACCGCGTGCCCGACCGCGCCGCGCCGGTTGCAACCGGCGCACGCTGAGGCCGCCACAAGGGCCGTGTGGCTAAGCGAACTTTGCTGACCCCACTTATGGCTTCACGAACTTCACCACATACTCATCCTTCGCCTGCGCCGGATCGGGCGTGTTTTTATCCTTCGGGTCATTCGGGTTGGCAAGAAAATCGGCCTCCGCCAACAGCTTGAATCCCGCCGCCTCAATCTCACGGCGCATGAAGGCAGGTTCAATCCGATGCAGCGTGCCGGATTCGGAAATCCCCGTTCCTGGCCGGCCGGCATGGTCGGCAAGCACGAACACCCCGCCGGATTTCAGTGCACGGAACACCGACGCGTTCATCGACGCCCGGTCCACACCCATCCAGCCGAGATCATGGTAGTTGAACATCAATGTCACCATATCGAGCTTGCCGGCCAGTTCCGGTGGGGCCGCGTCCTCGAACGGGCGGGTGATGGCGATGATCGGCGCGCCATTGCCGGATTTGGCGATGTTGGCGGCGCGATCGGCCAAGGTGACCGGCGCCGGGCGCGCAGCCGCAGGCGCCGGGGCGGGTGCGGCGGATGGGTTGGCGTTGCCCTCGGGCGCGGCCGGCGTCGGCAGCGGCCGCGCCGGATCGCGCGGCCGATTCTGGCCATAGACGGTGCCGGTCGGACCGGCCGCGCGAGACAGAAGCTCGGTCGTATAGCCGCCGGCGGCGCTGACATCGAGGGCGATACTGCCCGGCTTGATCGCCAGGAATTCCAGCATCTGCGCTGGCTTACGGCGGATATCGTTGGTGCGGTCGGCGACACTGCGGTCGGGGCTGGCGATAATTTCGGCGATTTTGGTCGATGAAATCGGTTGTGCCCCTGCCACAATCGGTTGCAGCAACGAAGCCGCCAGAAATATCGCGGCCAGATAATGATGAATGCGTGCCATGTGCGCTCCCCTTTCCGCACCTATAGCAAGCCCTGGGCGACCACGCACCTGATCATCTAAACTGGCGTGATCGTCGTCAGGAGTTTGCCCATGCCCACCACCCCGCGCCCGGTCATGCTTGCCATCCTGGACGGATGGGGCTGGCGGGAAGACCGCGCCGATAATGCGGTGGCACTTGCCCAAACGCCGAATTTCGATCGCCTGTGGGCGGCCAACCCGCATGCGCTGCTGCGCACATCCGGCCTCGATGTCGGGCTGCCACCGGGGCAGATGGGCAATTCGGAGGTCGGGCACCTCAATATCGGCGCCGGGCGGGTGGTGATGCAAGATTTGCCGCGTATTGGGACGGCGATTGGCGATGGCTCGATCGCCGCCTTGCCGGCGCTTGTCGGGTTGATCGCCAAGCTGAGGGCGTCGGGGGGCACGTGCCATCTGATGGGGCTGGTCTCGCCGGGCGGGGTGCATTCCCATCAGGACCATGCGGTGGCGCTGGCCGGGATTTTGACCAAGGCGGGCATCCCGACCGCGCTGCACGCCTGGCTTGATGGGCGCGACACGCCGCCGCGATCGGGGGGGGACGATATCGCCCGGCTCGAAGCGGCACTGCCGCCAGGGGTCAAGATCGCCACCATCAGCGGCCGCTATTTCGCGATGGATCGCGATAATCGCTGGGACCGGGTATCACAATCCTACCTCGCCATGGCCGAGGCCGACGCACCGCGCGCCGCGACCGCCGGCGCGGTCGTGGCTGCTGCCTACAAGGCTGATATCACCGATGAATTCGTGCCTGCTGCGGTAATCGCCGACTATGCCGGAATGAAAGACGGCGACGGGATATTGAGCTTCAATTTCCGCGCCGACCGAGTGCGCGAAATTCTCGCCGCCCTGCTCGATCCGGGGTTTAAGGGCTTTGCGCGTCCGCGGGTGCTGAAATTCGCCGCCGTGGCCGGCATGACCTATTACAGCGACGCGTTGGCGCCGTTCCTGGAAACCATGTTCGCGCAGATCCCGATGACCCATTTGCTCGGGCAAGTTGTCGCCGCTGCCGGACGGACCCAGCTGCGCATGGCCGAAACCGAGAAATATCCCCACGTGACCTATTTCTTCAACGGTGGCGAGGAAACTGCGAACCCGGGCGAAGACCGGGTGATGGAGCCATCCCCCAAGGTCGCAACCTATGATTTGCAACCGGAAATGTCGGCGCCAGCGCTGACCGACAAGGCGGTGGCGGCGATCGGGGCGGGCAAATACGACCTGATCATCCTCAATTTCGCCAATGCCGACATGGTTGGCCATAGCGGCAGCCTGCCGGCAGCGATCCGGGCGGTCGAAACCGTCGATACCGCGCTCGGCCGCATTGCCGACGCCATTGCCAAGGCCGGCGGGGCGTTGCTGGTCACCGCCGATCACGGCAATTGCGAAATGATGCGCGATCCGGTGACCGGCGGGCCGCATACGTCCCACACCACCAATCCGGTGCCGGTGTTCCTGACCGGCAGCACCGCGACCGCGCTGCATGATGGGCGCCTGGCGGACATCGCACCGACTTTGCTGGCGCTGATGGGCCTGGCGCAACCGGCGGAAATGACCGGCCAGGCGCTGTTCGGGGCGCGATGATCCGCACGCTGCCATGCGCCGTGCTGCTGATGGCGCTCACCAGCGCCAGCCAGGCGGCACCGTCGGCCAAGGACACCCAGCTTGCCGCCCAGGCGCGGGTCGCCGCCGCGCGGGCCGAGGAACAGGCCTTGGCCCAGGGCCAGGCCGCGGCACTGGCCCGGCTGCGCCAGGCCGAGGCGGCAACCGATGCCGCGGTGGAGAAAATCATCGATCTTGCTCGCCGCCGGGCCACCGCTGCGGCCCGATTGGCGGCACGGGAAGCGGATATCGCGCCAATTTTGCCGGCTTTGGTTCATCTCAACACCGATCCGGTGGCGACTTTGGCGAGCATGACAATCCCCGCCGATCGGGCGCTGGGCGGGGCACAATTGCTCGGCGCCCTCGCGCGCCAGATCGCGCTTGATGCAACCAATGCCCGCGCCGAACAGGCCGAACTCGATGGCTTGCAAGCGGCCTATGACGGCGAATTACCCCGCCTCGCCGCGGCCCAAATCGCCCAGACCCAGGCCGCCGCCAATCTCGATCAACAAATTCGCCGCACCGGCCAGACACGGCGCGCAGCCGAGGATGAAGCTGCCGCAGCTTCCCGCCAAGTCGCGCTCGATGCTGCGCATGCCGAAACCGTCAACGCCGCGATTGCCCGGATCGAAGCCGCGCGCGACCGCCGCGAAAGCGCCGAAGCGCGCAAGCCTGATCGGGTTGCCGCCGCCCAAGGGTTTACCGCCCCGGTCGCCGGCCCCATCACCCGCCATTTCGGTGACGCGACCGACGCGGGCGCTGCCACCGGCATCGCCTACCAGCCCGCCCCGGGCGCGCGCGTGGTTGCCCCGTGCGGTGGCCGGGTGGTGTATGCCGGCCCGTTCCGCAGTTTCGGCAGCCTGCTGATCATCGATTGCGGGCGCACAACCCATGTTGTGCTGTCAGGATTTGACCGGCTTGACGCCCAGGTTGGGCATAGCATCGCCACCGGCGCGCCGGTCGGCACCATGCCGGGTTGGGACCCACATGCATCCACGCCACGCCCGGCGCTGTATGTTGAAGTACGGCGTGCTGGCCGCGCCGTCGATCCGCTGCCGGTGCTGGCTGGAAAATCCGGCACGTGATCGGCGCTACTCGACCTGGAAGTTTCCCGCTATAGGGACATATTGAATTGCAAGCGGCCATGCGCCGATGCGTCGCGCAAGAGGATTGAACGATGAAATTCCGCACCGGGCTGTTACTGACCGCCGCCTTCGCGCTGGGGGTGCTCGCAAGCCCGATCTCGTCGCTGCTGGAACGCGAAACCGGGATGAACCTGTTCTCCCCGGCGCAGGCGCAGAACAGTCCGGCCGCTGGTCCCAAGTCTGATCCCTATGCGCTGCTGAATTTGTTTGCCGATGTGTTCGAAAAAGTGCGCGCCGAATATGTCGAGCCGGTCAAAGACCGCGACATGATCGAAAGCGCGCTGAGCGGGATGCTCGCCGGCCTCGATCCCCATAGCCGCTACATCACGCCCAAAGCCTATCGCGATCAGCAGGTTGAACAGAAAGGCGAATTTGGCGGCCTCGGGATCGAAGTCACCCAGGAAGCCGGCGTCATCAAGGTGATCAGCCCGATCGATGACACCCCCGCCAAGCGCGCCGGGGTGAAGGCCGGCGATCTGATCGTAGCAATTGACGGCGTTACGGTGCTGGGCATGAGCCTGGAAGCCGCGGTCGAGAAAATGCGCGGGGCGCCGAACACCAAAATTACCGTAACGATCCGTCGCGAAGGCGCTGAAAAGCCAATCCAGATCAGCATGACCCGCGAAGCCATCAAGATCCAGGTGGTCAAGTCCCGGCTTGAAGGCGACATCGCCTATATCCGCCTGTCGAGCTTCATGAGCGAACAGGCCGACAAAAACATCCGCGACGCCTTCATCAAGCTGCGTGACCAGGCCGGCGGAAAACTGCGCGGCGTGGTGCTCGATTTGCGCAGCAATCCGGGCGGGCTGCTCGACCAGGCGGTGGCGGTGTCCAATGATTTCATGCGTCAGGGCGAAATCGTTTCCATTCGCGGCCGCCGTGCCGATGAAAGCCAACGCTGGCAGGCCAAGAATGGCGATATCACCGATGGGCTGCCGCTGGTGGTGCTAATCGATGGTGGCTCGGCGTCCGCCAGTGAAATCGTTGCCGGCGCCCTGCAGGACCATCGCCGCGCGATCGTTGTCGGCCAGCGCAGCTTCGGCAAGGGCAGCGTGCAAACCGTGATCCCGCTCGGCAGCAATGGCGCGATGGCTTTGACCACGGCGCGCTACTACACGCCGTCCGGCCGATCGATCCAGGGCCTTGGGATCATGCCGGATGTTGAGGTCGCGCTAACGCGGGAAGAAAAACCGCGCTTCGGGCCGTCGCGGGAAGCTGATCTGAACGGCATCATTGC
This sequence comes from Acetobacteraceae bacterium, assembly GCA_025352995.1. Lineage (GTDB taxonomy): Bacteria > Pseudomonadota > Alphaproteobacteria > Acetobacterales > Acetobacteraceae > CAITOL01. Next base: position 15,446 of record JANXRN010000373.1, read on the forward strand.
CAATAAGGGTGGCGCCCCGACCGACTCGATTGCGCCACGCACCGATCTGCCGGCGATTGCCAAGGACATCCCCAAGCTGCCGCCGGAAAACGCCCCGGCGTTCGATCCGGCCAAGCCGGAAACCGATTTCCAATTGCAACAGGGCCTGGTTGTGGTGCGCGCGATGCAGGTCTCTGCCCGGTAACAAGGCTGGTTAATTTTTTGCGCGCATAGTCGCTGGCACAAAGTGCCAGGACGGCAAGGCGGGCAAATATGCAGGGGATCAGGCGGAAATCGCGGGCGTGGCGGGCGCTGGCGGGGTTTTGGGTGTTCGTGATCATCCTGCTCGGCGCCGGCGCTGGCACGCTGCAAATACTTGGCCCGCCGGCACAGGCGATGTTGCATGCGGCGGTTGACCCGCATGCGCATCCGGCCCCGCCCGATGCGCACCCTGCCCCCGTCCCCGCCCATGCCCATGCCGAACCCGCCATGGCGCCGCGGGGGATTGTTGCAACCGCGCCCCGCCCGCCAAACGCCGCCATCCCGCCGCCGGATGACGATCTGTTGGCCGCACAGGAGCCCGGCGGCCCCAAGCGCTTGCCGCGCATCGCCAGCGACGGCCGCATGTCCCTGCAAGCCTACGCTGCTGGGTGGGACCCGGCCGATCGCCGACGGAAAATCGCCGTGCTGGTCGCCGATATCGGGCTGTCGGCGCAAACCAGTGGCAATGCCGCCGATCGCCTGCCGGCGCCGATATCGTTCGCAATCTCACCCTACGCGGTGCAAAACCAGGCGCTGCTGGCCCGCATTCGCGCATCTGGCCACGAAATGCTGGTGTCACTGCCGATGGAACCGGCAAGCTTCGGCCTCGCCGACGCCGGCCCACGCGCGTTGCTGACCTCGGGATCGCGGGACAGTAACGAAATCCACCTCAACTGGGCGCTATCCCGTTTTCCCGGATATGTCGGGGTAACCGGCGCGCTTGGCCCGCTGCGGGGCGAACGCTTTGCCGCTTCCGCCCAGATGGGCGACATACTGGCGGCCATCGCGCGCGCCGGCTTGCTCTACATCGATCCGCGCATCGGCCGCGCCAAAGCCGACCCGGCTGCTGAAACCACGCTCGCGCAACGCAATGTCGATCTGGTGCTGGATAGCAACGGGGCTGACGCGCGGGAGATTGACCAGAGACTGGCGCAGCTTGAAGCGATTGCCCGCCGTGACGGCGCGGCGCTGGGGCTCGCGGGGGCAGCAACGCCGATCATGATTGAGCGGTTGGTGACCTGGACTGCGCGGCTGGCAACGACCGATCTGGTGCTGGTGCCGGTGAGTGCGATGACTTTGCCGCGACTTGGGGCGGTTTGGGCAGTTAAGTAAGGTCTTCTTTTTGTGAACAAAAAGAAGCAAAAAAACTTTCTCACTTTTGTTGCCGTTGGCGTGGGACTGCGGAGGGACCCGAGCCAACGGCCAGGAATGGATAAGGTTTATTTGGTTCTTTTTGTTCACAAAAAGAACATCCTTTCTTACTTAGGCACAACAATCTGATACCGCTCCGCAATTTCCGCCAACTGCCCCCACGTTGTCGCATCCACCTCAATCCCACGTTCCATCCGCGCGGCCTTGGTCGCGCGTTCCGGATCGCCAGCCACCAGCACGGGCATGTCCGGGTCGGCCGGGGCCGCCGACTTCACCCAGGCGATCATCGCGTCGATCTCGGCCATCATGCTGTCGCGGTTATTAAGCCGTTGCGGGTCGATCACAATGCTCAGCATGCCGTTGATAATTCCGCGCTCCGGCGGGGTCATGGACTGCACGGTGGCCGATCCGACAATCGCGCCGGCGAGGATTTCGCAGATCAGCGCCAGCCCCGAACCCTTATGTTCCCCGAACGGCAGCACCACGCCGCGCTGGTCGCTGTACATCACGCCGGGGTCGGTGCTCGGGTTGCCATCATGGTCCAACAGCGCCCCGTCCAGCATCGGCTTGCCGGCATTATGCGCCACCCGCACCTTGCCCATCGCCACCCGGCTGGTGGCGAAATCGAGCAGGATCGGCTCGTTCAAATTCGTCCCCGGAATGGCAATGCAAACCGGATTGGTCAGAAACCGTCCCTCCTTGCCACGATAGGGCGCCACCGGCGGTGGACCCGACGCGACATTGACGAAATGGAGCGACACCATTCCCGCCCGCGCGGCAATTTCCCCATAAGTGCCAACCCGGCCGATATGATGCGCGTTGCGCAGACCGTTCACCGCCACCCCATGGGTGCGCGCGGTCGCAATCGCCCATTCCACCGCCTGGCGCGCCACCACCTGGCCATAGCCGGCATGGGCGTCCCAGACCGAAATCGTCCCGGTGTCCGAAACCACCTCCGGCGCCTGGTTCGGCCGCAACGTCCCAGCCTCGAAATCCTTCACATACGCCACCAGCATGCCAACGCCGTGGCTGTCATGGCCGCGTAAATTGGCCTCCACCAGATGGTCCGCGACAATATCGATCTCGGCCGCGGTGCTGCCCCCGGCGGCAACCAGACGGCGGGCGAAGTCGCGTAGGGTGTTGTGGTTGATGATCATTTGGGGGTCCTCGGGGAAGAATAAAGGCGACAAAGAATCTTCCTTTTGTAAAAAAAAGGAAGCAAAAAAACTTTGGGGCTGGCCTAGTGGATAGCATCTGACGGAAAGAGCCGTCAGATGCTATCCACTAGGCTTTAATTTGGTGGAACGGATCACCTAACGCCCGGGTAGGGAGCGTTAGGACCGCACCACAACGCCAGCCCCAAAATTTATCTATTATTTGCCGTTGGCGCGGGTCCCTCCGCAGACCCAAGCCAACGGCAACAAAGTGAAAAAGTTTTTTTGCTGCTTTTTGTTCACAAAAAAAGACCTTACCTTACTTCAAAGCCGCCCCCACCACCTCACGAAACGCCGCCTCCGTCCCCGCCGGCGGCAGATAGTTCGGGCAGCTATTCGCCGCCCCACACGCATTGAACGTCCCGGTCACCGGATCAATCTGCGGGCGCGGCAGCGGGTCCGGCGCATCGATCGCGGTGGCCAGCGCCGGCCCCACCCCGGCGCCAAACATCTGGAACGCCACCGACCGGCGATGCCGCACATCGGGATGGGCAACGACCACGAACTCGTCCCGCAGCGCCTCACTGGCTTTGGCGGAGGCCACAAAATCCATAAAACCATCGGCCTCCGCCACGTTATTGGCCGGCGTGTTTACGACCGCGGCGGCGAAAAGCGGCCAGCCCGTATGCCCGGCGCGCTGGTTGATGGTGAAATCATCCGGCCGGTTCTGCACCACGCAACGCTCCCAGGTGAAGCTTGGCCCGCAACCGCCCGGCGGGCGCAGCGTGTCGAAATCATTCCACGGGATCCACCCGATCGCCACCCACAGCACCCGGTCGCGGCGAATGCGGCCACGGCCTTTCAGCGTCTCGGGGATATCGGCAAACGGCTGGGCGGCCCCCGCAAAGGCCAGCGATATTTCCCCACCCGCAATATACAACAGCCGCGAACTCAGCACCGCGATCACCAGCACCGGGTGCGCCGGATCGGCCTCCATCTTATTGAGGGTGCCAAGAGTTTTCTGCGCCTGGCGCAAATCATCCACCACATGTGGCACCAGATGCCAGCCGGCAGCGCCGCGCCAGGCGGTAACCAGCCGGGACACCACCGACGGCAGCCCGTTCGCGCCGGGCGCCAGAACCTGCTTGCCGGCGACCACGTGAATATCGAGCGTCTGCGCCCGCAGCGGCCACGCCAACAACAGCGCAAAGACCAACCAGTACCTCATCGGCCGAGCGCCAGACGCAGCGCGGCCAGCGTGTCGGACGCTTCCTTGCCGCGTGCCGAGGTGATCGCTTCCCAATAGGGCGTCAGTCGACGCGCCGCCGCGATCACATCGTCGGGCCGTGGATCGGCCATCTTGAAACCACCCCTGACCAGTTCCGCCATCGCCGCCGCCTCCGCCGCTGCAAGGTCCTGGGTCAACGCCGCCGCCAGATCTGCCCCGAATTTCACCACCGCGTCGGCGAGCGGCTTGGGCAAGGCGGCAAAAGCGGCGCGATTGGCCAGGATCACCCCGTCGCCGCGCACCGGGGTAATCCGGCAGCCGAACGTCAGCCGCCCTGGCCACGCCTTGCCGGTGCTGACTGCGGTGCCAAACACTCCGTGCAAGGTGCCGCCTTCCAACGCGCCCGCGACATCTTCGGCCACCATCGTGGTCGCCAGCGCGCCGAGCCGATGCACTGCCTCCGCCTGCTCCTGGCTGGTGGTGCGGATCACCATGCCGCGCAGATCATCGATGCCGGCCAGCTGGCGCACGCTGAAAATCACCTGCGGCGGGGTGATGTAGTAGCCCAGCAGCATGGTCTTGTGCTTGGCGTAGAGCGTATCGAGCAACGCTTTCTGGATTGGCAGCGCGTCGCGCAAATTATCCTCGGACACGATCAGCCCCGGCAGCCGCAGCGATCCGGCGGCCGGCAAGGTCGCGACGAAATAAATATCATCCCCCAACTGTACCTTACCGTCGGCCACCGCCGCAGTCACGGTAGTGGACCGGATCGGCAGACTGCCGGCGGCTTTCACATCAATATAGAGCGCCTTGTCACTGCGCAGCGGCATTTCCTCGGCCAGGCGGACGATGGTTGCCATCGGCGCCGGATCACTGCGCGGCTGCGAACTGAACAGCGTCCATTCTTTCCAGGTGACCGCTGCCGTCGCCGGCGTCATCACCGCCACGCTGGCTAACGCCTGCAACATCGCGCGCCGCGTAGGGAGCATTCTCTGGCGAGGCATACCTCTATCGACTCCCGCAATCATGGAACCAGGGCATCTAGCACAGCCAGTCGGAATGCGGCACATGGGACTTGGTGAAGGATACGTCATGCCGGGTGACTGGCGGGCAGCAATGGAGAGCAAGCAATGTCACATATCGGTCATTTCATCGGCGGTCGCCCGTTTGCCTCCAGCGGGCCAACCCAGCCGGTGTTCAACCCGGCAACCGGTGAGATTTCGGGCCAGGTGACCTTGGGTGACGCGGGCCTGGTCGATCAGGCCGTAGCCACCGCCAACGCCGCCTTCCCCGCCTGGGCGGCCACCCCGCCGCTGCGCCGGGCGCGGGTGATGTTCAAGTTCAAGGAACTGCTGGAAGCCAATACCAAGCGCCTGGCCGCCATCATCACCGCCGAGCACGGCAAGGTGCTGTCGGACGCCGAAGGCGAAATCCAGCGCGGCATCGAAGTGGTCGAATTTGCCTGCGGCATTCCCCACCTCCTCAAGGGCGAGTTCACCGAAGCGGTCGCGACCGGCATCGATGCCTGGACCATGCGTCAGCCCTTGGGGGTCGTCGCCGGCATCACCCCGTTCAACTTCCCGGTCATGGTGCCGCTCTGGATGCTGCCGGTGGCGCTCGCGACCGGCAATTGCTTCATCCTCAAACCGTCAGAAAAAGACCCGTCAGCGAGCCTGGTTCTGGCTGAATTGCTGACCGAGGCCGGCCTGCCCCCCGGCGTGTTCCAGGTCGTGCAAGGCGGACGGGAAGCGGTCGAAGCCTTGCTCGATCACCCCGGCGTGGAGGCGATCAGCTTCGTCGGCTCAACCCCGATTGCCCAGACGATTTATCGCCGTGGCACCAGCGCCGGCAAGCGGGTGCAGGCGCTCGGCGGGGCCAAGAACCATCTGGTTGTCATGCCCGATGCCGATCTTGATGGCGCCGTCGATGCGCTGATGGGGGCGGCCTATGGCAGCGCCGGTGAACGCTGCATGGCGGTGTCGGTGGCGGTCGCGGTCGGCGATGTCGGCGACCGTTTGATCGAAAAGCTGGCGCCGCGCGTCCGCGCCCTCAAAGTCGGGCCGGGCACCGACAAGGAAGCCGAAATGGGCCCGTTGGTCACCGGCGAACACCGCGCCAAGGTGTTTTCCTATGTCGACAAAGGCGTCGCCGAAGGCGCCAAGCTGGTCGTCGATGGCCGTGGCCTCAGCCTGCAAGGCTACGAAAACGGCTTCTTCATCGGTGGCTCCCTGTTCGACAACGTGACCGCTGACATGACGATTTATCAGGAAGAAATCTTCGGCCCCGTCCTGGGCGTGGTGCGCGCCAAAACCCTCGGCGACGCGGTCAAGCTGATCAACGATCATCGGTTCGGCAACGGCACCGCCTTGTTCACCGCCGATGGTGGGGCGGCGCGCAATTTCGCCAGCGCCATCAAGATCGGCATGGTCGGCATCAACGTGCCCATCCCGGTGCCAGCCGCCTTCCACAGCTTCGGCGGCTGGAAAGCGTCACTTTACGGTGACCATCACATGCATGGCCCGGAAGGGGTGCGCTTTTACACAAGGATGAAGGCGATCACTCAGCGCTGGGGCGCCAATCCGGGGGCCGAATTTTCTATGCCGCAAATCGGACGCTAGAACATGACGCGCTCACCTTCGCTCACTCATCATGCTCTAGCTCTTTGTTTGAGCGGGCGATTCACGTTTTTGGCGAAGCCGCCAAAAACGATCGCGCGCTAGCATGTCCGAAACCGAACGTGTGATCATCGTCGGCGCCGGCCATGGCGGCGGCGCGGCGGCGGCAACCTTGCGCCAATATGGCTTCAAAGGCGCGATTACCGTGATCGGCACCGAGCCGATCCCCCCCTATCAGCGCCCGCCACTGTCGAAAGCCTGGCTGAAGGGGGAGGCCGATGCCGCATCGCTCGCCCTGCGCCCGCCAGCGTTTTACGAAAAAGCCACCATCACCCTGCGGCTTTCAACCACGGTAACGGCGATCGACATCGCCGGTAAAACCGTCACCACCGACGCCGGCGAAACGCTGTCTTATGACTGGTTGATCCTGGCCACCGGCGCCCGCGCCCGGCGCCTGCCAATTCCTGGCATGGAATTATCCGGCGTGCTGGAACTGCGCACCGCCGCCGATGCCGACCAGTTGAAAGCGGCCCTCGGCCCCGGCAAGCGCCTCGCCGTGGTTGGCGGCGGCTATATCGGGCTGGAAGCCGCGGCGTCCGCCACTGCGCTAGGGTCCTCGGCAACAGTGATCGAACGCGAAACCCGCGTGCTCGCCCGCGTCGCATCGGTTGAACTATCCCACGCCTACCAGATCGCCCACCGCAAGCGCGGCGTCACCATCGAACTCGGCGCCCAGGTGGCAGCGCTGGAGGGTGCCGACGGCAAAATCACCGGCGTGCGGCTCGGCGATGGGCGGCTGATCCCGTGCGATGTCGCCCTCGTCGGCGTCGGCGCGGTCGCCAATATCGAACTTGCCCAGCAAGCCGGCATCATGTGCGACATGGGCATCAGCGTCGATCTCGCCGCCCGCACGTCGGATCCGTCGGTCTTCGCGATCGGGGACTGCACCTGGCGCCCGCTGCCGCATTACGGGCGCGATTTCCGCCTCGAATCCGTGCCCAACGCGCTCGAACAGGCGCGCCAGGCCGCGGCCACCATTTGCGGCCGCGCGCCGGCCGCCCCGGAAGTGCCGTGGTTCTGGTCCGACCAGTTCGACCTCAAGCTGCAAATCGTCGGGCTGAATTTCGGCGCCACCCACACGCTGGTGCGCGGCGATCCGGCGCGCGAGTCGTTCGCGGTCTTCCATCTGACCGATGACCATCATTTGCGCGCGGTCGAAGCGGTCAACATGCCCGACGCCTTCATGGCCGGCCGGCTGCTGATCGCCCGGGGGACGCAACTGGCACCGGCGCAGATTTGTGATATGTCGGTCGCCCTGAAGGACCTCGTAGCCTGATGAGTAACAAACTAGGGAAGCAAAAATGCCGCAAGTGACGTTCATCGAACATAATGGCACCGCCCACACGGTCGACGCCGTGATTGGCAAGTCCTTGATGGAAGCAGCCGTTGATAATTCAGTACCGGGCATTGACGCCGATTGCGGCGGCGCCTGCGCCTGCGCGACATGCCACGTGTTCGTCACCCCGGAATGGGAAGCCAAGACCGGCGATCGCACCGAAGCCGAGATCGCCATGCTCAACTTCGCGGCCGAAGTGAAGCCAAATTCGCGTCTGTCCTGCCAAATTACCGTAACCGCCGAGCTCGATGGGCTTGTGGTGCACATGCCAGATGGGCAACACTAACTGATAACAGTCCCTTACTGCAGGCCGGGGATAACCGGCCGCTTCATTGACTGGAGGATTTTACCATGAATGACGCACCGTTCCCCCTCGGCCTGCATGATCACGAAGCCTATTCCCTGCCGCTCGACAAGCTCGATGTGAGCCAGGGGCGCCTGTTCCAGGACCAGCTGCATCTGCCGTATTTTGAGCGGCTGCGGCGGGAAGACCCGGTGCATTACTGCGCCGACAGCCAGTTCGGCCCGTACTGGTCGATCACCAAATATAACGACATCGTCGCTGTCGATTCGAACAATAAAGTGTTCTCGTCCGCGTCCGAATTTGGTGGCATCACCATCCGCGATCGCCGCCCCGAAGTCCGCCGCGAAAGTTTCATCGCCATGGACGCCCCGCGCCATGACGATCAGCGCAAGGCGGTCAGCCCAATCGTTGCCCCGCAGAACCTCGCCCGCATGGAAGCCGGCATCCGCGAACGCGCCGGCAAGGTGCTTGATGATCTGCCGCGCGGCGAAGTGTTCAACTGGGTCGAAAAAGTCTCCATCGAACTCACCACCCAGATGCTGGCGATCCTGTTCGACTTCCCCTGGGAAGATCGCCGCATGCTGACCCGCTGGTCCGATGTCGCCACGGCCGATATCGCGGCAGGTGTCGTGAAGACCGAGGAAGAACGCGAAGAAATCCTCGCCGAATGCCTCGCCTACTTCACCCGCCTGTGGAACGAGCGGGTCAATGCCGACATGCAGCCCGATCTGCTGTCAATGATGGCGCATTCCCCGGCGACCCGGAACATGACGCCTGACCAGTTCCTCGGCAACCTCATCCTGCTGATCGTCGGCGGCAATGACACAACCCGCAATTCGATGTCGGGCAGCGTGCTGTTCATGCACGGCAACCCGGACCAGTACGCCAAGCTGAAAGCCAATCCGCTGCTGCTCGACAGCGCGGTGCCGGAAATCATCCGCTACCAGACCCCTTTGTCCCACATGCGCCGCACTGCGCTGGAAGACCAGGAAGTCGGCGGCAAGCTGATCAAAAAAGGCGACAAGGTTGTCATGTGGTACTGCTCGGGCAATCGCGACGATACCGCGATCGAGAACCCGAATGCGTTCATTATTGACCGCAAGCGCCCGCGCCAGCATCTGTCCTTCGGCTTCGGCATCCATCGCTGCGTCGGCAATCGCCTGGCCGAAATGCAGTTGAAAATCGTCTGGGAAGAAATCCTCAAGCGGTTTGATCGTATCGAAGTCGTCGGGCCGGAGAAGCGGGTGTTCTCGTCCTTCGTGCATGGGATTGAGGATTTGCCGGTTATTGTTCACGGGAAGTAAGGCTGTTCTTTTTTGAACAAAAAGAAGCAAAAAACTTTGTCCATTTCTTGCCGTTGGCGTACCACCGCTGGCCAGCTACTCCGTTCGGGTTAGACAAAGCATCAAACGCTTGATTGCTGGGGCTTAGCGCACCGCCCCAGCATCTTTCTGCCTACGGCTTGGGCTTCGTCTCGGGCTCCTTGCCGGTCTCCAACGCGGGCGGTTTCGGCACAACCGGCGGGACCGCGACCGGTGGGACTGGCGGCGTCACCCGAACTGGCGGCACCACGGGCGCTGCAACCGGCGGCACGGGCACTGCGGGCTTTGCAGCTTCAGGCGCCGGATTGGCGCGCTGGTTCGGACGCACATCCGCAGGTGGCGCAATGGGCCTGGTCGGCGCAGGTGTCGGCACTGCCGGCGGCGTTTGAACGACCGGCGCCGGCACTGCCGGCTTCACAGCCTCCGGCGTCGGACGCACGATCGGTTTCACGGCCGGGGCTGCCGGCGGCGTTTGCACAACCGGCGCCGGGGTTGGCGCTGGCACCGCTGGTTTGGCCGGCGCTTGCGCGCTTGGGGGCACCGGCACTGCGGGCTTCACCGCCTCCGTCGCCGGGGGCGCGACCGGCTTCACGGCCGGCGCTGCCGGAACCGGGGCCGGGACAACCGGTTTCGGCACCGCTGGCGCGACGATTGCAGGCGCAGGAACCGGCGTGGCCCCAGGCGCTGGCGGGCGTTGTTCGCCAGCCCCCGGCGCACGCCCGGCTTGCGGATGGGCCGGGGTCTCTGGGCTCGGCGCCCGCAATACCGGCAAGGTCACCGCAACCGGCGCGGCATTTGGCGTAACCGGCGCATTGGGACGACCCGGACGGGCACCCGGCGTCACCGCCGCCGGCGGGGCAGCAGGCTGGCTTTGAACCACGACCGGCACCGCGGGGGCCGGCGGCACAACCGGGCCTGGCGCTACAACCACCCGTTGCGGCGGCGTGGCCGGCGGCGCCAGCTTCAATTCCTTCGCCACAACCGGTGTCACCCCCACCGTCGCGGTGGTCGGCTGCACCGGCGCCGCGCGCTGCGGCTGGGCGGTCGCCAACGCCTGGTTCGTCACAGTCTCCCGTCGTGCGGCTACCGGCTGGGACGCAGTCATCGCGGTTACCGGCACCACCGTTGCGGCACTCCGGTTCACCATGTTGTTCACGTTGCTGATATTGGTGACCGTGTTGATATTGGTCACGTTCGTTACGTTGGTGACGTTGACCGCTTTTACGTAACGATCGCTGGTCTCATAGGGTGGCACGTAGGTTTCGCGCGGCCCCAGTGGCACCCAGCCAACCGAACCACGCGGATCGCGCTGCGCGCCCGGCGACAACGCTACACCGACCGCCAGGCCGACGCTGATAAAGCTCACCAACGCCGGCGCATAAACCGGTGCCTGGCGAACCGCGACCGGCGCGCCCCGGTCAGCCGGAATCCAGCCCCAGCGCGCACCGTCCTGCACCCAGCGACCATAGTGGAAGGGCGCAAATCCCCAAGGCGCATCATCGATCCAGGTCCAGCCCCACGGCGCAACGTAACCCCAATGCCCATCGCGATACGGCACCCAGGACGCTTGCACCGGCGGGTACCAGATTTGCCCATAGCTCGAACTCGCCGCCCAGGTCCCGGTGCCGGCCAGCGCCTCGCCACCCGACATCTGCGCCACCACCACTGGCGGGGCGATTTTGACCGCCGCGCGGTTGCGCACAATCTCGCGTTCCGCATCAAGCCGCGCGATCACAAACCGATCCATCACCGCCGGCCCGACGCTCGCCGCAAAATTGCTCGCGCCCTCAATCCGCCCGGTCTGCCCGGCCGCGAGGGTCAGCGACGCGCTGGTGCTGTCGATGCGCGCCGCACCTTCCACCACCGTCACCAAAGTCGGGTGATCGGCATCGCCGGCGACGATTTCGTAAGCCCCGGCGCGGGTCAGCACCACCGCCCCGCGTGGCGTGGTAATCCGGTAAAGATCGCCATCGGCCAGCCGCCCCAGGCGCACAAACACCGCACCCTGTGGCTGGGTCGCCTGGAAAACCCGATCATCGAGACTATCGACATCAAATTCGGTTGATTGGTCGAGCGCGATTTGCGTCCCGCCAATGCCGATTTCCGCCGCCGAGCTGGGTTCGGTCCACAGCACATTGCCCGAGGTCACCGGGTAATTGGTGGTCGCAGTTTGCCACTCGGTCTGGTCGGCGCCACGGAACGATACCGTCCCCAACAGCCGCGCCACCCGCCCGACCCGGGACGGTGGATCGACCGGCGATCCGCCCATTGGCTGGGCGTAGGCCCCCTCAACCGAAAGGGTCAATGCCAGAACAGCGGTGATGACACGCATGGGGAAATTCCATTTCAAACTCGAAGGACCGAAACGATTACATCCTCGAGGCCTCCGCCAACAGGATCGGGAAATACTCATCAAGGGTCTCGCGCTGCTTGTTCCGATCGGCTATCCTGGCCGACAACATCCAACCCAATCTGGATGAGGGAGAACGGACATGGGGGCCTATCTGGTCCGGCGTCTGGTGGCGCTGGTGCCGACGTTGTTTTTCGCCAGTCTGATCGTGTTTTCAACCGTCCGACTGTTGCCGGGCGACGTGATCGACCAGATGATTGCGCAGAACGATATCGGCTCCAAAGCGTCACGCCAGGCGCTGGAAGCCGCCCTCGGGCTCGATCAGCCGATGCTGACGCAATATTTCCGCTGGATCGGCGCAATCCTGTTGCACGGCGATTTTGGTAATTCGCTCTGGCAGCAATCGCCGGTGCTGGATGAATTGCTGGCGCGCATGCCGGTCACCTTCGAACTCGGCGCGATGGCACTGGTCGTGGCGTTGGTGGTGGCCATCCCGATCGGCATTATTTCGGCGATGAAGCAGGATGGCTGGGCGGATTATATCGGCCGATCCTTCTCGATTCTGATGCTGTCGGTGCCGGGCTTCTGGATGGGCACCGTGGTGATGGTGTTCCCGGCGATCTGGTGGGGCATATCCCCCGAAGTGCGCTATATTTCGTTTCGCGAAGACCCGCTGGGCAATCTTTGGCAGTTGGCGGTGCCCGCTGTCATCCTTGGCACTGCCTTGTCGGCGATCACCATGCGGATGACCCGCACGATGATGCTGGAGGTTTTGCGCCAGGACTACATCCGCACCGCGCGCGCCAAGGGCCAGACCGAACGGGGCGTGATCATCCGTCACGCGCTGCGCAATGCGCTGATCCCGGTGGTGACGTTGATCGGCTTGCAGGCGCCGATCTTGATTGGCGGCGCCGTCATCATGGAACAGATTTTCGTCATTCCCGGCATGGGGCTGCTGCTGCTCGAAGCGGTTGGCCGGCGCGACTATCCGGTTATCACCGGGGTGTTTCTGCTGGTCGGCGTGGTGGTGATGCTGATCAATTTGATTGTGGACCTGAGCTACGGTCTGCTTGACCCGAAAGTGCGGTACCGCTGATGTCTGCAACCATCGCATCCCCCCCGGCATTCGCCGGATTGTTACGCGGCGTAGTCAGGCTGTTTCGCGAAAAGCCGCTTGGCGCGATCGGCGCGGTCATCGTCGTCATCTTCTTGTTCTGTGGGATTTTCGCCGACTGGTTGGCCCCGTTCGGAATCAACCAGATCAGCCCGGTCAACCGCTTGAAGCCGCCATCGGCGCGCTTCTGGTTCGGCACCGACCATCTCGGCCGCGACATGTTTTCGCGCATTTTGTATGGCGCGCGTCTGTCGGTGATCATCGGCCTTGCCGGCGCCAGCCTTGCCACGTTCATTTCAATCGCGCTCGGCGTGATCAGCGGCTATTTCGGCGGCAAGGTCGATATGATCACCCAACGCCTGGTCGATGCGTGGATGAGCTTCCCTGAGCTGGTAATCCTCATCGCGGTCGTTTCGGTCGTCGGCCCTGGCATGTATCAGATCATCGTGATCCTGGGCATGACGTTCGGGATTGGCGGGTCACGCATTATTCGCGGCGCGGTGATTTCAGTGCGGGAGACGATGTATATCCACGCCACCCAATCGATGGGCGCCAACACCTGGCGGGTGCTGTGGCGCCATATCCTGCCCAACATCATGCCGCCGGTGCTGGTGCTGTTTTCCACCCGGGTCGGCAGCGTGATTTTGGTTGAATCCGGGCTGTCGTTCCTCGGCCTCGGCGTGCCACCGCCGGCGCCAAGCTGGGGCGGCATGCTGTCCGGCACCGGCCGCACCTACATGTATTTGGCGCC
>JANXRN010000424.1 GCA_025352995.1 Acetobacteraceae bacterium
ACCGGGAGCATGGCTGCGATGAAAGTTCGAGAATTTGTGGGTGCCGTAATCATTTTATAGCCGATCAGCCACTCATTCCTGATGTACTCATCAACTTCCGACTTTTGGACCAAAAACTGTGGTGTGGGTAACCAGTTCGGATCAGCATGCTGGGCAAATGCGGCGATCCACCAGCACTGGCACGCGGGCATAAATGCCCTTGGTGATGTCCGCATCGCGCTGGCTGCGGAAAATCGGTGCGGTGCCAGTGTTGGGGTTCACGGCGGCGAAATCGTCAGGTGTCAGCACAAAGGCTTCACGCTCGGCGGCTTCGGCGGATTGTTTGAAGAAAGCGCAGGCGGCGGTAGGAAATGTGCGGTTACGGCCGCCGAAGATCAGGGCTGAAAACTTGAAGCGACTGTCCACGTCGGGAAAGAAATGGTCCAGATCAAGGCTCGGTCGTCGGTTCTCAAAATCCAGCAACGCCGCTAACCGCCCGCTGGTGCTGAGCGAGCGAAAAAACGGTGCCGCCCCCAGATCGGCCGCAATGCCGGACGGCACCAGCACCCCGACAATGCCATCCGCCCGCACCAACCGCGCCGCCCGTTCCACCATCAGCGAATATAAATTCACGTCACCGCCGGACAGCAGCGGATAGGCCGCGTCCTCCGGCTCCGGCTTTGGCGCCCGCACGCCAATCTGGCGCACCACCCGCGCTGCGGCCTCGGTGGTCCATGACGCAAGGTCATACTCAGCGGCCACCGGATCGCCCGCATCGCGCAGGGCTTTCACCGCCCGCTTGCGATCCGCCGCCCGCGTTGCCCCCGCGATCGCCGGCACGCGGGCGGCGAACCATTCAACCTCCTGCATTTTCATCCGGTCCCACGGCGGGTTGCCGATCACCGCATGAAATCCGCCCGTCGGACGCAGATGTTCCCAATTGTCCCACAAACCGGGGAACGCGGCTTCCCAATGCAGAAACCGCCTTTGCTGGGCGAGGTTACGGGCTGCGGTCACAAAATCATGCGCCGCGTCGTAGGCATCGCGTGCCCTGATCGGCGGCTTGTTGCCTTTGCGTTTAATGTCGGCTGCGTCATTTTGCGGGACCCGCATCATGCCACCGAACTCCCCAATGCTCACCGGATCGCCATAGCCACCGCCAAACAAAATCGCCCGCCCCGCTTCCCCAGCCGGATCGGTTTCACCTAACCACGCCGAGGCATGGTAAAGATCGAGAAACCCGCGCAACGCCGCCGTGTCCTGTTCCACCGCCGCAAACCCGGCCGCACTCGCCTGCACTTCGGCAATATCAGCGTCCGTTTGTTCCTCGACCAACGCCATGCCCTTGGCTGCGTTGCGCGCGGCAACCACGGCGTGGGACATCACCAACCCATAACGCGCCCGCAAATCGCGTTCCACCGCGCCAACGAACTCGCCGAATAAACTATCCCCGCAGCGCAGATGATGGTCCAAAAACGACAGCGGCGCGCCCACCGTGAAGCTGTGCAGCCACAATGCCAACTTCGCCAACTCCACCGCCATCGGGTTGAGATCGACGCCATAAACGCACCGCTTAAGGATGATGCGGCGGATGATGTGCTTGTCGTCGAGATGTTCTTCACGCACTGGCCAGCCATTGCCATCCGCCTGCTGCTTGATGCGCGCCCGAATGGACGCGATGCGATCCAGCAACGGGCTGCGATATTCCGCCGCCCAATCCGGCTTTTCGGCCATCGCTTCAATGGTCTGGTCAGTCAAGTAATCAACAAGGGAGACGAGAAAATGCCCGCTGCCCATCGCTGGGTCGCAAATGCGGAGATCGAGGAAGCGCTCGGCGGGGTCCAACAGTGTCAATTGCGTCAGCCGGTCCTTCTTTGCCCGCGTGTCGCTTTTCAATGTTTCGGCTTTGGCGGCAAAGGCCGCGCGTCGTTCGGCGAGCAACGGCCCGACCGCTCGGCGTAGGATCAACTGTACCAATTCGTCCGGGGTGTAGTACGACCCGGTGGTTTTGCGGGCGAAAGCGTTCGGCCGCAGGGCAACGCCCCCAGCACCATCCGGCACCACGTCGCGCTCCAACAACCGCTCATAAATGCTGCCGAGATGCTGCACAGAAAGATCACGATAATTGATCCAGCGCCTGGAGCCGGCGATTTCCTCCCGGCTCATCGCGTCAAGCAACGGTGCCAGCACCGCATCCGGCAGGCGTAGGCGGACCAACACAGCGCCCGGCGCATCATGGAACAGGCCGCCATTATAGGGTGGCAAGCCCATGCCGGAATCGCCGTCCGATATTGCCCCGAACAAGGCTTGCAGTTTCGGCCACCAGGTTTGCGCTCGGGCCGACAAGGTCAAATGCTGATCGGTGACCTTGGCCGCTTCATCGCGCAGGCCGCGCAGGCTATAGGGAAGGTAGCCGGGATGGGTCAACGGCAGCAGGTCGCGATCTTCGGCGTAGAGCAGGAACAGCAGGCGAAACAACAGCCGCAAGGCGGCTTCGCGGGCATCTTCGCGCCAATCGGCGTCCGCAATCCGGACTTGGGGATCATGCGCGCCGATTGCGGCGACAAGATTGGGGAAGACCCGGTCGAAAACGATTTCCGACAGCGCCGCGGTGACTTTTTCCTGATAGTGCCGGCCATCGGCCAGCGCACGATCAAGAAAAATCGGCTCCCCAGGGCCGAGCTGGCGCAATGCTTCGGCACGGAACAGCAGCAGGAACACGCGCAGCCAGTGGTCGTCTGGCGCGCCACCGGGTATTTTCGGCGGTAGATCGCCAAGAATGCCCGGCAATTCGAGCTCGATAAAGCCTTCCGCACGCGATCCGGCGCGTTCCCAATACAGCCGCCAGAAGCGGCCATTGGTCAGCAGGCCCCACCGTAGAGCGCCATCGGTGATTTGCGCCGCGTGCCGCATGTAGCGCAGGATTTGTGAGGATGGTGTTTCCTTGATTGCGTTTTCTCGGTCCAGCAGGGTATCGCGGGCTTCGTGTTCGACCACCATGACACCACGTTTGAAGCGTTCCGCGCTGGTCAACCGGGTTGCTGCTTGTTTGTCGGTGGCGTCAAGAAACAGCAGCGCATCGGCGATGTGGGTGCGGTCTTTGCTGGTTTTTTGCTCCTTCAGATAGTGCCATCCGAGCAACACGAGGGCGGGCTCGATAAAGAGCTGGATGGTTTCAGCCTCATTCGGCCGCTTCATTGCTGCAAGATTGTTCCAGAGTTCACCCAAGCGGGCAGCCATATCGCCGGGATCGAGGCTGCGATAGGCGTCAGTTTGTCGGATGCCATCTTCGAGAAAATATCGGCTGAACAATCCGCCCCTGATCATGACCTGCCCCTGGCTTGCGGGATCATGGTGTTGGAATAACAACAAAACCGCAAGGGTGGTGGCTCCCTCACCCCGGCCTTCTCCCGGGGGGAGAGGGGGAAGCGGAAAGTCTTGCTTAGGGAGGATAATTATGTTATTTAAAAAAATATGAATACATCAAACCTTCCCCCCACTCCGCCCGACGCGGCGCCAGAATTGGCGCTGCGTTTTGGCGCGATCATGGCGGGGTTGGCGGCATTGGTGGCGCGGCGGTTTTTGCGGATGCCGCATTTG
>JANXRN010000265.1 GCA_025352995.1 Acetobacteraceae bacterium
ATGGGGCCGGGTTGCGTGCTGATCACCAGCCTCGCCACCGATCAAACCCCAGAAGATGCACTCGACATGCTGGTGGGGGAAAACGGCGGCTTCCATCTGCTGCGCACGCCGCGGCTTGGGTTGAACATCAACGGCGCCGGCGATGCGATTGCGGCGCTGTTCCTGTTCCATCGGCTGAAAACCGGCAGTGCGGTGGCGGCGCTGGAAGCGGCGGGGAGTTCGATCTACGGGCTGCTGCGGCGGACGGCGGAGGCGGGTTCGCGGGAGATTCTGACCGTGGCGGCGCAGGAGGAGTTTGTTGCGCCGTCTGAGGTTTTTAAGGCAAGCACGTGCTAAGGAAGGCAAGCAGTTCTTTTTGTGAACAAAAAGAACCAAAAAAACTTTCTATCCATTGGCGCACCGCTGCCGGTGCGCACTCGGAACCAGTGTGAGAAAGTTTTTTTGCTTCTTTTTGTTCACAAAAAGAAGAATCCTTCCTTGGCTTATCTTTGGAAATATCTGCCTGGCGGCCCTACAATTTACCGACCCGCTCCTATTCGGCAAAGTCATCGGCCTGCTCGCCGCGGGCGCTGATTTCAGCGCCATCACCGGCTGGATCGGCATCTGGGCATTGGTCGGGCTGGCCGGCATTGGCGCCAGCATGGTGATCGCCTGGCGGGCGGACCGGCTGGCGCATCGCATTCGGCTGGAGGCCATGGCACGGTTTTACGATCACGCGCTGAGCTTGCCGCCGGCGTTCCATAACGAGACCGATTCCGGGCGGCTGATGAAAATCATGATCACCGGGGCGGACGCGATGTTCAACCTGGTGCTGAGCTTTTTGCGCAATCACCTGGCGACTTTCATTGCGGCCGTGGTGCTGTTGCCGTTGAGTTTGCTGCTGAACTGGCGGCTGGCGCTGGTGCTGATCGGGTTGATCGCACTGTTCTGCGCGCTCACCTGGGCGGTGATCCGCCGCACCGAGGGCGGGCAAACGCGGGCGCAATTTTGGCATGTGGCGTTGGCGGGCACGGCGCAGGACGCGCTGGCCAACGTGACGTTGGTGCAGTCTTACACCGGGGTGGGCGCGGAACGGGCGCGGTTCGACCAGATTGCCGCCGAGGTCATCCGCCATCAGTTTCCGGTGCTGACATGGTGGGCGGTGGCGAACGTGCTGACCCGGGCGGCGAGCACAATTGCGGTCATTACCATCGTTACTCTGGGCAGTCTGATGCGATTGGCCGGCACGGCGGAGATCGGCGATATTGTCAGCTTCATCGGCCTCGCGTTGCTGCTGATCGGGCGATTGGACGGCGCGATGGGGTTTGTGGCGCAGTTGTCGACCGAAAAGCCCAATCTGGCGGCCTATTTCGCGGTGTTTGACGCGCCCAACCTGGTGCCGGAAGCGGCGCAGGCACCGGCATTGCGGCCGGGGCCTGGCGAGGTGGTGTTTGACGCGGTGGCGTTCGCCTACCGTGCCGATGTGCCGGTGTTGCATGGCGTGTCGTTTGTGGCGCGACCGGGCAGCCGGGTGGCGTTGGTCGGCGCAACCGGGGCGGGCAAAAGCACCAGTATGGCGCTGCTGCAACGGCTATGGGACCCGGACCAGGGCGCAATTCGGATTGACGGGCAGGATATCAAGGGCGTTTCGCTCGGCAGTTTGCGCGCGGCCATCGGGGTGGTGTTTCAGGACAGCCCGGTGCTGAACCGATCGGTGCGCGATAATTTACGGCTCGGCAAGCCGGATGCCTCGGATGCGGAGCTTTTTGCCGCCTTACGCCTGGCGCAGGCGGAAGCTTTCGTTCGGGCAATGCCGGACGGGCTGGCGACGATCGTCGGGGAACGCGGCGGGAATTTGTCGGGCGGGCAGCGCCAGCGCCTGGCGATTGCGCGCGCCGCGTTGAAGAACCCGCCGATCCTGGTGCTGGATGAGGCGACCAGCGCGCTGGACGCGGCAACCGAAGTCGAGGTCGCGGCCGGTCTTGCGGCGCTCATGCAGGGCCGCACCAGCTTTACTATCGCGCATCGGCTATCGACCGTGCGGGCCGCTGATGAGATTTTGGTTTTTGACCGCGGCCGCATTGTCGAGCGTGGCGGATTTGCCGAACTGCTGGCGCGTGATGGCCAGTTCGCGGCGTTGGTGCGGGCGCAACTACCGGGATAGATCATCATCAGATCGGCTTGCCTTATC
>JANXRN010000426.1 GCA_025352995.1 Acetobacteraceae bacterium
GACCTGCGGATTGAAATTTCCGGCTCGCCGCTGTTCGTGCAGACGCGATTGGTGACCGACGACGTTGAAATGGCGTCATTCCGTGGCACGTTGAATAATTCGCACCAGCAGCTCGGGCTGATCGGCGATCAGCTCGGCGAAATTTCATCGCGCAATCAACAGGCGGTTTATTTCAATCGCATCGCGTCCGAGGCAGTCTCGGAAATGCAAAGCGTGCTGGCGCGGCTGGAACGCAAGGTTGCTGAAATTGCCGACGTGGTTGAGCGGCTGACGCCGACCGATGTGCTGCTGCCGGATGAGTTGGTTTATACGCTGACCGAAACCGCTGATGAGTTGGCGCGCTTGACCCCGGAATTGGCCAGGTTCGATGATTTCGGGCCGGGGCTGAAGCAGGTCACTCTTCTGGAGCGGGCGCGGCTGCGCTTCCCGCCGTTGGTTTTTGACCCAACCGATCCGCTGGTGTCAATCGTGATCCCAGTTTACAACCAGTTTTTCTATACGCATCAATGCCTTGTGTCGCTTCTGCGCAATTTACCGGATTGCAGCTTTGAAGTGATCCTGGTCGATGACTGCTCAACCGATGAGACTTATCTGGCGCCGGAACTGCTGCAAGGGGTGAAAATCCTGCGCAATCCGGAAAATCTTGGTTTTGTTGGCAGCTGCAATCGGGGTGCGTCTGCCGCGACGGGCAAATACGTCTTCTTCCTCAATAACGATACGACCTTGAACCCGGGTGCGATTGACGCGCTGGTCGAAACTTTTGCCAATTTCCCCAAAGCCGGGCTGGTTGGCTCGAAATTGGTCTATCCCGACGGGCGCTTGCAGGAAGCGGGCGGGATTTTGTGGCAGGATGGTTCGGGATGGAATTGGGGGCGCCTGGCTGACGCCGATCATTCCGATTACAACTATGTCCGGTCGGTCGATTACGTTTCGGGGGCGGCGATCATGCTGCCGAAGACTTTGTGGGACACGCTGGGCGGCTTCGATGTGCGGTATAAGCCGGCCTATTACGAAGACGCCGATCTGGCGATGCAGGTTCGCCATGCCGGTTACGACGTGCTGTATCAGCCCGGTTCCGTCGTGGTGCATTTTGAAGGCATCAGCAACGGGCGCGACGTTAAGGCCGGGATGAAGGCGTACCAAGTGCGCAACATGGCGCGCTTTCAGGAAAAATGGGCGGATCGGCTGGCCACCCACCGGCCCAACGCGCTCGAACCGCTGCTGGAACGCGATCGCGGCGTGACCAAGCGCATGCTGCTGATCGATGCGGTGACGCCCGAGCCGGACAAGGATGCCGGGTCGGTCGTCACCTTCGAGCAGATGAAAATCCTGCAAGCCATGGGCTTCAAGATCACCTTCATCCCGGAAGATAATTTCGCCCATATGGCGGAATACACCCCGCCGCTGCAGGCGCTGGGGATTGAATGCATTTACCACCCGTATTTCAGCACGATGGAGCAATTCCTGGCGGCACGCGGGGCGGAATTCGATGTGATTTACATCCATCGCTTTGGCGTAACGGAAAAATGCCTGACCTTGCTGCGGCAATACGCCCCGAACGCGCCGATCGTGTTCAACACCCAGGATCTGCATTATCTGCGGATGGAACGGGCGGCGAAGCTGCGCCACTCCGCGTTCGATCTGGTGGAAGCTGCCAAGGTCAAGACGCGGGAACTTGAAGTCATCAAAGCCTCTGACTGCACGATTGTACTGAGCTCGGTGGAAAAATCGCTGCTCGAACAGGATGCGCCGGGGGCGTTTGTTTATTACTTCCCCTGGGTGCAGCGGCCCGCGCCGCGCGGACGGCCGGGCTTTGCCGAACGCCAGGGCTTCATGTTCATTGGTGGCTATGGCCATCACCCGAATGTCGATGCGATCGACTTCTTCATCTGCGACGTGATGCCAATTGTGCGGGAAATGCTGCCTGGTGCGCGGTTTTATATCTATGGCAGCAAGATGCCCGACTCGATCAAACGACTTGCTTCGTCGGATGTGATCATCGGCGGTTTCGTGCCCGATCTGGAACCGGTGTTCGATCGCCATCGCATCAGCATCGCCCCATTGCGCTACGGCGCCGGGTTCAAGGGCAAGGTTGTCACCAGCCTGAGCTACAGCGTGCCGGCGGTGCTGACGTCGGTTGCTGCCGAGGGCATGGGCGTGACCGACGGCGAACAGGTGCTGATCGGCGATGACGGCCGCGGCTTTGCCGAGGCGCTGGTGCGACTTTATACCGACCAGGCGCTGTGGGAGCGGGTGTCGGACGCGGGCTGGAATTTCGTCAACGACTCGTTCTCCCCCGAACAGGGTGAGAAGCGCTTCAATGAGATTTTCCGTCGCATCGGCCGGGAAAATCTGGCGTCGGACGCGCCACCACCGGCGGCGCCTGCACCTTCCGCCGACAAGGCCGGCAGTGGCAAAGGGCGGCGGCGGAAGTAACGCGGGATGCGGCAAGCCTTGCCGGATGATGCGTCAGGACGCAGGCGAGCAGGGTTTCGGCGATTTTCTGGCGCTGATCAGACCACGTGGGCTGGACGCAGGGCGCAGATCTCCGCCGACGCTGCCGTTTCGACTTGCAAGGTGGCATGATCGATGGCGAATTTCTGCTTCAACCCGCGCACCGCCGTTTGGATCATCGCCTGATCATTGCCGGCATCGCCCCGCACCAGATGCGCGGTCAGCGCGATCTGGGTGGTGGACAGGCCCCAGATATGCAAATCATGGACTTCGATGACATCGGGCAGGCCGCGCAAATAGGCCTGGACGTCATCATGGGCGATGCGCGGCGGCACCCCATCCATCGCCAGATTAACCGCGTCGCGCAGCGTGCCCCACGTGCCCAAGATGATCACGGCGACGATCAGCAGGGACGCCAGCGGATCGAGCCACAGCCAGCCGGTCAGTAAAATCCCGCCAGCGGCCAGCACCACCCCGAGTGAGACCGCGGCATCTGACATCATGTGCAGGAAGGCTGCGCGGATATTGAGATCATCGTGCCCGCGGCTGAACAAATACGCGGTGAACCCGTTGATCGCGATCCCGGCGAGGCCCACGACGATCACGATCATCCCGCCCACCGGGCCAGGGTCTTGCAGCCGATGCAGCGCTTCCACCGCGATGGCGCCGGCGCCAACCAGCAGCACCACCGCATTGATCAGGGCCGCCAGAATGGAACTACGTCCCCAGCCATAGGTGCGCCGCGCGGATGGCGAGCGCTGGCCAAGCCAGGCTGCCCCCCAAGCCAGCAGCAAGGCCAGCACGTCACCAAAATTATGGGCAGCATCCGCCAGCAGTGCGACCGAGTTCGCCGCCAAGCCGAAGACGATCTGTCCGATCACCAGAACCAGGTTGAGCACGGTGCCAATGGCAAAGGCGGCGCCGAAATTTTTTGGTGCGTGGTCATGGCCGTGATGGCCGTGCCCGTGATGATCGTGATGGTGATGCGCGTGGTCGGTCATGGGCGATTTTCCAAGGCGGGCGCGCAGTTTCGCAGGTCGGCAAGGCTTGGCAAGCTTGGGCTGGTTTGTGCTGTCAGGGCGTGCTTTGCTACCGCCAATAGTTCGGGAGGGTGATGATGCGCCGATTGATCTTTGGGGCCATGCTGCTGCTGGCGTTCGTCACTGGCGCCCACGCGCAAACCCCGCCGCCGATCATTTTCGTTCACGGCAATGGCGACACGGCGGGGCTGTGGATCACGACTTTCTGGCGGTTTGAAGCCAACGGCTACCCCAAGGACCGGCTGTTCGCGATCGATCTGCGCTACCCCAACGCGCGAACCGTTGATGCGACGCCGCAAGCCGGCCGATCATCAAGCACCGATGTGCGGGACCAACTGGCCGCCGAGGTCACCAGGGTGCGCGCGCTGACGGGCGCGGACAAAGTCGTGTTGGTTGCCCAATCACGCGGCGGCAACACGGTACGCAACTACATCAAGAATGGCGGAGGGGCTGCGTTTACCTCTCTCGCGGTGCTGTGCGGGGCGGTTAATCACGGGGTGTTGGTGTCCGACAAAATCCTGCTTGGCAGCGAGTTCAATGGCGGATCGGACTTCATGAAGGATTTGAATTCGACGCCGGGGGAAGTTGTTGCCGGCGTGCGGTTCGTTACCATCCGCAGCACCCAGGATGACAAATTCGCCCAGCCCGATGGCGCCTATCTCGGTGCAAAAGGAATGCCGACCGGGGTTGGCTTCGATGGCCCGGCGCTGAAAGGCGCAGAAAATATCGCGATCGATGGGCTCGACCATCGCGAAACCGGCTATGGGATTGTGGCGTTCCCGGCTTTGTTCAAGGCAGTCACCGGCCGCGCGCCTGGGGTGCTGGTGCCGCCCGTCGAGGCGCAGGTGGTGCTGAACGGGATGGTGACCGGGTTCGAGGCTGATCAGCCGACCAATATCGCGGTCGCAGGCGCGGCCGTCACGGTATGGAAAGTCGCATCCGGCGAACGGCTCGGCGCGCCGCTGCGCCAGGCCACGACAGGCGCCGACGGTATCTGGGGGCCGGTGACGGTTGGCCCGACCGACGCGCTTGAATTTGAAATCGCCGCCCCTGGCTTGCCGGTGACCCATATCTACCGGGCGCCCTTTCCGCGATCGAGCGTCATCGTTCATTTGCGTCCGCAGCCTTTCGGCAAGACAGACGGGACTGCGGAAGCGGTGGTGTATCTCAGCCGCCCGCGCGGTTATTTTGGCATCGGGCGCGACACGATCCAACTAGGCGGCGCGCAGCCGGGCGATGTTCCCCCCGGGGTGCCGAGCGCTTCGACGGCGCGCCTGGCGACCGCGCCAGGGCGGGTGGTGATTGGGCAGTTCAATGATGAAATTATCGCCGCGCGGAGTTTTAAGGTCGCGGACAATCACGTGAGCGTGATTGAGATAACGGAATAAGGAAGCAGTTCTTTTTGTGAACAAAAAAACTTTCTCTCACTTTGTTGCCGTTGGCTCGGGACTGCGGAGGG
>JANXRN010000472.1 GCA_025352995.1 Acetobacteraceae bacterium
GCATCAGCATGGTGTTGTACACCGTGCTGGCGCTGGCGCCGGGGGACCCGTTTGGCGAGTTGGTGACCAACCCCAATGTTCCTGCCTCGGTACGGCTGGCGTTGCGGGCCGAACTCGGCCTCGATGACCCTGTCTGGTCGCGGTATCTCCATTGGCTGTGGGCAATGCTGCACGGCAATTGGGGGTTTTCGTTCGCCAGCCGGATGAATGTCGCAACCCTGATCATGCAGCGCCTGCCAGCAACCTTGGCGGTAATTGGCGCCGCGCAATTGCTTGCGATGCTGGTTGCCATCCCGGTCGGCGTGCTCGCCGCCACCAAGCCCTATTCGGTGTTCGACCAGATCGCCAACACCATGGCCTTCGTTGGTTTCTCGCTCCCGACCTTCTTCACCGGGTTGCTGCTGATCCTGGTTTTCAGCGTCCAGCTTGACTGGCTGCCCTTCGTTTATTCCACCACCATCCGCGCTACCGGCTGGGCCTGGTGGTGGGAGGAAATCAAGCAGTCGATCATGCCAGTCTGCGTGCTCGGCCTGTTCCAAGGCGCGTCCTTGGTGCGCTATGTCCGGTCATCGGTGCTTGACGTGATCAAGCTCGATTATGTGACAACTGCCCGTTCCAAAGGCATCGGCGAAGGCAAAGTTATTCGCCTGCATGTTGTGCGCAACGCGCTGATCCCGGTCGTGACCCTGATTGCGTTGCAATTGCCGGTGGTATTCGGCGGCGCGATCGTCACCGAACAGATTTTCCGCATCCCCGGCATCGGATCGTTGCTGATCGCTGCCATTCTCGCCAACGACACCCCGGTGGTGATGTCGGTCACCTTCGTCTTCGCCACCCTCGTCATCATCTTCAACACGATTGCAGACATCATCTATGGCTGGCTCGATCCCCGCATCGCTTTCCGCTGACGCGCCCGCGCCGGCCCAGCTGTCGCTGGCCGCCGAGGCCTGGCGCCGCTTCCGCAAGCACAAGCTTGCGGTGGTCAGCATGTTTATCCTCGGCGCCCTGGTGCTGGCGGTGGTCGTCGGGCCGTTCGTGTGGCGCGTGCCGATCAATGAAATCGACTTCACTGCCAAGCTGCAAGGCCCTTCCTGGCATCATCCACTCGGGACCGACGATCTGGGGCAGGATATTCTCGCCCGGCTGATTTATGGCGGGCGGATTTCGCTGTCGGTCGGCCTCGCCGCCATGCTGGTTGCAATGATTGTCGGCGTGCTGATCGGCGCGATGGCCGGCATGGCCAGCGGTCGCGTCGATGCCGGGCTGATGTGGCTGACCGACTTGTTCTTGTCGCTGCCGCAACTCCCCTTGCTGCTGCTGCTGATCTACTTGTTCCGCGACACGCTCAAAGCCCTGTTCGGCGCCGAGGGCGGGGTCTTCATCATGGTCGTCGCCGTTATCGGCGGCCTGCGCTGGATGCCGGTTGCCCGGCTGGTGCGCGCGCAGTTTTTCTCGCTCCGTGAAAAAGAATTTGTCGAGGCCGCCCGCGCCCTCGGCGCCGGCCGCGCCCGCCTCGTCGCCCGCCACATCCTGCCCAATGCGATGGGCCCGGTCATCGTCGCCGGCACCATCGATGTCGCCAACGCCATCATTGCGGAATCCACATTGTCCTTCCTCGGCCTCGGCTTCCCGCCCGACATCCCCACCTGGGGCCGCGTCCTGTTCGATGCGAAAGACTATCTCGACATCGCCCCCCATTGGGCCTTGTTCCCTGGGGCTGCCATCTTCCTCGCCGTGCTCTCGATCAATTTCATCGGAGACGGCCTGCGCGACGCGCTTGACCCGCGGCGGGTGATCTAGATGGCCACGCCGCCCCTCCTCGAAATCCGCGACCTCCAGACCTGGTTCAAAACCGATGACGGCATGGTCCGCGCCGTCGATGGCGTGTCGATGTCGATTAACCCCGGCGAAACCCTCGCCGTCGTCGGCGAAAGCGGCTGCGGCAAAACCGTTACCGCCCGCAGCGTCCTGAAGTTGATCGATATGCCCCCCGGCCGTTTCCAGGGCGGGCAAATCCTCTGGCAAGGCCGCGACCTGATCCCGTTGCCAGCGTCCGAGATGGACAAAATCCGCTCCCGCGAAATTGCCATGGTGTTCCAGGAACCGATGACCTCGCTGAACCCGGTTTACACCGTCGGCAAGCAGATCGCGGAATCGCTCCGCGCGCACGGCATCCTCACCGGCAAAGCCGCCATCGACGGCGCCATCGAAATGCTACGGCTGGTGCAAATCCCCAACCCCGAACGCCGGGTCAATGACTATCCGCATCAGTTTTCCGGCGGGATGCGCCAGCGGGTGATGATCGCCATGGCGCTCGCCTGCAAACCCAAGCTGCTGATCGCCGACGAACCCACCACCGCGCTCGACGTCACCATCCAGGCACAAATCCTCGACCTGCTCGCCGACATGAAAGCCCGCTTCGGCATGGCCATCATGCTGATCACCCACGCCATGGGCGTCGTCGCCGAAAACGCCCAGCGCGTTGTTGTCATGTACGCCGGCAAAGTGGTCGAAGAAGCCGAGGTCGGCGAGCTATTCGCCCATCCCCGCCACCCCTACACCCAAGGCCTGATCCGCTCGATCCCCCGGGTCGATGCCGCCGCCCATGGCCGCGAGCGCCTCGCGCAAATCCCCGGCACCGTGCCCAGCCTGCTCAACCCGCCCAAAGGCTGCCGCTTCGCCGCCCGCTGCGGCTTTGCAACCGACGCCTGCCGCACCGCCGAACCGCCGCTGCGCCAGGTCACCCACAACCACAAAGTGGCCTGCATCCTGTGAGCAACCCCCTCCTCTCCGTCCGCGGGCTGAAAAAATACTTCCCCATCAAAGGCGGCGTCTTCGCCCGCGAAGTCGACCGCGTCCACGCCGTCGATGGCGTCAGCTTTGACATCGCCGACGGCGAAACCCTCGGCCTGGTCGGCGAAAGCGGCTGCGGCAAATCCACCACCGGCCGCTGCGTCATGCGCCTGATCGAACCGTCCGAAGGCGAAATCTGGTTCCAGAACCGCAATGTCACCGCGCTCGAAGGCGAAGAACTCCGCGCTATCCGCCGCGACATCCAAATCATCTTCCAAGACCCCTTCGCCTCGCTCAATCCCCGCCACACCGTATCAGGCATCGTCGGCGAAGCCCTGCTGATCCACGGCCTCGCCAAATCCCGCCGCGACGTCGAAGACCGCGTCGTCGAACTGCTCGAAACCGTCGGCCTCCAATCCGGCCATCTCCGCCGCTTCCCCCATGAATTCTCCGGCGGTCAACGCCAACGCATCGGCATCGCCCGCGCCCTCGCCGTCAAACCCAAACTTATTGTCTGCGACGAACCCGTCTCCGCCCTCGATGTCTCCGTCCAAGCCCAAGTCATCAACCTGCTCGAAGACCTCCAGGAAAAGTTCGGCCTCACCTACCTCTTCATCGCCCATGACCTCTCAGTCGTCGAACATATCTCCAACCGCGTCGCCGTCATGTACCTGGGCCGCATCGTCGAAATCGCCCCCGCCCGCGCCCTCTACGACAACCCCCAACACCCCTACACCGAAGCCCTGCTGTCCGCCGTGCCAATCCCCGACCCTTCACTCAAACGTACCCGCATCAAACTCGAAGGCGACGTCCCCAACCCCATCCGCCCGCCGCCGGGCTGCCACTTCCACACGCGTTGCCCGATCGCCGAACCGCGCTGCAGCCGATCAGCACCAGCGCTGAAGCAGATGGCCGACGGGCACATGGTGGCTTGCCATTTGCGGGGGTGAAGGAAGCAAGGCGAGGGGCGCTGCCCCCTCGACCCCCGCCGGGGACCCCGGACCCCTATCCCAAGAAAGCGAAGTCGTAATGAAGACGGGGGCTTAG
>JANXRN010000485.1 GCA_025352995.1 Acetobacteraceae bacterium
AAAATGATGCGGGCGCGGCCGCGTTCAACCTGATAGGTGATGAATTCATAGTCCGACATTGCGGCTTCCTCCCGTTGATGCGCCCGAGTTTGGCGCATCAAGGCGGCCTGGCATAGCATTGGCGAAACAGTCCAGGTGAAACCCCATGAGCGATACGCTTCCCACTGCCACCAGGGTGGCCGACCCCGGCATCCGGGCGTTGTACAAGCTGGAAAACCGGTGGCAGGCATGGCTCGATGTTGAAGCCGCCCTCGCCAGGGCGCAGGCGGGCTTGGGGATTATTCCGGCTGAGGCGGCGGTGGCGATTGCGGAAAAATCGCAGCTTTCCCTGATGGATCGCGGCGCGATTGATGAGGGGTTCGCCCGCACCGGGCATACTTTGGTGCCGCTGGTGTGGGAATTGGGGCGTATTGTCGGCGAACCGCATGGCGGCTGGGTCCATTGGGGGGCGACGACGCAGAACATCACCCAGACTGGCGATTTGCTGGTGCTACGCCAGGCGCATGCGATTTTCCGCCGGCAGTTGGGGGATATTCTGACGGCGATGGCCAATCTGGCGGAGCGTGGTGCGGATATGCCGATCGCCGGCCGTACTCACGGCCAGCACGCGGTGCCGGCAACGTTCGGCTTCAAGGTTGCCGGCTGGATTGACGAATTGCTGCGCCATCGCGACCGGATGGACCAGGCCGCCCCGCGGATGTTCGTTGCCATGCTGGGGGGCGCGGCGGGGACGTACGCATCCATCGGCGCGCAGGGCCCGGCGGTGCAGGCGGCGATTGCGACCGAGTTGGGCATGGGCAACATGCATGTGCCGTCGCGCGCCATCGGCGATCATGGCGGCGAGAATGTGATGCTGCTCGGGCTGTTGGCGGCCACCTGCGGCAAGATCGGGCGAGAGATTTATACGCTGATGAAAACCGAGTTTGGCGAGGTCGAAGAACCGGTGCCGCCCGGCACGGTGGGCAGTTCGACCATGCCGCAAAAGCGCAATCCCAAATTATGCCAGGATATTATTGCGGCGGCGGCGGAAATCCGCGCGATGGTGCCGTTGGCGCTCGAAGCGATGATGACCGAGCACGAAGCCGATCGCACCACCAGCCTGATGGGCGACATTGCCGAAAGCCGCGCCTGCATTGCCACTGGCGACATGCTGGCACGGTTGGGCGAGGTGATGCGGGGCCTGGCGCTGAACCCGGTGCGGATGCGCGCCAACCTCGATCTCGGCGGCGGGCTGATCATGGCCGAAGCGGTGATGCTCGATCTGGGCCGCATTCTCGGGCGGCAGCATGCGCATGATGCGGTCTATGACGCGGCGCAGGCGGCGTTTGTCGAAGGGCGCAATTTCAGCGATTTATTGGCCGCCGACCCAAGGGTGGCAGCGCATCTGACGCCGGACGCGATTGCGGCGTTGCTCGATCCAACCGCCTATATCGGCCTGTGCGCGGACATGGCGCGCGATGCGGCAGCCCGGGTGCGACGCGATGGATGAGGCGGAAGCCGCGTATCTTCGCCAGCTTGGTGAACGGCTGCGGCTGGCCCGCACACGGCGGGGCATGACGCGGCGGGCATTGGCAGCGCAGTCGGGCGTGTCGGAGCGCTTTATCGCGCAAACCGAGGCTGGCACTGGCAATTTATCGGTGCTGCGGCTGCGCCAATTGGTCGGGGCGTTGGGGGGTGCGGCGATTGATTTGCTGGCGGATCGGACGCCTTCATTGCTGCGGGTGGAGGCGCTGATATCGGGCTTGACGCAAGATCAGCAGGCGGCGGCCGCCGACCTGATGGCGCGGCATTTCGGGCAGGCGGTGCAAGGCCGGGCTGGGCGGATTGCGCTGATCGGGCTGCGCGGGGCGGGCAAATCCACCCTGGGCCGCCTGCTGGCCGAGGCCCGCGGCGTTACCTTCGTGGAGTTGGATCGGGAGATCGAGCGGGAAGCCAATATGCGGCTGGCGGAGATTTTCGAGCTGCATGGCCAGGCTGGTTTTCGTCGGTTGGAACAGGCGGCGTTGGAAGCGCTGATCGCCCGGCCCCACGGGATGGTGATCGCCACCGGGGGCAGTCTGGTGGCGACCGAGGCGACCTACGATCTGCTGCTGCGGGCCTGCCGTACGGTGTGGGTGCGGGCGGCGCCAGAAGCGCATATGGCGCGGGTGGTGGCGCAGGGAGATATGCGGCCGATGCGCGATAATGCGTCGGCGATGGACGATCTGCGGGCGATCCTGGCCAGCCGCGAGCCGCTTTATGCGCGGGCGGAATTGCATGTGGATACGACCGGGCGGACGCCGGGGGAAAGCGTTGCGGCGTTGGTGGCGATGTTGGGGTAGACATTAGGTAACTGCCCAGAGTCTCCCCGGCTCTTATCGCAGGAAGACTAAAGCCAAGAAAGCACTCCTTTTTTTGAAAAAAAAGGAGCAAAAAAACTTCCCCACTTTGGTTCAGAGCGCTCCGCTGCTGCGAGGGGACGCACGCCAACGGCAAGGAATGGATGAAGTTTTTTTGGTTCTTTTTGTTCACAAAAAGAACTTCTTGCCTTTTGACTTTCAGTCTTTATTTACAAAGAACCTAGGCAGTTACGAAATTACTCGAAAATCTGCACATATTCGAAATCGCCGGGCTTGCCATCGATGCCGGTTTTGGGGGGCGCGATCCAGGACGCGTATTCGCCGGGCTGCTGCACCGGTTGCATCAGATCGGCAATGAAGGCGGCGTCTGCGGCAGTCGGCAGGAATTCGTCGCGCCGTGCCGCCCATTCGGCATCGGTCAGAATATTGCCCGCCGGATCGGCCTTGATGGCGGCGAATTCGCCGATCTGGCGGTGATGCGCGACATGCGGCAAGGTCAGGCGGACATCCAGGCCGGCGCGTTCGATCACTTTGTTCCAGCGCATGATGCCGCCATCGGTATCGGCCATGAAATCATCGCGCAACCGCATATTGAGCGCTGACAGGGCCGGAACGGATTGTTCGACAATCTTGCCATCGATGCAGCGCAGCACTGGGTAAGTATCATTCAGCAACCCGTGGTCGTCGGCCAGCTTGTCTTCGCGGTAGCGGCCCTTGATGCCGGCATTATAGGCGTTGGCGGCGTTGGTGGAAATTTCGTTGCCGAACAGATCGAGGGTCAGCGAATAGTGCAAATTGATCTTGCGCTGGATCAGGTCGAGATCGATTACCCCAAGCGCGCGCAAGGTCGCCGGGTCGGCGGTGCCAGCCGATTTCATGATCTCGCAGGTTTTTTCGACAATGCGGGCGACCCCGGTTTCGCCGACGAACATGTGGTGGGCTTCTTCGGTCAGCATGAAGCGGCAGGTGCGGCTCAAGGGATCGAAGCCGGACTGGGCGAGGGCTGCCAGCTGCATCTTGCCGTCGCGGTCGGTGAAGGTGGTGAACATGAAAAAGCTCAGCCAGTCGGGCGTGCGTTCGTTGAACGCGCCCAACATGCGCGGATTGTCCTGGTGGCCGGACCGGCGGTTGAGCAGGTCTTCGGCTTCTTCGCGGCCTTGGGTGCCGAAATATTTCTGTAGCAAATAGACCATCGCCCAAAGATGGCGGCCTTCTTCGACATTGACCTGAAACAAATTACGCAGATCGTAGAGCGATGGCGCGGTGGCGCCGAGGTAACGTTGCTGTTCCACGCTTGCAGGTTCAGTATCGCCCTGGATCACCAGCAGGCGGCGCAGCATGGCGCGGTATTCGCCGGGGACTTCCTGCCAGGCGGGCTCGCCCTTGTGCTTGCCGAACGGGATGGTGCGCCCTTCAACGGCCGGCGCCAGCAGCACGCCCCATTTATAGTCCGGCATTTTCACGTAGCCGAACTTGGCCCAGCCCTTGGGATCGACACTGACGGCGGTGCGCAAATAGACCAGCGCGTCCTGGAATCCTTCCGGCCCCATATCGTTCCACCAGTCGAGATAGCCGGGATGCCAGGATTCAAGTGCCTTTTTCACCGCCAGGTCCTGATTGAGGCCGACGTTATTTGGAATCAGGCCGTCATAATCGACATCCATGGCGAGGCTCCTTACACGCGTTCTTTGTTGTAGATCGGCTGGATGCCGCTGCCGTAACGTTGCAGCGCGCCGTTGGTGCCCACTGCGTTGGGCCGCTGGAAAACCCAGTTCTGCCACGCCGTCAGCCGGCCGAAAATCCGGGTTTCCATGGTTTCGGGGCCGGCAAAGCGCAAATTGGCTTCCATCGCGGTCAGTGCGTCGGGGGAGAAGCTGGCGCGCTCCTCCAGCAGCAACCGCACTTCC
>JANXRN010000550.1 GCA_025352995.1 Acetobacteraceae bacterium
TTTGTCGGTTTCCATTGTGCCGGCCTTTCAGATTTATGCGTCGAATTTTCGCAATCGCGGGAAATCTCGGCGTCGTCCAGAATTGGGGCACAGCATCGCGGCATACAATGCGTATAGGGATATGTACCTATGCTGGCGGGAAAGGCAGTATCAGGCAGGTGGTGGTGGCATGGGCATAAAGTTTGCCGTCGGGGCCGATGAGTTTGGCTTCCGCAGTCGCGGTGCGGCCGCCAACATGGATGGTGCGCCCCTCGCAGGTCATGGTGCCGGTCCGCGTGGTGATTGCCCGAACCAGATTAACTTTTAATTCCAGCGTGGTATAAATTTTTCCGGCCGGTAGCGTGCTGTGCACCGCGCAGCCCAGCGCGCTATCCAGGACCGTCGAGGCCCAGCCGCCATGGACCGACCCGATCGGGTTGTAGTGGCTTTCCCCCGGTGTCGCCTCGAACACGGCGAGGCCGTGATCGAAGCGCACCGGGCGAAAATCCATCAAGGCAGCAATTGGCGCGAAATCTGTGCTGCCGATGCGCTGGCGAAGGAAGTCGAGCCCGCTAAGGCCGGCCAACGCCGCCAGATCGCCGCCCGCGCGCCGCCCGGTGATAGTGCGGGTGGCATGGGTGTCGGTCATGCGCGCCAGATCGGCTTGGCGAGGTGCATCCGGCGTTCGGCGTCGGTCATGCCAATGTCCTTGAGATCGAAGATGTTGAATTTCGCCAGTTCATTGCGCTCACGCGCCCGAGTCTGCCAGATCCGCAGGGTGTCGGCCAGACGCTGGGTGAGGGACGGGGCTGCAACATGAAAACCTGACAGCGATGCGATATGGGGCATGATATTCTCCGTCTTACTGCAATCCGAAGGCGCGTCCTGCATGGGCACGGTGGCTCGGTTGACTTTCGCTAGATTGGGCCGTCTGCTGCATTGCACAAATTCTAAATTCTCACCCTTACAGATGAGTTTCTCTCACCCATATGGGGCTGATGAACCTGTCTTTGCCAGGCTTGACCGGATTGCGGGCGTTCGAAGCCGCCGCGCGCCATCTCAGCTTTGCGCGTGCGGCTGAGGAACTGCATGTCACGCCGACTGCGATCAGCCATCAGATCCGCAAGCTGGAAGATCAGCTCGGGCTGAAACTGTTCCAGCGCCGCATTCGTGCGGTCGATCTGACCCGCGAGGGCGAGGCGTATCTGCCATCGGTGCGGGCCGCGTTCGAGGATTTGCGGCGGGCGACGGCCAAGTTGCGCGGGGTGCATGGGGGCGGTGCGGTAACGGTTAGCACTACCACGTCCCTCGCCGCCAAATGGCTGCTGCCGCGGTTGGGGGATTTCCAGGCCCAGCATCCGGATATTGAGGTGCGCCTGACCACGACAACCAAGCTGGTCGATCTGGTGGCGGATGGCATCGATATCGGCATCCGCTACGGGCGCGGCAACTGGCCGGGCATGCACGCGGAATGGCTGATGGCGGAAGATATTTTTCCGGTGTGCAGCCCGGCTTTGCTCGACGGTGCGCAGCCGTTGCTGCGCCCCGAGGATTTGGCCCAGCACACGCTGCTGCATTTATCGCTTTATCCCGATGAGTGGCAGCATTGGCTGACCGCGGCCGGCTTGCCGGCGCGGCTGGCGGCGGGGCCGGGGTTGACGTTTGACCTTAATTTGATGGTGCTGGCGGCAGCCGCCGATGGGCTTGGGGTGGCGCTGGGGCGGACGGCCTATGTCGAGGCTGATTTGGCGGCGGGACGGTTGGTCAAGCCGTTTGATTTTGTGATGCCGGCGGAAGCGGGGTTTTACGTGGTGACGCCGCAAAGCCAGGCGATGCGCCCGGATGTGGCGCGGTTTGCGGGCTGGCTGCGTGGGGCAGTGGGGCAGGGTGGCCGGGGGGTGACTGCCCGATTGGATCTGCTAGGCTGACGCGCTGGAATTCCACGGATCGATCACCGCGACGCCGGCGGCAATGAAGGGCGCGACGTCTCGTGTTGCGACGGCAAACCCATGAACGGCGGCGATGGCGGCGATCTGGGCGTCGGCGACGGCAATGCTGTGCCCCGCATTGCGCGCGCGGGCCACTAAAACGGCAAAGGCGCGGGCAGCCCGGCTATCGAAGGCAAGTGTCTGGCGTTCACCGAATGCGTTGACGACCTCCACAATGCGGGCTTCAAGCCGCGACCTGCGAAGGCCGAGTGGCATCAGCTGCACGCCAAGCAGCAGTTCGGCCAGGGTTACGGTGGTGAGAAATAATGTGTCCGCAAGCTGCCGGTCGAGCCAGTCGGCGACCGCCGGATCGCCGTTCGCGCGCATCGGTTCGGACAAGACGTTGGTATCGACGACGATCATTCGAATGTCGCGGGTTCGGCAGGTGTCTTGTCGCGCACGATGTCGAGTTCAACGCCATGAAAGTCTCGGCCGATCGCGGCCAGCATGGAGCCGAATCCTTGGTTTTTTGTCTCGTTGAGCGCGTGGTCCAGAATGGCCCTGACCTCGGCCTCCATGCTGCGGCCGTGCCGCGCGGCCTGGATGCGCAGGGCGCGGTGGGTTACGTCGGGGAGGTTGCGAACGTTGAGCGATCCCATGGTGCTGCCATTGTCATGATTGTGGTGTCATTGATACCAAGTTTT
>JANXRN010000015.1 GCA_025352995.1 Acetobacteraceae bacterium
CTTGTCGCGTGCCGGCGTTTGGGCTTTGTCCACCATCACCTGCGACCGTTTTGCCAGCCCGTTTTGCGCCGAAGGCTCAATTTGCACCCGAAAAACTGTCGCATCGATCAATGTGCCGGTCATCGGCAGGATGGTCACCGCCGGCAATTCGCTGAACAGATCGGCCTGCACCACCAACGCCGGCCGTGGCTTGCCCTGGTCCCCTCGCAATGCCACGGCGACAATATCGCTGCGCCTCACGCCGTCCAGCCGGTCGTATCCGATGTCGCCGCCCAGTCGGAATCGTCACTGTCTGCGGCGCCATTATCGCGCACCAGTTGTGATTGCCGAGCGCATTCCGCGGCAAAACCTGCCCGACGGGTATCCGGCACCCAAATCTGGATCGGCCGCAACCTTGCATCGCGAAGCTTGTCGCGGCGACGCTGCACGCGCTCAACAACGGTGTCTATGATGTTACATGTAACGCATGCCTCCATCCTTGTCCAGCACTGCCTATCCTTGCGCAGTCGGCCGGATGGTGATTTCGCCGACATCGACATCGTCGGGCTGTTCAATTGCAAACGCGATCCCCCGCGCGATCGCCGCCGGCGGGATCGCCATCTTGTCCCGTGCCGCGATGGTTTGCGCTTTCACCTCCGCGATAGTCATCGAATCCGCAAAATCGGTTTGCACAAACCCCGGCGAGATCACCGTTACGCGCAGATCAGGCCCGGCTTCCTGGCGCAACCCTTCCGAAATGGTGCGGACCGCGTTCTTGGTGCCGGCGTAAACCGACTGCATCGGCACAATGCGCAACCCGGCGGTGGACAGCACATTGACGAAATGGCCGGACCGCTGCGCCCGAAAGACCGGCAGCGCGGCAGCGATGCCGTACAACACGCCCTTGATGTTGACGTCGATCATCGCCTCCCAGTCCGCGACCCGCAGATCGTCGAGCAGCGAAATCGGCCCAATGCCGGCATTGTTGACCAGAACGTCAAGCCTGCCGAAGCGGTCGACCGCAAGACCGATCAACGCGGCCAGGTCCTGGCGCCGCGTCACATCGGTGCCAATATACGCCGCCTCCCCGCCGGCAAAGTGGATCTCGTCGGCGAGTGCCGCAAGATGGCCGGTGCGGCGCGCGCCGAGCACAAGCTTGGCGCCACGCTCGGCAAGCAGTAGTGCCGTCGCCCGGCCGATGCCGCTGCTGGCGCCGGTGATGGCGATGATTTTGTCTTTGATGTTGGGCATGGGTGGTTTCCGGTTGTCATGCGCCTGCGAAAGCATGGCGTTAGTGTTTTTTTTATTAACACAAAACACCGTAATTGTCCAATAATTTCTGGCCCGCCGTCGGTTGTGACACAAAGCCTCATAACCAAGTCCAACAAGGCGCACCCCATGCCCCAATCCCACCACGCCCAAATCCTGGTCATCGGCGCCGGCCCGGTCGGCATGACTTTGGCGATGGACCTCGCCTGGCGCGGCATTTCCGTCATCCTCGCCGAAACTCGCCCGCGCGGCACGCCGCCCAACGTCAAATGCAACCATGTCTCCGCCCGCTCGATGGAGATCTTCCGCCGCCTCGGCGTCGCGGCCAAAGTTCGCGATGCCGGCCTGCCGCCGGACTACCCCAACGATGTCGCCTACCTTACCACCACCACCGGCATCGAACTCACCCGCATCCCGATCCCGAGCCGCGCCGACCGCTTCACCGACATCAGCGGCCCAGACGGCAATTGGCCGACCGCGGAGCCGCCGCACCGCATCAACCAGATTTTCCTGGAACCGATCCTACTCGCCCACGCGCTCGCACAGCCGCGAATAATTGTCCTCGACCAAACTGAAATCACCAGTTTCACCCAGGACGCGGACGGTATCACCGCCCAGGCCACTAACCTCGCGACGGGAAACCCCATCACCATCACCGCCGACTATCTGGTCGGCTGCGAGGGCGCCCGGTCTCCCACGCGCCGCGCCATTGGTGCCCAATTGCAGGGCGATGCCGTAGTGCAACGCGTCCAATCGACCTATTTCCGCGCCCCCGACCTGCTGTCGCGCATCAAGGTCAAGCCCGCTTGGGTGATGTTCTCGCTCAACCCGCGCCGCAGCGGCAACTGCATGGCGATCGATGGCCGTGAACGCTGGCTGATCCACAATTACCTCAATGACGACGAGCCCGAATTCGACAGCGTCGATCGCGATTGGGCGATCCGCGAAATCCTCGGCGTCGGCGCCGATTTTCACTACGACATCATCAGCCGCGAAGATTGGTACGGCCGCCGCCTGGTTGCTGACCGCTTTCGCGATGGCCGCGCGTTCATTTGCGGCGATGCCGCCCATCTCTGGGTTCCCTATGCCGGCTATGGCATGAATGCGGGCATTGCCGACGCTGCCAACCTCGCCTGGATGCTTGCGGCAACCCTGAAGGGCTGGGGCGGGCCGGACCTGCTCGACGCCTATCAGGCGGAGCGCCAGCCGATTACCGAACAAGTCTCCCATTTCGCCATGAACCATGCCGCCGCGATGGCCAAAGCCCGCCGGGCCGTCCCGGATGGCATCGAAGCCGACACGCAGGACGGTGCGGCCCTACGCGCCCAGATCGGTGCCTCGGCCTACGCCCTCAACGTCACCCAATATTGTTGCGGCGGGTTGAATTTTGGCTATTTCTACGCGGACTCGCCGATCATTGTCGCGGACGGACAAGCCCCGCCGCCTTATTCGATGGCCGACTTCACCCCATCCACCGTCCCCGGCTGCCGCGTCCCCCACATCTTCCTGGCCGATGGCCGGTCGCTCTACGATGCGCTCGGCCCAGACTACACGCTGCTGCGCTTTGATCCCGCCGTCCAGGTTGCCCCGTTGCTCACTGGCGCGGTCCCGATCACGCTGCTCGACCTTCCGCCCACTCCGCTTTACCCGCACAAGCTGCTGTTATGCCGCCCGGATCAGCATGTCGCCTGGCGTGGGGACCACCTGCCGCCCGATCTTACGACCCTGATCAGCACAATAAGCGGCGCATCCAAGCTTGCTGGCCGGGCCGCACAGGGCTAAGCCCTCCCGCTCAGCCCATCTGCCCCTGAAGGTCCCAACCGGATGTTCTCACGCCTGCTTGGCTTTATGTCCGCCGACATGGCCATCGATCTCGGCACCGCCAACACCCTCGTTTACGTCAAGGGCCGCGGCATCGTGCTCGATGAACCCTCCGTCGTCGCCATCGCCGAGGTCAAAGGCAAAAAACACGTCCTCGCGGTGGGTGACGAGGCGAAATTGATGCTCGGCCGCACCCCCGGCAATATTTCCGCCATCCGGCCGCTGCGCGACGGCGTTATCGCCGATTTCGAAGTCGCCGAGGAAATGATCAAGCATTTCATCCGCAAGGTGCATAACCGCCGCGGCTTCGCCTCGCCCTTGATCATTGTCTGCGTCCCATCTGGCTCGACCGCGGTCGAACGCCGCGCCATCCAGGAATCGGCCGAAAGTGCGGGCGCCCGCAAAGTCATGTTAATCGAGGAACCAATGGCCGCCGCCATCGGCGCCGGCCTGCCGGTCACCGAACCATCCGGCAGCATGGTCGTCGATATCGGCGGCGGCACCACCGAAGTCGCGGTGATTTCTCTTGGCGGTATCGTCTATGCGCGATCGGTGCGCGTCGGCGGCGACAAGATGGACGAAGCCATCATCTCCTACATCCGTCGCAACTATAATTTGCTGATCGGCGAAAGCTCCGCCGAGCGCATCAAACTCGAACTCGGCGCCGCATCTCCCCCGTACGACGGCGAGGATGGCCCGTTCCGTGAGGTCAAAGGCCGCGACCTGATGAACGGCGTCCCGCGCGAAATTGTCGTCAGCCAGCGCGCCATCGCCGAAAGCCTCGCTGAACCGGTAAGCCAGATTGTCGAGGCGGTCAAAGTTGCCCTCGAAAACACGCCGCCCGAACTCGCTGCCGATATTGTCGATAAGGGCATCGTGCTGACCGGCGGCGGGGCGCTGCTGACCAGGTTGGACCAGGTGCTGCGCGATGCGACCGGCCTGCCAGTGCTGGTCGCCGAAGATGCGCTGCAATGCGTCGCGCTCGGGACAGGGCGAGCGTTGGAAGAAATGAAGCGGCTGCGGAACGTGCTGACGTCGATGTATTAAGGGTGCAGCAAACGCCTTTAGGGGCAGGCGCACCCGTCGGTCGGTCCGGTCTCGCCGCGTACCAGATGGTGGTCAATCCACTCCGCCACCAGCCTCCGCGCCTCATTCACCGAAGCCTCCGGGTGATGGATGCGGTACAAGGTCGTGCAAGCCTGAAAGGCGTCCATGTCGGCATTGCCGAGGCCGCGCAAATCGCGATAGGCGGTGAGCACCGCTCGCTCGCAATTGCGGGCGATATGGCTGAAATCGCGTCCCATCAAGCACCCAGAGTCTGATTGATCTTGCCTTTTAGACGGTTGCGACCAGTTCTGCCAGCGCCTTTCCGACCTCTTCAGTGCCGGACTGGCCACCCATGTCGCGGGTGCGTGGACCGCCATCGCGCAGCAGGGTTTCAATGGCGCGCAAGATGGTCTGCCCGGCTTCAACCTCGCCGAGATGTTCCAGCATCATCCCCCCCGACCAGACCTGCCCGATCGGGTTGGCGATGAAGCGTCCGGCAATGTCGGGGGCGGAGCCATGCACTGGCTCGAACATCGACGGGAACACCCGCTCCGGATTGATGTTGGCGCTGGCGGCAATGCCGATCGACCCGGCGATGGCGGGGCCCAGGTCGGACAGAATATCGCCGAACAAGTTCGACCCCACCACGACGTCGAACCAGTCCGGATGCTGGACGAAATGGGCGCACAGAATGTCGATATGGTACTGCGCGGTCTTCACGTCTGGGTAATTGGCCCCCATCAGCGCAAAGCGCTCGTCCCAATAGGGCATGGTGTGGATAATGCCGTTGGATTTGGTGGCCGAGGTCACGTGCTTGCGGGCGCGAGTTTGCGCGAGTTCGAAGGCGTATTTCAAAATGCGATCGACCCCGGTGCGGCTCATCACCGTGAGCTGGGTGACGAACTCACGGTTGGTGCCCTCGAAGCTGCGGCCGCCGACATTGCTGTATTCGCCTTCGGTGTTTTCCCGCACCACATAGAAATCGATATCTTTCTCGGTGCGGTTGGCCAGCGGTGTGACGGCGCCGGGCAGCAGCTTGCAGGGGCGCAAATTCACATATTGGTCGAACCCGCGGCGGATCGGGATCAGCAGGCCCCACAGCGACACATGGTCGGGCACGCCGGGCCAGCCAACCGCACCGAGGAAAATACTGTCCGATTCGCGCAGCTGGTCCATGCCGTCGGCCGGCATCATCGCGCCGGTCTTGGCGTAGGTCTCACATGACCAGTCATAGTGATCGAGCTTCAAATTGAACCCGAACCGTCGCGCCGCCGCATCCATCACCCGCAAGCCCTCGGGTGTGGTTTCCTTGCCGATGCCGTCGCCGGGGATGACGGCGATGCGGTGGGTTTTGGTCATGGGGCGGCTCCGGAAAAGCAAGGTTGTTCTTTTTGTGAACAAAAAGAACCAAAAAAACTTTCCCACTTTGGTTCC
>JANXRN010000016.1 GCA_025352995.1 Acetobacteraceae bacterium
GGCTGCCGGTCAGTCGGGGTATTCCGGCCGGCAGATGACCACGCAACTGCTGGGACCACCCGGCAGGGTTTTCGGGCAGACCGCTGAGCATTGCCGGCGCGACTATGGTGCCAATTGGACGATTGAACTAGCGTTCCAGAAAATACGTCCAGGGGACCCTTATGACCAATGCCGCCTTGCCATTTGCCGGGCTCAAAGTAATCGATTGCGCGAGCTATATCGCCGCCCCGATTGCGGCCACCGTGCTCGCCGATTT
This sequence comes from Acetobacteraceae bacterium, assembly GCA_025352995.1. Lineage (GTDB taxonomy): Bacteria > Pseudomonadota > Alphaproteobacteria > Acetobacterales > Acetobacteraceae > CAITOL01. The sequence goes on from JANXRN010000016.1 coordinate 257, forward strand.
CGGCGCCGATGTCATCAAGATCGAAGCCCCGGGCGAGGGCGACCCCTGGCACACCGCCTATTCCCGCCTGCCGCAGCAGAACGGCACCAACTTCCCCTGGCTGCTCGACAACCGCAACAAGCGCGGTCTGGCGCTGGATTTGAAGGCCCCAGCCGGACGGGCGGTGCTGGAACGGCTGGTGTCGCAGGCCGACGTCTTCATCACCAATCTGCCGCTGCCAGTGCGCGAACGGCTGACATTGCGCTACAGCGATTTCGCTGCCCATCCGCGCCTGATCTATGCGTCGCTGACAGCCTATGGCGAGGTCGGCCCCGAAGCTGCCAAGACCGGCTTTGATGTCACCGCCTATTGGGCACGCAGCGGGTTGATGGACCATGTCCGCGCCGATTTTGACACTGTTCCCGGCCGCGCCGTTGCTGGCATGGGCGATCATCCGACCGGCATTGCGCTTTATGCCGGCATTACCACCGCTTTGTTGCAGCGTGCCAAAACCGGGCTCGGCAGCGAAGTCCGCACCTCGCTGCTTGCCAACGGCATGTGGTCCAGCAGCTTCCTGGTGCAGGCGCAGCTCTGCGGGGTGGAAATCCCGGTGCGTGGCCGGCGTGAGGACATGCCGCGCGCACTTGCCAACATGTATAAAACCTCCGACGGGCGCTGGTTTCTGCTGGCTTTGACGTCGGAAATTCGCCAATGGCCGGCGCTGGCGCAAGCGATCGGCCTGCCCGGGCTTATCACCGATCCGCGCTTTGTTGACGACAAGGGCCGCAGCGCAAACGTCAAGGCGCTGACGGAGATTTTCGATGCCACCTTTGCCGCCAACACCTTGGCGCATTGGCGCGCGGCCCTTGATGCGGCGGGATTGACCTTCGGCATTGTTGGCACCGTGCCAGAAATGGCCGCCGATCCGCAGGCGCTCGCCGTCGGCATTCTGCGCCCCTTGGCTGATACCGGCATGATGACGATCGACAGCCCGTTCACCCTGACCGACATCGCCAAGGCGCCGATAACCATCGCGCCGGATCAGGGTGGGCATAACGCCGAGATTTTACGGGAAGCGGGGTATTCGCAAGGCGAGATCGATGGATTTCGAGATGCCGGGGTCATTGCTGGCCGATAAAACAGGGCAGTTCCTGAGCGTCCGGATGGCCACTAAGCTTGCGCAAGCGTGGGGGAGACATCCTCCACCGTTGTGCGCCGCATGTCACGCACCTCCCCGGTATCGTTATAGCGGCGCGCACGATGCATGGTCTGGCGATTATCCCACAGCACCAGATCGCCGAGCGTCCAGCGATGGGTGTAGACGTATTTCGGCTGGGTCGCGTGTTCGACCAGATCGCGAATGAGCGACATCGCTTCCGGGCGCGGCATGCCCTCGATTTCGCCAATATGGCTCGACAGGAAAATCGACTTGCGGCCGGTCGCCGCATTGCGTCGTACCAGGCGTTGGCGCACCGGGGCGAAATTGAGCTTCTCCTGTTCGGAAAACTCGCCAAACCCGAGCAGTCCCCGCGAATAGATCAGCGAATGATGGGTGACCATGTCGGCAATCAGCGCGCGGTCATCATCGGGCAAATCATCATAGGCAGCGCGCATGTCGGCGAATTGGGTGTCGCCGCCGGCCTTGGGAATGGCGCGCGCTGACAGGCCGGAATATTTTGCCGGCGTTGGCTTGAAGCTGCTGTCGGAATGCCAGAGATTATTGCCAAGGTTGAACATCCGCCGCCGGTCATCACGGGCGAACAGCTTGTTGTCCTGATCGAGATTGGAAATATCGGCCATTTCCATATCGAGCCGGCGCTGGTCGCTGGTCTGGATGTTGCCGGTGGCGAGTTCGAGCTTGCCGAAATTGCGCGCGAACGCCTTCTGCTGGTCGTCATCAATAAACTGGCCAGGGAACACCAGAATTGCGTGCTGGTTCATCGCGGCGTCAATCTCGGCGACCTCGGCCGCGGTAAGCTCGCGGCGCAAATCGAGGCCCTCGGCGCGGGCGACGAACACGGGATGTAGTGGGGTGATCTGCATGACGTCCTCCGGTGGTAATTCTTTGATCTTGCGCTTTGTATCGGGGCGCGGAAAGCCATTTCACGGAAAGAGCTAGCGCTGCGGAAGGTTTTTTTTGTGAGCGAAAAGAGTAACTGTCCAGGTAGATATAGACGAAATCTTTTCACGCAAAGCTAAGTATCGAGGCAAGCAGTTCTTTTTGTGAACAAAAAGAACCAAAAAAACTTTTTGATACTTTGGTGCCGTTGGCGTGGGAGCGCGGAGGGTGGCACGTCAAAGGCACCAAAGTGGAAAAGTTTTTTGTTTCTTTTTTTCAAAAAAGAAGCGCTTCCTTCGTGATCGTCTTTGAGGAGTTAACAATGCCAATGATCGCTGTGAACGGCACGCATTTGAACTACGTGCTCAACGGCAAGAAGGGCGCGCCTTTGGTCGTGCTGTCGAACTCACTATCGACCGATTTGCGCATGTGGCAGCCGCAGGCCGCCCTGCTGGCCGCGCAGTATCAGGTGCTGCGCTATGACACGCGCGGCCATGGCGCATCGCCGGCGACACCGGCACCCTATAGCGTTGCCATGCTCGCCGATGATCTGGCCGGGTTGCTTGATGGGCTGGGGTTTGCGTCCGCCCATATTGTCGGGCTGTCGCTGGGCGGGATGACCGCGCAGATGCTGGCGGTGCGGCGCCCCGATCTGGTGGCGAGCGCGGCGCTGGTCGCCACCACCTGCGCCCCGCCCTTTGGCACCGCCGCCGCCTGGGCCAAACGCGCCGACGACGTGCGGGTCGCTGGCGATTTCCGTGACGTTGAAGGCCCGATGCTGGAACGCTGGCTCACCCGCCGGTTCCGGCGTGCCAATCCAGCTGGGCTGGCGCTGATCCGCGAGATGATCCTGGCGACGAAGCTGGAAGGTTATATCGGCTGCTGCCACGCCATTGGCGGGCTGGATGTGTGCGGCCAATTGGCGAATTTCCCGCGCCCGATCGCCATCGTTGCCGGTGAGGAAGACCTCGGCACCACCGTCGAGGACGCCGAGCGCATTCTCGCCGGCATCCCGCACGCGTCGCTGACCGTGCTGCCGGGGGCGCGGCATTTGCTCAACTGGGATGCCGAGGCAGCCTTCACGCCATGGCTGATGGCCTGGTTGGCCGATGTAAACCAATCCACGTCTTCCCAACCCGCCCATGCACGTTTAGCATAGCCCCCAAGCGACCGCGGCAAGGCCGCGCATTGGGAGAACAGACATGGGTTTGAGCATCGATTGGCGCGCGTTACTGCGAAACAGCTTGCTGGCGACGGCAGCGTTCGGGCTGCTGGCCGGCAGCGCGGTGGCGCAAAAGCGCGGCGGCACCTTAACCGTCGGCATGGAGCTCGACATTAGCGGCTTCGATCCGCTGAAAGTCGGCGTGTTCGACACCTCGGCCAACATGGCGGCCGCGCTGATTTTCGATACGCTCACCTCGCTTGATGACAAGGGTGCCGCCCAGCCCAAGCTTGCGGTGTCGTGGACCAGTTCCGCAGACCTCAAGACCTGGACGTTCAAGCTGCGCGCCGGGGTGAAATTCCACGACGGCACCCCGTTCAACGCTGCCGCGGTGAAGTGGAACATTGATCGCCAGAAGGACCCGGCGAATAAATGCCGGTGTGCTTTCTATATCAGCAATGTTGATGGCGTTGACGCGCCGGATGAGCTGACCCTGATTTATCGCCTCAACACGCCGTCCAGCATGTTGCCGGAAACCCTCAGCGTGCCGAGCTCCAACAACGCCATGCAGTCCCCCACTGCCATCCAGGCCAAGGGCGATGATTACAACCGTAACCCGGTGGGCACCGGCCCGTTCATCCTGAAATCCTGGGTCGCTGGCGACCGCATGGCGCTGGACCGTAATCCGGACTACTGGGACAAGGACCGCGTCTATCTCGACCGGATTGCGCTGAAGCCGCTGCCGGATGCGCAGGCGCGTTTTGCAAGCTTGCAGTCAGGCAGTGTCGATATCATCTGGCATGACGAGTCCGATAGCGACAACCTCAAGAAGGTTGCCACCATGCCGGCCTTCACCCTGCATACTTATGTCGGGTCCGGTGCCGGGGTCAGCGCGATCAATACCAAAAACCCGCCGCTGGATGATGTCAATGTCCGCCGCGCGCTGGTGATGGCGCTCGACCGTAAAGGCATTGCGGACGCGATTTATGGTGGCATGCCACGCCCGGCAACCAACCCCTACGGCGAGGGATCATGGGTGAAATGCGCCGATGATGGCGCCCTGCCCTATGATGTCGCCAAGGCAAAAGCGTTGATCCAGGCTTACGGCAAGCCGGTGAAGTTCGCCCTGGTGGTCACCGCGACGCCGCGTGGCCGCGCGGTCGGACAGGTCTATCAGCAGATGTGGAAAACCATCGGCGCCGAGGTCAGCATTGAACAAATCGATCAGGCATCGTTCCCGCCACGCGCCTTCGCCCGCAAGTTTGACGTTATCGGCTGGCGCATTATCGATCTCGCCGATCCCGATCCGCAAATGTATGCCAATTTCCACAGCGCCAGCCCGGTGAACCTCGCCAATTATTCCAACCCGGAACTGGATCGCCTGCTGCAACACGCCCGCGTTACCGCCGACCGGACTGAGCGGACCAAGGATTATTGCGCGATCAGCCGCCTGCTGAATAGCGAAGCAACCTGGTTCTGGACCTTCCAGAACACCTATTACGCGGTCTCCAAGGCGCGGGTGAAAGGCCTCCCGAAAATGTATTCCGGGGTGATTGACGTATCGCACACCTGGTTGGACTAAAACCTTGCTCAAACTTATTGGCCGGCGGCTGCTTTATTTGCTGCCGGTGCTGCTTGCGGTCAGCGTGCTGACCTTCCTGGTGGCGGCCCTCCTGCCTGGGGATATGGCGGAAGTGCTGCTGGGGGATCAGGCAACGCCTGAGACTCTGGCCGCCCTTCGCCATGACATGGGCTTGGATCAGCCTTTGCTGGTGCGCTATTTCATCTGGCTCGGCCATGTGCTGCAGGGCGATTTCGGGCGGTCGTTCCGCACCGGGCAAACCGTGCTGTCGGCGGTTGCCGAGCGGCTGCCGATCTCACTCGAATTGATGCTGGGCGCGCAGCTGATCGGGCTCTCCATCGGCATCCCGGTCGCCATCATTTGCGCGGTCCGCCAGGGCAGCTGGTTTGACCGCACCATGACCGGTGGCGCCTTTGGCATGCTGTCCGTGCCATCGTTCCTGTCGGCGATCCTGCTGATCTGGCTGTTCGCTGTGCAATTCCAAATCCTGCCGGCCACCGGCTATACGCCGTTTTCGGAAGATCCGTGGGCCAATCTGCGCGGCTTTGTGCTGCCCGCGCTCACGCTCGCATTGGGGGAATGGCCGGTGATCATGCGGGTGTTGCGGTCGGATATGATCGCCACCTTGCAGGAAGACTTCATCGCCATGGCGCGCGCCAAGGGCTTGAAGCAATCCCGCATCCTGCTGGTCCACGCGCTGAAGCCGTCGTCGCTGACCTTGGTCACGGTGACCGGCATCAATATCGGCCGGCTGATCGGGGGCGCGGTCATCGTCGAAACGATTTTCGCGATGCCCGGCATTGGCCGCCTGCTGGTCACCGCGATCTATTCCCGCGACCTGATGATGCTGCAAGGCGTGGTGCTGCTGGTGGCGTCCGGTTTTGTGATGCTGAATTTTATTGTCGATCTGCTTTACGCAACGCTAGACCCGAGGATCCGGCATGGCCGCGGTTAAACGACGAACCGGCCTATTGTTCTGGTGCGCTTTGGGATGGATCACTTTGGTGCTGCTTGCCGCGATTGTGGCCGATGTGCTGCCGATCCCAAGCCCAACCGACATGGATATTTTCGCCCGCCGCAAGGGGCCGTCAATGGCGCATCTGCTGGGCACTGACAGCCTCGGGCGCGATGTGCTGGCGCGGCTGATTTACGGCGCGCGGATTTCGCTGAGCGTGGGGCTGCTCGCACCGGTGATCGGCCTCAGCATCGGCGGCGGGTTGGGATTGCTCGCCGGGTATTTTCGCGGCCGGTTTGAAACCTTCGTGACCGGCGGCGTCGATGTCGTGCTCGCCTTTCCGCCGCTGATCCTGGCGATGGCGGTGACCGCTTATCTCGGGCAGTCGATCATGAACCTGACCTTGGTGCTGGGATTTCTCGGCATTCCGGCCTTCACCCGGGTGGCGCGCGCCGCAACGCTGACGTTCAGCGCCCGCGAATTCGTTACCGCCGCCCGCGCGCTTGGCGCTGGCCATGCCCGCATCATCCTGAAAGAATTACTCCCCAATGTCGCATTGCCGCTCGGCGCGTTTTTCCTGTTGGGCGTGGCTGTCACCATCGTGGTCGAGGGCGCGTTGAGCTTCCTTGGCTTGGGTGTGCCGCCGCCGGCACCAAGCTGGGGGGTGATGATCGGTGAAGGGCGCGAAAGCCTGGAAATGGCCCCCGCCTTGGCCTTCCTGCCGGCCATTGTCATGTTCCTGACGGTGCTGTCCTTCAACCTGGTCGGCGACACGTTGCGCGCGTTGACCGACCCGCGGCAGGGCGCGCTATGAGCCTGCTGGAGGTTGAAAACATCATCGTCGACCTGCCCACCCCGCGCGGGATGCTGCGCGCGGTGGATGGTGTCGATCTGACGCTCGAAGCCGGCAAAACCCTGGGCGTGGTCGGCGAAAGCGGCAGCGGCAAGACCATGTTATCGCGCGCCATCCTGCAATTGCTGCCACGCAAAGCGAAACTGTCCGGCGCCATTCGTTTCGATGGCCAGGATATGACCCGCATCCCCGCCGAGACTTTGCGCAAGCTGCGTGCCAAGTCGGTGGCGGTGGTGTTTCAGGACCCGATGACGTCACTTAATCCGGTGCTGACGATTGGCACCCAGTTGACCGAAACGATGCGCGAACATCTCGGCGTTTCGCAATCGGAGGCGATTTCGCGCGGCATCGCCCTGCTGGCCGAGGTTGGCATTCCATCCCCGGAACAGCGCATGGGCAACTATCCGCACCAATTATCGGGCGGCATGCGGCAACGGGTGGCAATCGCAATTGCGCTGTCCTGCGCGCCAAAATTGCTGATCGCCGATGAACCGACCACGGCGCTGGATGTGACGGTGCAGGCGCAAATTCTTGATCTGCTGGCGCGCGAACAGCGCAGCCGCCACATGGCGATGATGCTGATTACCCATGATCTCGGGGTGGTTGCCGGTCGCACCGACGAAGTGGCGGTGATGTATGCCGGCCGGGTGGTTGAACGCGCGCCCACCCGCGAATTATTTCACCATATGCGCATGCCCTACACCGCGGCGTTGCTGGCCGCGCTGCCCAAACTCGATGCGCCCCCGCACACACGCTTGCCCGCCATCGGCGGCCGGCCGCCCGACCCGATCAACCCGCCGCCCGGCTGCGCCTTCGCGCCACGTTGCATTTATGCCGACCCTGGCTGCGACAATGCCAAACCGCCATTATCCGCCCCCGACGCGCGCAGCCACCAATTTGCCTGCATCAAACCGCTGCCGGTGGCGGCATGACGGCCTTGCTCGACATCCAGAACATCGTCGTCGAATTCCCGGTCGGCAATCGGGTCGTCCAAGCGGTTACCCGGGTGAGCCTCGCCGTCCAGCGCGGTGAAACCCTTGGCCTGGTCGGCGAAAGCGGCTGCGGCAAATCCACCCTCGGCCGTGCGGTGCTACAACTTTACCAGCCCCAATCCGGCGCGGTGCTGTTCGATGGCCAGGACCTGACCAAACTCGCCCCGCCCGCCATGCGCAAAATGCGCCAGCGTCTGCAAATGATTTTCCAGGACCCGATCGCCTCGCTCAACCCGCGCCGCCGGGTCGGCGATATCGTTGCCGAACCGCTGATCATCGCCGGCGTCACCGATGCCGCCGAACGCACCCGCCGGGTGCGCGCCGTGCTCACCGAAGTCGGGCTTGACCCCGACATCACCATGGCGCGGCTGCCGCATGAATTTTCCGGCGGCCAATGCCAGCGCATTTCCATCGCCCGAGCGCTCATTCTGGAACCGGAACTGATCGTCTGCGACGAACCGGTCTCCGCGCTTGATGTTTCGATCCGCGCCCAGATCGTCAACCTACTCGAAGACATGAAAGATCGTTACGGCCTCACGCTGCTGTTCATCGCCCACGACCTTGCCGTCGTCAAAGCGGTCAGCGACCGCGTGGCCGTGATGTATCTCGGCCGCATCTGCGAAATCGCCCCGACCGAAACGCTGTTCCGCACCCCGGCGCACCCTTACACGCGGTTACTGCTGGATGCGATCCCGATGCCTGACCCCGATATCCGCCCGGTCGAAGGCGTGGCGGTCGGTGAGCCACCATCCCCAATCGCGCCGCCATCCGGCTGTCGCTTCCGCACACGATGTCCGCGGGCGGCGGATCGTTGCGCGGTGGATATGCCGGAACTGACCGCATTGCCGGGCGGGCAGATGGTGGCGTGTCATTTTCCGCTTCAGTAACGAAATTAAATAGTTCTTTTTGTGAACAAAAAGAACCAAAAAAACTTCCTCACACTTGCTACGGGTACCGTGCCATTGCGGAATGGACCCAAGCCAACGGCAACAATAGTCAAAGTTTTTTTGCTTCTTTGTTTTCAAACAAAGAAGACCTTCCTTCCCCTCACCACATCGGATCAATCGCCGAAACCACCCCTTCCGCCGCCTCGATAATCTCCCCCGCATCCAGCGCCAGGTCTTCCCGGAAGCGCGCCGGTATAATCTGCACCCCGGTGCGCAAATTACCATGCTGGCCAACCGGCACCGCCAGGCCCGGCAGGCCAAGCAGCGGCGTCAGCAAGCTTACCCGCAGCGAATCCAACACTTTGCGCTGTCCCTCGATCGTCAGATCCTGATCCAACGGTGGCGGCAGGTCGCACAAGGTCGGCATCACCACCACCGCGTAGGTCTGGAAGAATGTCTGCCAGCGGAACAAATGCACGTCGCGCTGGGCATAGGCATCCAGCACCAGGTTCGGATCGTTCGGCGGCGGCGCCAGTTCCATCCACAGCCGGAATGACGTTACTGCACCAGGATCGCCGTATTTCTCGATATTCGGCCCCAGGGTGCGAAACAGATCGCCCGATCCGATGACGTGCCAAAGCCGCGTCACTTCCTCGACATCGGGTGGCATCACTTCGTCAACGATGTAGCCGGCATCGGCAAGGTATTTGCCTGCCTTGCGCACTGCGTCGGCCTGCGCCGGATGGGTGAAGCCGCCGGGGATGATCGGCGCGATCGCCGCGCGCAGTGGGCGGGCGGGCGCCGGTCCGACCAGCGGCGCATCGGCCCAGCGCGTGTCCCGCCGATCGCCACGCGCCATCACCGACAATGCCAGCCGCGCATCACGCACCGTGCGCGTGTGCGGCCCCTGGGTGGACATCAGCTGCGCGCCAATCGGCCGCGCCGTGCCCGTCGCCATCGGGCTAAACGCCGGCACCCGGCCAAGCCCGACCCGCAAGCCGACAATGCCGTTGCAATAGGCCGGGATGCGCACCGATCCGCCGATATCGTTGCCGTGTCCGAGCGGCCCCATACCGGCCGCAACCGCGGACCCTGCGCCACCCGACGACCCACCCGGCGATGTGCCCTTGTCGCGCGGGTTATAGGTGCGGCCGTGCAAATCATTTTCCGAAAACACCCGCATCGAAAACGCCGGCGCGTTGGTGCGGCCAATGAAAATGGCGCCAGCGGCCCGCAAGTTCGCCACCACCGGCGCGTCTTCGGTCGCCATCGCGTCCTTGAACGCCACCACGCCCTGATCGGTGGGATGGCCGATCTGGTCGGTATTGATCTTGACCGTCACCGGCACCCCGTGCAGCGGCCCCAGCATGTCGCCGCGCCGTCGCGCGGCATCGGCCGCGTCTGCCGCCGCCAGTGCCTCCCCATCCATCCGCCGCACGATGGCGTTCAGCTTCGGGTTCACCGCGTCCACGCGGGCGAGGCAGGACATTGTTGCCTCCCGCGCCGAAACCTGACCCAACTGGATCATCCGTGTGAGGTCGGTCGCATCATACTGCCAGAGTTCCATTGCCCTATCCTCCGAAATCAGCCTGCCAATTCACGCCGGACGATTGCAGCACCGTCCGCCAGCGCCTTGAGTTTGCCGAACGCGGTGTCACGCGGCAAATATTTCATTCCGCAATCGGGCGCCGGCACCAGCCTGTCCACGTCAACAAAGCGCAGCCCGGCGCGGATGCGAGCGGCAACAACGTCCGCAGTTTCAACTGTGGGATCGCCGAGATCGAGCACCCCAAGCATCACGGTTTTCCCCGCCAGATCACGCAACACCCCGAGATCGAGCTTCGGTTGCGCCGCTTCGATCGAAATCTGGCTGGCGGTGGTGTCGCCAAGCTCGGCAAGGAAATCATAGCCGCTCGGCTTCTGCCCGGTCACCACGGCCGCGTAACCAAAACACACATGCACAACGGTAATGCCATCAACGCCCTCTAGCGCGCGGTTGATCGCTTTGATGCCATAGCGCGCGGCCTGCGCCGGGGCGGTGCGCACCCAGGGTTCATCCAGCTGCACCACATCCACGCCGGTGGCCTTCAGCGCCCGCAGTTCCTGGTTGACCGCAATGGCATAATCCATCGCGAGTTCTTCTTCGTCGGTATAGAAATCATTTTGCACCTGGCGCGACAGGGTGAACGGCCCCGGCAGGGTAATTTTCGTTGCATGGCTGGCGTTCGCCCGCAGGAATTGCGCATCGCGGGTTTCAACCCCTGCCACCCGGCGGATTGGGCCGACCACAAGCGGCACTTTCGTCACCCGGCCGGTGGTGGCGCGGATTTCGCCGGGCCGGTCCCCATCGATGCCGTCCAACGCCATGGCAAAGCGGTTGGAATAGCTTTCGCGGCGGATTTCACCGTCAGTCACGATGTCGATCCCGGCGCGTTCCATGTCGCGGATCGCCAGGATGGTGGCGTCATCCTGGGCTGCTTCAAGCAAATCGGGCGCGACGCGCCACATATCATGCGCATGGGCGCGCGGCACGCCGTGATGATGCAGGGTGGCGCGGTCAACCAGCCAGGCCGGCTGCGGATAGCTGCCGACAACCGTGGTGGGCAGCAGGTGCTTGGGATAGGGCATGGATGGGTCCTCCAGCGCCACGATTGCACCCAAAGCCCGCTTGCCGCAAATTTCCCCCCACATAACCGGAGAACGCGAGATGGCGACTTTTTTGATCTGTCACGGCGCATGGTCGGCGGGCTGGGCGTGGAAGAAAATGCGCCCTTTGCTGCGCGCCGCCGGGCATGAGGTTTTTACCCCGACCTACACCGGCCTGGGCGAACGCGGGCACCTCGCCCATCCGCTGGTCGATCTTGAAACCCATATCCAGGACGTGCTGGCGGTGATTGAAGCCGAAGCGCTCAGCGACATCATCCTGGTCGGGCACAGCTATGGCGGCATGGTGGCCACCGGGGTCGCCGACCGCGCCGGGGTGCGGATACGGGAAATTGTCTATCTCGACGCCTTCGTGCCAGAAGATGGCCAGGCGCTGAATGACCTGACCGGGCACATCCCGCCGGCGATTGAAGGCTGGATGGTGCCGCCGATGGCATCCGCGCCCGATACCGCGCCGACTGACCTCGCCTGGACCGGCCCGCGCCGCCGGCATCATCCGGCGCGCTGCTTCGCGCAGAAATTGCGCCTGCGCAATGGCCCACGGGCGATGAAGCGCAGCTATATCTACTGCGCCAAGAAGCCGCCGGGCGATGTGTTCATGCAGTTCGCCAGCCGCTTCAAAACCGATGCGACTTGGAAATATTACGAACTGAACGCGAGCCACAGCCCCAACATCACCGCGCCCGAAGACCTGGCGGCCATCCTGACCGGGCTGGCCAGATGTTAACCCCGGAATTGCGCGCGCGCGCGGAACGGTTTCTCGCGGCCAATGTGCGGGTGAAATTGTACAACCCGCAAGTCCGTCCGCACTGGATTGGCGATACTGACACGTTCTGGTATCGCCATGAAACTGCTGATGGCGCCAGGATCATCGTGGTGGATGCCGCCACCGGCACGCAAACGCCGGAGAATTTTGAGGCGCCGGTGGCAAAAGTCGCAGATCCAGGCGAGACACTATCGCCCGATGGCGCGCGCGCAGTGTTCTGTCGGGCGCATGATCTTTGGCTGCGGGACAGCGCCACCGAACGCCGCCTGACCTTCGACGGCGCACCGCATTTCGCCTATGGCGTGTCGGGGGAAATGAACCTCACGCATGTATCCTTGCAGCGACGCGGGATCGTGCTGCCG
>JANXRN010000037.1 GCA_025352995.1 Acetobacteraceae bacterium
TTTGTCGCCGATCTTGTAGCTGGTGACGTCGGCGCCAACCGCGACCACTTCACCTGCCACCTCCAACCCGATGATCGGGCTGGCCCCCGGCGGCGGCGGATAGGCGCCGGCGCGCTGGGCCACGTCGGGCCGGTTGACGCCGGCTGCGGCAACGCGGATCAAAACCTCATCCGGGCGCGGTGCCGGCACCGGTCCGGTGGTTGTCACCAGCACGTCAGGGCCGCCAGGGCCGGTGGTGGTGATGTGGGTCATGCTAGTGGGGACAGTCATTTCGTCGGTCCTTCGATGATCACAATCCCAGGCAAGGCCGCCAGCCGTGCGATCCAGGCCTGAATGCCGGGCCAGCGCGTCAGATCGAACGCGCCTTCCTCGGCCACATGGGTGTAGGCGAACAACGCCAGGTCAGCGATGGTGGCACCGCTATCGGTGAGCCACGGATGCGTGGCCAACCGGCGTTCCATCACGTCCAACGCCGCGGCCCCGCGCGTCCAGCATTGCGCCAGGCGTTCGGCGTTGGCGGCCTTCGCCTTCTGATACGCGATGACGTTGCGCGCCACCGCGATATAGGGTTCGTGACTATATTGCTCGAAGAACAACCATTCCAGCACCCGCGTGCGCGCCAACCCCGCGGCCGGCAACCAGTCCGTGCCCTCGGCGAAATGGCACAAGATCGCGCCCGACTCGGTGATCACCTGCCCGTCATCGAGCACCACGACGGGGATTTTCGCGTTCGGGTTCATCGCCAAAAATTCGGCGGTGCGGGTGCCGCCGGCATTCGAATCGACCTCCACCCAATCGAACGCCCGCCCGGTGGAGCGCAAAATCTGGGCGACCTTCCAGCAATTGCCGGAGGCCGCGAAGCCATGGACGGTGATCATGTTTCCTGGTCTTCCCGTTCATTGGGTTCGGGCATCTGCCGGGCGCGCCTAGCCTGACGCCAACGGCGCAGTGGCGGGGCAATCTGCACCACAAGTCGATGCAACGGGGATCGTGCCAACACCAGCAGGCATACTAGCTGTCGCTTATCCCGCCAAAGCCAGCCCCACATGGCATGCTTACGTTGCGCGCAAGAATCTATTGCAGCCATCGGCGGCACGGCATCATGCATTAGCGCAATCGCCTCGATTTCCATTTGCAGCCCTGGGCTGTCCTTGGCGAAGGCATCGTCATAGGCAGTTTTCCACAACAATCCGACGCTGCGATCGGCGGGCTGCAAGACCCAAGTCTGGGCCACTGGCAAATCCCCCACCAAAAAGCGATACGCATGGAGCGCGCCCATTGCGTGCCGGGCCCGCATGACCTCGGCAAAAAAACGCCGCGATCCCTCGGTGGCCCCGATATCGGTTCCCTGCCGCCCTTTCCAGCCTGACGCTTCTAGCCGAAAATGCGTTTCGATCCAGGGATCTACCGCATCTTCCGCGCGCAGTCGGTCGAAGCTCACCGGTCCGGTGCGCGCTAGGTGCCGCCGATAGCGGTCCATCGTCTGCTTCCGCCGCTTGCTGACGGTTGCTTCAAGATACGATGCAGCATCGGTATGGGGCCGCAAAATCGGTCGCACCCAGCCGTCGAGATCAATTACAGGCTGGCGCCGAACTGCGAGGCGCTGCGCAAGGGCGTGGTAAAACCCACCATCCTCGGCAAGGCAATACCAGTCGATCCCGAACAGCCAATGCCGATCGAGTTGGTCAAGCAGCGCATCGATAACCTCATTGGCCCGGTCACGGTCAACCAGCGGCACGCCGAGATCGATATCAATCTCCCGAGGCACGCTGCGTCCCCGACTAAAGGGTGACAACAAGGTGGCGGGCCCGACCTTCCGCCTGTGGAACACAAAAAAACCAAGCATACGATCGGCTTGGCAGATGACCCAGACCTCAAGACCGGGAAATGGCCCGGTCTCACGGATCATCGGCAGCAGAAAATTCGGCTCGTAGAACGGGTTGGCTTCCAGCGCGCGGTCAGCCAAATCCTGCCAAGCATCAGCAAGCCCGGCAAGCTCGGGGAGTTCCGACACAACGCGGCAAACCAGCTCCGCCATTCAGTCGCGCCCGCATCCTGGGGTCAGCGCCGGCAGGTTCGGCGGCGGGCGCCTGGCCATGGTCAATTGCTCGAATGCATAGGCAATCCGCAGCAATTTGGCTTCCGACCAGGCCCGGCCGGCAAACGTCGCCCCCAACGGATACTCCGGCGTGTCGATCTGGCCGACCCCCGAAATGAACCCCGCCGGCACCAGCACGCTCGGGTAACCAGCCTTAGCGGCAATGCCCGCGCCCGCCGTGCCAGGAAATAACACCGCATCGAGCTTGTGGGCGTCCATGTAAGGATCAAGCCCGTTCTTGCGCGACGACAGCAGATCATTGCGCCGGGCGGATTTGTATTCCGATTCCGACAAATCGCCCTTGGTGGCCGACGCCGCGCGGAAAATATCCTGCCCGAACCGCAGCGCACGCTCAGGATGCGCCTGATTGAAGGCGATGATGTCCTCGAATGTTTTGATTTTGGTGCCGCGCGCCCAATCGCGCAAATAGGCATTCATGTCGTGCTTGAGTTCA
>JANXRN010000043.1 GCA_025352995.1 Acetobacteraceae bacterium
CGTGCCCTGTCGATGCGGCTCGCCGACCGTTTGATCGCGCTTGACCTGCCACAGCGGGCGATTCCGTTGCTGACCCGGCTGCTCGGCGCGACGCAAGATGGCGCCGCGCGATCGGAACTTGGCGGCAAGCTGGCGGCGATGCATCTGCAAATGGGCAAACCGGACGCGGCGCTCGCCGCGCTCACTGAGACAATCGGGGTCGGATCGCTGCCGCCGGCGCTGCTCGAACAACGAACTTTGATCTACGCGCAGGCCGCCAACGATGTTGGGCAGCATGACCAGGCGGTTGCCGTGCTCGAAGCGCTGGATACCAAGGCCGCCGTGCAATTGCAGGCCCAATTGCAGGAAGCCGGCAAGAACTGGCCAGGCGCCGTGCGGGCATTGCAGCGCCTGACCGCCATGACGGTGCCGGCCGACGGGCCGCTCAGCGATGAGCACGGCAAAACCCTGCTGCGCCTGGCCTCGGCCGCTTCCCAAATCGGTCCCAACGACACTCTGGGACAAATCCGCAGCCGCGACCTCCTGCGCTTGCCGGCTGGCAAAACTGCCGATCTGATCCGGCTGATCACCGCCAGCCCAATTCAACAAACCGCCGACCTGCCCCGCGCAGCGCGCGAAGCGCAGAACATGTCGGCGGCTGTCAAAGGTACAGCCCCCTAGCCCCTGCCCACACGCCCGGTATGCAAAGGCCGGGCAGCGTGCCGCGGAATTTCACTTGCATCGCGGCACCGTTTCCACGATGTTCCGCCGCCTTGGCCCCAGGGGGTTCGCGCATGCGAACTGGCCGCGCTGCCTGATCAGGTTGCGCGGACGGTTCGGTTCACGTGTCGTGTTACCCAACAGGCCGTCTACTGGTTGACAGGGGAATGCGTAATGGACGCACTCATGCCACTGGGGATGGTCTCGGATTTCCCGAGCGAGAACCAGACGACGATACCCTCCACGGGAACCGACGAGGCGCCGAAAGACTACTTTGTAGAACGCGACGGCGAGAAATTCGCCGGCATGCATCTGCTGGTCGATCTGTGGGGCGCATCCCGCCTCGATGATCCGGCCCATATCGACGCCGCTTTGCGTGAGGCCGCGCTAATTGCTGGGGCCACCATCCTGCATAGCCACTTCCACCACTTCACCCCCAATGGCGGCGTCTCGGGCGTGGTCGTGCTCGCGGAAAGCCATATCTCCATCCACACTTGGCCGGAACGCGACTTCGCCGCCATCGATTTGTTCATGTGCGGCGCCTGTGACCCGAACCTGTCTATCCCGGTGCTGCAAGCGGCCTTCAGCCCAAGCCGCATCGACCTGTCGGAACAACGCCGAGGCCGGGTCGGTTGATGGGCCGGTAAGGAAGTAAGCGCGGGGGCGCTGCCCCCGAACCCCCGCCAGGGGCCGAGCCCCTGGCCTTCCTTCCGACCTCCCAATCAGGAGACTGACATGGCGACTGATTCCTGGGTCAATGAGACGTTGTATGCCGATTGGGGCCAGCGGTTTCGGGTGGTGCGGGAGTTGGCGCGGGTGCAGAGCGCGTTTCAGGACATATTTTTGTTTGAGAGCGCGTCGCATGGCCGGGTGATGTTGTTGGACGGGGTGGTTCAGATCACGGAGGGCGATGAGTTCGTTTATCAGGAGATGCTGACGCATGTGCCGTTATTGGCGCACGGGTCGGCGGCGCGGGTTTTGATCATTGGTGCGGGTGACGGTGGGGTGTTGCGGCGGGTGCTGCAGCACAAGAATGTGACGCGGGCGGTGATGGTGGAGATTGACGGCGAGGTTGTGCGGTTGGCCAAGGCGTTTCTGCCGAAGATTGGCGGCGATGCCTGGGACGATGCGCGGGCCGAGGTGATTATTGGCGATGGCATTGACTACGTGCGGACGGCGCCGGAGGGGAGTTTTGATGCGATTATTGTTGATTCGACCGATCCGATCGGGGTGGGCGAGGTGTTGTTTACCGATGAATTTTACGCCAACGCCGCGCGGGTTCTGGCGGATGGCGGCTTGATTGTGAACCAGTGCGGCGTGCCGTTCATGCAGGCGGATGAGCTGGCGGAGACGAGCTTGCGGCGTAACAAATTCTTCCCGGTGGTGGGTGCTTATGTTGCTGCGGTGCCGACCTATGTTGGCGGCTTCATGACGTTGGGGTTTGCCGCCAAGCAGGCCGGGTTGGAGAAGGTTTCGGTGGCGACGGTGCGCGCGCGTGCTGAGGCTGCCGGCATTTTGGGCTTGACGGAGTATTGGACGCCGGAAATTCATTTTGGCGCATTTCAGTTGCCGCCTTACATCGCGCGGCATCTGCCGGGGGGTTAGCCGGACGGGCTGAAGCTTTGCACGAGGCTGCCGCAGACCAGGCGCCAGCCATCGACGAGTACGAAGAAGATCAGTTTGAACGGCAGCGATACGACGTTGGGCGGTAGCATCATCATGCCCAGGCTCATTAAAACGCTCGCGACCACCATGTCGATCACCAGGAACGGCAAATAGAGCAGGAAGCCGATTTCGAAGGCGCGGCGTAGTTCGCCGACCAGGAAGCCGGGGATGAGGGCGCGCCACGGCGTGGCATCGATCGTTGCTGGCGGTGGCAGGCGGGCGAGATCGAGAAAGAGCTGCAGATCATCGGGCTTGACGTTGCCGGCCATGAATTTTCGAAATGGCTCGGCGGCAAGTTGCATGGCTTCGAGTTCGCCGATGCGCCCTTCGGTCATCGGGAGCAGGCCGGTGGTCCAGGCCTGGTCGAGCACGGGTTGCATGACGAAATAGGTCAGGAACATTGCGAGGCCGATCAGGACCACGTTGGGCGGTGTGCCTTGGGCGCCGATGGCGCCGCGCAGTAGTGACAACACGATGACGATCCGGGTGAAGCCTGTGACCATGACCAGCAGGCTGGGCGCCAGGGACAGTAGGGTGATCAGCGCGGTGAGTTGCACCAGGCGGGCGGTAGTGGAGCCGCCACCGCTGCCGAGATCGAGGTTGATCGATTGCGCGGCGGCGATACCGGGTATCAGCAGTAAGATGATGAGCGCGGTTGCGAGACGGTTCACGCGCGCGGTTCCATCCAGCCGATCAGCAGGTCTTGGGGGCCGCCGGTCAGCAGCAGCAATTGCCGCCCCTCGCAATTTATCAGTAGCAGGCGTCGGCGCGGGTCGAGGGCGAGGGATTGCTCGATCGCGAGGGTGCGTGCGGCACCGGTTGTCCCTGCCAGGCGCTGCGGCAGTTTGAACCGGGCGGCGAGATGATGGGCGATGGCGAGCAGCGCGAGCACGATGGCCAGGGCGCCGAGTGCGACGGCGATGGTTGGGAAGGGCATGCGGAATTTTTCCGGACATGGGGGCGGTTAAGGCGGTTGCAGCGCGATGCTGAGCGTGTCGAGTTCCATGAGCAGCAAGGCAAGGTTGGGTCGCACGATGCGACCTTGTTCCGGCGGAAGATCGAGCGCGCGGGCGCATAGCACGCCGATCATGCGATCGAGCCCGTCAATATCGATGGCGCGGCCGGTTCCGAGCAGCGACCGGGCGAGCCGCAGGGTTGATGCGACGGCGGCGATCTTGTCCTGCATGGCGGCGCAAGGATCAAAGCTGGGACTGCGCGAAAGGGAGATGTCGTTGGTCACAGCTTCATCATGCGGCGAATTGATTGACAAAGCCTTGCCACGATTTCTGTGGGGCGATTAACCAATCGTTAGGGGGGCGCGCTTTACAAGCGTCGCAGATGGGAAAGGCGGATGACGATGGCGCAAACCGGGTCTGATCTGTTCAATCTCGCTGACCGACGCATGGCGTTTCTGCAACAGCGCCAGATTGTGCTGGCGCAGAACGTTGCCAATGCCAACACGCCGGGCTGGCAAGCGCGGGATGTGAAACCGTTTGATGCAGTGCTTGCCGGCAAAATCGGCGTCGTGCCGATGCGGACTAACGGGCGGCATCTGGCGGGGCATGCCGCCAGCGCGGCGGGGACGCTCGTCAGTCAGGGTGAACGATCGCCGGACGGCAACTCGGTCAGGCTTGACGACCAACTCAGCAAGGTTGCCGATACCGAAACATCGCAGAGTACGGTTACCAATCTCTATACGAAATTTCTTGGCTTTTACCGAACCGCTTTGGGCCGGTGAAGCGTGTTGATGGAGGCATGATATGGAACTGAACACAGCCCTGACGATTTCGGCGCGCGGGATGGATGCCCAGACCACGCGGTTGCGAGTGATCGCCGAAAATCTGGCCAACCAGGACACTACGGGCAGCACGCCGGGGGGCGCCCCTTATCGGCGCAAGACGATTATTTTTGGCAATCAGGTTGAGCAGGCGCTGGGCGCCAGCACGGTGAAGGTCAAGCAGGTTGGCCGCGACAACACAGAGTTTCCGCTGCGTTACGACCCCGGGCATCCGGCCGCGGACAAGAACGGCTATGTCCGGGCACCGAACGTCAACAGTTTTGTCGAGGTGATGGACATGCGGGAGGCGGAACGAAGCTATGCGGCCAATTTGGCGGTCATGCAGGTGTCGCGTAGCATGCTGACCCGCACCGTTGAAATGCTGAAGTAGCGACATGGCGATCCCCACCCTGATCGTGACCCCGGGTACGGCCGCTAAGGCCTACTCGGACGTTGCCAACGGCACGGCGGGCGCCGGCGGGGCCGATTTCGGCGGGGTACTGTCGCGCGCGATCTCTGGCGCGATCGACACCACCAAGGCGGCTGAACAGCAGGCGATGGGGGCGATTGCGGGCACGGGTAGCCTTACTGACGTGGTTTCGGCGGTGGCCAAAGCGGAGCTTACTTTGCAGACCACGGTGGCTATTCGGGATCGGGTTGTGCAGGCCTATCAGGACATTATGCGGATGCCGATTTAAGCAACCGCAGGCGAAAGACCATGGAGAGTGCGCACGGCAACAAGTGTGAAAAAGTTTTTTTGGTTCTTTTTGTTCACAAAAAGAACTGCTTCCTTCCTCCGAACAAAAAGGTCGCCGAACCCATGCAAGACGGCGATATCGGCGGCCTTATTCGTGCCGCGATGATGCTAACCGTGAAGCTCGGCGGGCCGATGCTGGTCGCCACGTTGGCAATCGGTGTGGCGATGTCGCTGATCCAGGCAGTGACCCAGATCAATGAGCCGGCCTTGGCGTTCGTGCCGAAATTATGCGCGATCGGGGCGACATTTCTGCTGGCGGGGTCTTTCATGTTCGCGAGCCTCGATGATTTCGCGCGCATGGTATTCGACCATATCGTAGCTGTAGGTGGGCGGTGACGGACGCTGATATTCAGACGCTGCTTGGCTCTTTGCCGGAATGGGCGTTCGGACTGACCTTGGTGCTGTGCCGGGTGGGTGGCGTGTGCATGCTGCTGCCGGGGCTGGGGGAGGCCGAGGTCCCGATGAATATCCGCGCCGGGATGGCGTTGCTGCTGACTTTGCTGGTACTGCCCTTGATTGTGCCGGGGTTGCCCGCGGCACCGGCCAGCCCGATGGCATTGCTGGGCTGGATCGCTGGCGAAATCATGATTGGATTGTGGCTCGGCTGGCTGGCGCGCTTGCCGATGCTGGCCTTGCCGATGGCCGGGCAGTTCGCCGCCGGCGCGCTGGGGCTGTCGAACGTATTGCAGCCTGATCTGTTGCTGGGGCCGCAGGCGAGTGCGTTATCGCGCCTGTTCGGGTTGGCGGCGCCGGTGTTGCTGCTGCACTCTGGGCTTTATGCGTTGCCGTTGACGGCGCTGGTGACGAGCTATCGCCTGCTTGCGCCGGGGGGGTGGCTTGCGGGTGGGGACCTGGCGCTGAGCGTGACGGACGCGGTGTCCGACAGTTTTGCTCTGTCGCTGCAACTGGGCGCGCCGTTCGTGGCGGCGGGGATGGTGTGGCAGATCGCGCTTGGGGTGCTCGCGCGCCTAGTGCCGCAATTGCAGGTTTATTTCGCGGCCATGCCGGGGCAGATTCTCGGCGGGTTGGTGCTGCTGGCACTGCTGTCGGCGGGCATGATGGAAACCTGGCAGGCGGCACTTGCGGCCAACGGCGCGTTTGGCGGCTTGCGGTAATCCGGGCCCATGGCAGACGATGAAGATCGCACAGCCCCCGCGTCGCAACGCCGGCTCGATCAGGCGCGTGAGGCCGGGCAGGTGCCGATGTCCAAAGAGGTCGCCACCGTCGCGGTGTTGGCGACCGCCTGTGTGGTGCTGTCGTTGAATGGCGGGGCGATGGCACGGCAGATGGTGGGCGGCTTGCGGGTGTTTCTCGAGCAGCCGCACGGGCTTGATCCAGTTGAGGCGATACGGGCGGCGGCGAGGGTTGGGCTGGGGTTGATGGCGCCGTTGGTCCTGTCGGCGTTGGTGGTGGGTGCGGCGTCGGTGCTGTTGCAGACCGGGTTCTTGATCCATACGGCAGCCTTGGCGCCGGATTTTGCGCGGATTAGCCCGATGCGCGGGCTGGCGCGGGTGTTCGGCACGGCAACGTTGATCGACGTGGGCAAGGCCTTGCTGAAGCTCGGGGTGGTGGGCTGGGCCGGGTGGGTGGCGGTGGCGCAGCTTTGGCCGATATTGACGATGGTGGGCGCGGGCACAGTGTCCGGGCTGGTGGTGGCGGTACCGCGCATGCTGGCGATCCTGGTGTTGCCGATGCTGGGCGCGCAGGGAGCGATCGCGCTGCTTGATGTGGCGCGGGTACGGTTCAAGCATGCGCAGGATTTGCGGATGTCCCGCGAACAGTTGAAGGATGAGTCGCGGGATTCCGACGGCGATCCGCATATCAAGGCGCGCATCCGGCAAATTCGCCAGCAGCGCGCCAAGCGACGGATGGTCGCGGCGGTTGCCAAAGCAACCGTGGTGATTACCAACCCGACCCATTATGCTGTTGCACTGGCTTATGATCGCGGCAAGAGCGGCGCGCCGCGCGTGGTGGCGAAAGGGGAAGACGAGATGGCAGCCCGCATTCGCGCGGCGGCGAGCAAGCATGCGGTGCCGCTGGTGGCCAACCCACCGCTGGCGCGGGCGCTGTATCCGGTGACGCTGGATGCGGAAATTCCGGCTGCCCATTTTCAGGCGGTGGCCGAAATTATCGCTTATGTCTGGGGATTGAGCGGCCGCAGGCCATGACCAACCCGCCTTTCGCCTGGCTGTTTGCGATGCTGCCGGTGCCAATGGCGATGCTCGACGCCGATGCCACGGTGCAACTGGTCAATCCGGCCTGGGAATCCCGAGTAGGGGCACCGGTCGCCCGGGGCCGTGAAGCGTTGGCGATGTTTGCCGCTGATAGCCATGCCGCCGTTATCGCGGCATGCGCCGGGCAAGGCGACGTGTCGGCGCGATTTGCGCACGCGGCCGATCCGGTGCGCCTGCGCGGAGTACTGCTGCCCAATGAGGCGGGCGTGCTGCTGCTGGTGGATGACGGGGCGGAGCTTGCGTTGTTCCAGTCGGCCCAGGCGCACAGCTTGCGGTTGCAAGCGGTCGGGCAGCTTGCCGCCGGCATCGCGCATGATTTCAATAATTTGCTGACCGCCATTCTCGGCGCCGCAGATGCGATCGCCGGGCGTGCCCCCGACGCCGAAACGCGCGCCGATGCGGCCAATATTCGGGCGAGTGGCGAGCGTGGCGCTGACATGGTGCGCCAGTTGCTCGCCTTTGGCGGGCAGCAAACCCTGCTGCCGCGAGTGGTTGCGGTCAATGTGGCGGTCAGTGCGCTCGCGGAAATGATACGGCGCCTGTTGCCTGGGACGATCGGGCTTGATGTTAGCCTGGAAACGCCGGGGCGGGCGATCCGGATTGATCCCAACCAGTTGGATCGGGCGCTGCTGAATTTGGTGCTGAATGCGCGCGATGTGCTGACCGACGGCGGGCGGATCGCGCTGGCGACCGGGCACGCGACTTTGCTTGAGCCGCTGGCGGCCGGGCCGGACCATATTCCGGCCGGGCGCTATGTAACGATCAGCGTCAGCGATGACGGGCCGGGCATGGACCAAGTGCTGCAAACGCGCATCTTTGAGCCATTTTTCAGCACCAAACGCGATTCTGGGGGCACTGGGCTGGGCCTTGCAACGGTGCTCGGCATTGTGCGCCAGTCGGATGGATTTCTGGCGTTGCGCAGTGCGCCGGGGAACGGGGCGAGCTTCACGTTCTACTTCCCACGCCATGCGATGCCGGCAGTGACGGAGGTGCCGGCGCGGCCAGACCAAGTCGGCGTGCGGCGGGTGCTTCTGGTGGAGGATGAGGACATTTTGCGCAACCTGGCCGCCCAGGTGCTGATACGGCGCGGCTGGGAGGTGCTGGCCGCGGATTGCGCCGACGCGGCGCTAGAAATGCTTGGCGATGCGCCGCTTGCAGCTATTGTCACCGATATGATGATGCCGGGCATGGATGGTGGGGCTTTGGTGCAGGCGGTACGCGGCCAACTAGGTCGCCCGGACCTGCCGGCGATATTAGTGTCAGGCTATGCGGATGCCGGATTGCGTGGGCATGCGACCGGCACGGCGACCTTGTTCCTCCCTAAACCTTACAAAATGACCGATCTGGCCGATCATTTAGACGCTTTGACCCAGGCTAGTGGATAGAATCTGACGGAAGTGCCGTCAGATTCTATCCACTAGCCTTTGATTTATGGAACGATTCACCTAACGCTCGGGTAGGGAGCGTTAGGATCGTACCATTGGGGCTTGACCGACTCCTGGTTTGTATGCGTTTATGTTCTCTCTTTGTTCCGTGCTGTGCGGAATTAACGAACATATAACGAACGAATCCTTAATGACCCGTAAACCAGCGATTGTCCCGGCCATGCCGGATATGACAGACTCGGATGAGACCCAACCGCGGCGGGCGCCAGGCGCTCGCGGCCAGGAGATGTCGATGGACAAGAACAAAGCGCTTGATGCGGCAATGGTCCAGATTGAACGGGCCTTCGGCAAAGGTTCGATCATGCGCATGGGCGCACGAACCGGTGATGAGCATATCGAAGTGATCCCGTCAGGCTCCCTCGGGCTTGATCTGGCGCTTGGCATTGGCGGCATGCCGCGCGGCCGGATCATTGAGATTTACGGACCGGAAAGCTCAGGCAAGACCACTTTGGCATTGCATGCGATTGCTGAAGCGCAACGCAAGGGTGGCACGTGTGCGTTCATCGATGCCGAGCACGCGCTCGATCCGATTTATGCCCGCAAGCTTGGGGTGGACGTCGATAATTTGCTGATCAGCCAGCCTGATGCGGGTGAGCAGGCGCTGGAAATTTGCGACACGCTGGTGCGATCCGGGGCGATTGACGTGCTGGTGATCGATTCGGTGGCCGCCTTGGTGCCGCGTGCCGAACTCGAAGGCGAAATGGGCGACAGCCATATGGGCTTGCACGCACGGCTGATGAGCCAGGCGCTGCGCAAGATCACCGGCAGCGTCAGCCGTAGCAAGACCATGCTGATCTTCCTCAACCAGATCCGCATGAAAATCGGGGTGATGTTCGGCAATCCGGAAACCACCACCGGCGGCAACGCGCTGAAATTCTACGCGTCCATCCGGTTGGAAATCCGCCGCATCGGCCAGATCAAGGACCGTGAGGAAGTGGTCGGCAACCAGACGCGGGTGAAGGTGGTGAAGAACAAGCTGGCGCCGCCGTTCCGCCAGGTTGAATTCGATATCATGTATGGCGAAGGCATCAGCAAGGTTGGCGAACTGATCGATCTTGGGGTGAAGGCGGGCGTCGTCGAAAAATCTGGCGCCTGGTTCAGTTGCGACAGCACGCGGATTGGCCAGGGACGGGAAAACGCTAAGCAGTTCCTGCGCGATCATCCCGAAATGGCAGCGAGCATCGAAAAGAAAGTCCGCGATCAGGCTGGCGTGGTCACTAACATGATGATGTCCACCGCCGAACCCGAGGACGCCGAAGCCGCTGAATAAGCTCCTGACCGAAGACGATCTCGCATTGGTCGCCGCCGCGGTGGCGACCATGCGGGCGCATTATCGTCCGTTCTGGCACACTGTTGCCGCCGCCTTGCGGATGGCGGACGGGCGCATTGTGACCGGGGTGCATCTTGGCGCCACGGTGGGGCGGATGGCCATTTGTGCCGAAGCGGTGGCGGTTGGCCGCGCGGTGCTCGAAGGCGGCGGGCGCATTACGCGCGCGGTTGCGGTTCGCCATCCCAAGCCGGACGAAAGCGGCGAAATCGCCGTGGTGTCGCCGTGCGGCGGGTGCCGGGAATTGTTTGCTGATCACGCGCCGGATGCGGGGATTATCGTGCCGGGACCGGACGGATTGGTGGTCTGGTCGGTGCAGGCGCTGCTGCCGCTGCCGTATCAGCGTTAAGCCCGCCTTGCCGGCGCACGGTGATGGCGGTCATACTCGCGCGCAAAGCGGGGGCGCCATCATGGATATCGAGACAATTGCTGCGACGTTGGAGCAGGAAACTGCTGGCGGAAATTTCATGCCGCTGGCGTGGCGCGGCAAGCTTTCAATGGATCAGGCCTATCAGGTGCAATTGGCGATCATGCGCCGGCGAATTGGGCGTGGGGAGCGGCAGACCGGCTGGAAGGTGGGGCTGACCGCGGCGGCAATGCGGGCGCAGCAAAATGTCCACGAACCCTGCTTCGGCTATTTGCTGGCGAGTGGCCATCGTGCGAGCGGGCACCGTTATGATTTCGGTCAATTGATCGCGCCGGGCTTTGAGAATGAACTTTGCCTGCGTGTCTCGAAGACCTTGCGCGGCCCTGGCGTGACGCTGGCGGATGTGACCGCGGCGGTGACCCATGCCGCGCCGGCGCTGGAAGTGATCGAAAAGCGCGGCAATTTCACCGACGATCTGCCGCTGGCGATGGCCGATAACGCCCAGCAGCATTCTTATGTGACCGGAGCCGAGTTGGCGCTCACTCAGGCCAACGGCAATCTTGGTGCCGCGACCGTCGATGTTCTGGTTGGCGGTGCGCTTGCGGAAACCGCGCCGGGATCAGCGGTGATGGGCGAAGGGGCGCTGCTGTCGGTGGTGTGGCTGGCCAACAAGCTCGCC
The DNA here is from genome assembly GCA_025352995.1 of Acetobacteraceae bacterium. Classification (GTDB taxonomy): domain Bacteria; phylum Pseudomonadota; class Alphaproteobacteria; order Acetobacterales; family Acetobacteraceae; genus CAITOL01. Next base: position 10,951 of record JANXRN010000043.1, read on the forward strand.
GAATTCGGCCTGGGGATTGAGGCTGGGCAGGTGATCATGTCGGGGTCATTCACCAAGCAGTACGCGATCACCGACGGCATGGCGGTCGAAGCCCAGTTTTCGCCGTTCGGAGATGTTGCCGCGCGCTTCTGATCGTGGGCAATCCCTACTATGTCGGCCCGGTGACCGACCATTTCGACGGTGAACGGTTTTTCGTGCCCGGCGCCCCGAGCGATAAATCGGGGGCCGACCTGCTGCGCTGGCGGCGCGAAGGTGGGCGCGCAGTGTGGCCGCGCCAGGCGCCAAGCCCTTGGCAGGACCACCCACCCGCGCGCAGCGATGCGATGCGGGTGACGCTGGTCGGGCACGCGAGTTTTCTGATCCAGCTTGCCGGGATCAATATCCTGGCCGATCCGGTCTGGTCCGATCGTGCCGGCCCGTTCGGGTTGCTGGGGCCAAGGCGGGTCAACCAGCCTGGCATTGCGTTCGTCGATCTGCCGCCGATCGATGTTGTGCTGGTGACCCATAATCATTACGACCATCTAGATATGGCGACGTTGCGGCGGCTGTGGCGCGGGCACCAGCCGCGCTTTGCTACGCCGTTGGGCAATGATGTGATTATCCGTCAGGCGGCCCGCAAGGCCGAGATCACCGCGCTGGACTGGGGCGACAGCGTTGAAATTGGCCCGGGCATGGTCGCGCATCTGCAACTTTGCCGGCACTGGTCGGCGCGGGGTTTATGGGACCGACGGGAGGCGTTGTGGGGTGCGTTCGTGATCACCTCCCCGGCGGGCACGATCTATCATGTTGGCGATACCGGATTTGGCGACGGGGCGCATTTCGCCGATGTGGCCGCGCGGTTTGGCCCGCCGGATCTGGCGATTTTACCGATCGGGGCTTATGAGCCGCGCTGGTTCATGCGGGCCCAGCACATGAACCCCGATGAAGCGGTGCAAGGGTTTTTACTATGCCAGGCCCGCAATGCGGTCGGGCATCACTGGGGGACTTTTCAACTGACCAACGAAGCAATTGATGCGCCGCGGGAGGCGTTGGCCGACGCGCTGGCGTCCCATGACATCGATCCGCCGCGGTTTCGCGCGTTGATCCCGGGTGAGGTCTGGCAGGCATGATCAGCGCGGCGCGGGTGGACTCGGCAGCGTCGTGGTGGCGACTGGCGGCGAATTTGCTGCTCAGCGCCATGGGCGGCGTGGGCATGTGGTCGGTGGTGGTGGCGCTGCCGTCGGTGCAGGCCGAATTTGGCGTGGATCGCGGCACGGCGTCGCTGCCCTACACGCTGTCGATGGCGGCCCTGGCCATTGGCGGGGTGTTCATGGGGCGGCTGGTCGATCGGGTCGGGGTGATGCTGCCGGTGATCGGCGGGGCACTGAGCCTCAGCCTCGGTTATATCTTGGCGGCGCAGGCAACGAGCCTATGGCAGTTCACCATCATTCAGGCGGTGCTGATCGCGGCCTTCGGGGCTTCGACCACTTTTGGCCCGCTGGTGGCCGATACCTCGCTGTGGTTTCAGCGCCGACGTGGCATTGCGGTGGCGGCGTGCGCGTCCGGCAATTATCTGGCGGGGGTGGTCTGGCCACCGTTGCTGCAGCATCTGATCGAAACGATTGGCTGGCGTGGCGCGCATACGACTGTCGGGGTTATTTGTATGGTGGTGATGCTGCCGCTGACGATCATGCTGCGGCGGGCGCCGCCGGCCGAAGCGACGGCCGCCGAGGCCGGCGGGGCGGGGCGGTTCGGGGTTGCGGGATTGTCGCCGCGGGCGGTGCAGGCACTGCTGGTGATGGCGGGCTTGACCTGCTGCATCGCGATGTCGATGCCGCAAGTGCATATCGTTGCCTATTGCGCCGATCTTGGCTACGGCCCGGCGCAGGGGGCGGCGATGCTATCGCTGATGCTGGGGTTCGGCATCGTCAGCCGCCTGGCATCGGGGTTTATTGCTGACCGCGTCGGCGGATTTGCGACGGTGCTGATGGGCACCATGCTGCAGGCAGTGGCGTTGGTAATGTATCTCGGGTTCAACGGATTGTCGTCGCTTTACGTGGTGTCGGCGCTGTTTGGCCTGTTCCAGGGTGGGATCGTGCCGAGTTACGCGCTGGTGGTGCGGGAGATTTTCCCGGCGAGGGAGGCGGCGGGCCGGGTCAGTGCGGTGCTGATGGCGACAATTGCCGGGATGGCGATTGGCGGCTGGATGTCAGGGGCGATTTTCGATCTGACGGGATCATACCGGGTGGCGTTTCTGAACGGGATCGCGTGGAATTTTGTGAATATCGGGATCGTGGTTCTGCTGTGGCGGGGAAGGAAGGTGGAGGAAAGGAAGCAGTTCTTTTTGTGAACAAAAAGAACCAAAAAAACTTTTTCTCACTTTGTTGCCGTTGGCTTGGGACCCTGGTGGGTGGGTACGCCAACGGGCAGGAATTGACGACGTTTTTTTGCTTCTTTTTGTTCACAAAAAGAAGACTCCTTACTGCCTCAGATAAGCCGACAAATCCCGATTAGCCTGCGCAGCGTCCTCCGCCTCAAAACGGAAAATCGTGCGGTGATGCACTTCGTCCGGCCCATCATAAATCCGCAGCAGGCGCGATCCGGTGTAGGCGGCAGCGGCAGGCGTGTCGTCGGTTGCACCCGCAGCGCCGAAAATCTGCACGGCGCGATCGGCGATATAGGAGTAGGCGCGGGCGACGCCGATTTTGATCAGGGAGATTTCCTTGCGGGCGCCTTTGTTGCCGTAGCGGTCGAGCGCCCAGGCGGCTTTTTGCACCATCAGGCGAGAGGTTTCGAGTTCCAGCCGCGACAGGGCGATCCATTCCTGGATGTTGGAATATTCGGAGAGGGTTTTGCCGAAGCTTTGCCGGCGGCCGACCCGTTGCAGCATCAGCGCCACCAGAACTTCGCACGCGCCGATCGCACGCATGCAGTGATGGATGCGGGCGGGGCCGAGGCGGCCTTGGCCGATGGCAAAGCCGGCGCCCTCTGCCCCGAGCAGGTTTGCGACCGGGATGCGGACGTTTTCGAACAAAAATTCCGGGTGGGGCGAAACGCGGTCGAGATGGCCGAAGGTGGGCAGATCGCGGAGATGGGTGATGCCGGGCGTGTTGGTTGGGACGATGACGACGCTGTGGCGGCGGGTGCGGGCGGCATCTGGGTTGGTGACGCCGACCAGCAGGAGGAAGCTGCAATCGGGGCGCGAGCCGGAGCTGGCGAACCATTTGCGGCCGTTGATGACGTAGTGGTCGCCATCCCTTGTGATGGAGGTGGCGATGTTGCTGGCGTCCGACGAGGCGACATCGGGTTCGGTCATGGCGAAGGCGGAATGGGTTTCGCCGTTCAGTAGCGGGCGGAGCCAGCGGCGCTTCTGGTCTGGCGTGGCGTGGGCCTGGAGAATTTCCATGTTGGGCACGTCGGGCGCGTGACAGTTGAAGACTTCCGACGCCCAGGGCAGGCGGCCGAGGATTTCGGCGACGCCGGCAAATTCGAGGTTGGTGCAGCGCGTGCCGGGTTCGTCGGCGGCGAGGCGGGGGAGCGCGAGATTCCACAGGCCCTCGGCTTGCGCCTGGGCTTTGAGTTCGGCGAGGAAGGGAGGGTCCCCCGCGTCATGGGCGTGCATCCAGGCCCGCCATTCGGGATGGCGCGGCAGGATGCGGCTGGCGAAGAAGCGCTCGGCCCGGTCACGCAGGTCAGCGGCGGCGGGGGAAAGGTCGAAATTCATCTTTAACGCCGTTTCAAACTGCCGACGATGCCGGCGGGGAAGAAGTAGACGATCAGCACGAACAGGGTGCCGAGCCAGAGCAGCCAGCGGTCCGGGTGGATCAGGGCGGGCAGGATCGGCACGAAGCTGAGCTGGTCAAAGCCCATTTGCATCAGCGGCTGCAAGTAATAATGCGCCAGAACCACGATTGCGGCGCCGAGCGCGGGGCCGGTGAGGGACCCCATGCCGCCGATCACCACCATCAGCAGGATGTCGGTCATCACATCGAACGACAGAGTGGCCGACGGGCCGACATAGCGCAGCAGCAGCGCCATCAGCCCGCCGGCGACCGCCGCAATTGCGGCGGAAATTGCGCTCGCGATGGTACGATAGACGATGGTGCGGTAGCCGAGCGCCTCGGCGCGGAATTCGTTCTCGCGGATGGCTTGCAGCACGGTGCCAAAGGGGGAGGCGACCAGGCGGCGCATCAGCATGAACAGGATGAGCGCGACCGAGGCGGTAATGTAATAGCCGACCAGCCTGCCATCGGCGCGGACGCCGAAGATGGGATCGGCGAGGAAGCGGAAGCTGGGCAGCAGCGCGGTGGGGAGCGAGAAGGTCAGTCCGTCTTCGCCGCCGGTGATGTCGCGCAGTTGGGTCGCCAGGATTTGCGCGAAGGAGGCGACGGCGAGGGTGATCATCGAGAAAAAGATTTTCTGGACGCGCAGGCTGAGCAGCGCGATGGCGGCGGCAACGATTGCGGCGAAGGCGGCGCCGGTGATGGTGCCGACCAATACCGCATCCCAGCCGACCCAGCCGCGTGACAGCGGGATCGCCACGCCATAGGCGCCGAAGGCGAAGAACATGGTGTGGGCGAAGCTGACGATGCCGGTGTAGCCGAGCATGATGTCATAGCTCGCGGCCAGCACGATGAAGATACAAATGCGCGACGCGGTGGCGAGCGACTTGGTGCCGGGGAACAAGAAGGGCGCGAAGGCCAACGCCAGGAACAGCGCCAGCATCAACAGGCGCAGGACGGGATGCTGCTTCATTGCCCGCCGACCGGGAACAAGCCGCGTGGGCGCCACAGTAGAATGAGTACCATGAGCGCAATGTTGGAACCGAGCGCGAGTTTGGGGGCGAGGAAGCCGATATAATTGGCGGTAAGGCCGACCAGCATTGCCCCGGTGAAGCAGCCGCCGATTGATCCCAAGCCGCCGATGATGACGACGATGAAGACCAGGATGCTCATCTCCGCGCCGATGCCGGGGGTGACGGTTTCCTGATATTGCGCCCACATCGCCCCGCCGAGGCCGGCCAGCGCCGAGCCGGCGATGAAAACG
>JANXRN010000057.1 GCA_025352995.1 Acetobacteraceae bacterium
TATCGCAGGCGCAATGGGTGGAATGGACGTCGAACCGGCGTGCCCCGCTAATCAACAAAGCGGTGGCGGGGATTTATTCACCGGGTTCGACCTATAAATGCGTCGTGGCGCTGGCAGCGCTCGATGCCAAGGTGATGTCGCCCGGCGAAACGGTGAACTGCCCCGGCTACCTCGATTACGGCGATCGCCGCTATCATTGCTGGAGCAAGGGTGGGCACGGCAATGTCGATATGCGCAGCGCCATCAAGGTCAGTTGTGACGTCTATTTCTTCGAGTCTGCCCGTCGGTTGGGCATTGACCGGCTTGCGGCGATGTCCAATCGCTTTGGCATTGGCGTCGATCTCGGGTCCGATCTGCCAGGTGCGCGGGCCGGCCTGATGCCGACCAAAGCGTGGGCGGCGGGCCGGGGGGAGGCGTGGAATATCGGTGACACTATCGTGTGCGGCATTGGCCAGGGCCGGGTGCAAACCACCCCGCTGGCGCTGGCAACCATGGCGGCACGGATTGCCAGCGGGCGGCAGGTGGTGCCGCGGCTGACCAATGGCCCCACCGTGCAAGCCGAAAGCCTGGGTATCCCCGAACGCGGGCTGGCCCTGATCCGCGACGGAATGTGGTCCGTGGTTAATGAACAGGCGGGCAGCGCCCCGTTGGCCAAGCTTGGGCCGCTGGCATCGACGATCTATGCCAATGCGCAAATGGCGGGCAAAACCGGGTCCGTCCAGGTGCGCAACGTCACCCGCGAGCAACGCGAAAAAGGCTATAAGTCGGAAAATCTCGCCTGGGAGTTCCGCCCGCATGCGCTGTTCGTCGCCTATGCCCCGCATGACGCGCCGCGCTACGCGTTGGCGCTGGTCGTTGAACACGGCAATGCCGGTGCCCAGGCGGCAGCCCCGATCGCGCGGGAAATCATGATCGAAACCTTGTTGCGCGATCCGGGCGGGCCGAAGCCGTCGCGCGTGCAGGCGCGGATATGAGCGTGTTCGAGCGCCGCTTGCTGCGCGAGGCAAGCTTCGGGCTGACCGGCAAACTCTTCAAAGTGTCCTGGAGCTTCATCGCACTGCTGTGCGCGCTGGCCTGCGTCGGCTACCTCGCACTTTATTCCGCGGCCGGCGGCGCGGCAGAACCATACGCGACGCGCCATATTTTGCGCTTTGGCTTTGGGCTGGTGCTGATGGTGTCGATCGCGATGATCGATATCCGCTTCATCGCCAAGCTGTCGTGGTTGTCCTACGCGGCGGGCGTCGGGTTGCTGGTGATGGTGTTGCGCATGGGCCATGTCGGCAAAGGCGCACAACGCTGGATCGAACTTGGCGGCATGCAGTGGCAGCCGAGTGAGTTGATGAAGCTTGCGCTGATTCTGGCGCTGGCGGCCTGGTTCCATAAGGCCAGTTGGGAGCGCATGGGCAATCCACTGTTCCTGATCCCGCCGACGCTGGCGGTGCTGGTGCCAGTGGGGCTGATCCTCAAGCAGCCAAATCTGGGTACGGCGGTGATTACGGCGGTGGTTGGCTTGACCGTATTTCTCGGCGCCGGGGTGCGCTGGTGGAAAGTGCTGGTGGTGGTCGGGCTGGTCGGGGGCGCCGCACCGGTCGCTTACACGCATTTGCACGACTATCAGCGGGCGCGGATCGATGTTTTCCTCAATCCGGAAAGTGACCCGCTCGGCGCCGGCTACAACATCATCCAGTCCAAGATCGCGCTGGGATCGGGCGGGGTGTGGGGCAAGGGGTTCTTGGGCGGCACCCAAGGGCACCTCAACTTCCTGCCGGAAAAACAGACCGATTTCATCTTCACCATGTGGGCCGAGGAGTTCGGCCTGGTCGGCAGCTACGCGCTGATGGCGCTGCTGTGCTTGATCGTGGTCGGTGGCATGCTGATCGGGCTGCGCTGCCGGCACCAGTTCGGGCGATTAGTGGCGCTCGGGGTCAGTATGAATTTCTTCATGTATGTGTTCGTCAATCTGGCGATGGTGATGGGGGCAATCCCGGTCGGCGGGGTGCCGTTGCCGCTGGTGTCCCATGGCGGGTCGGCGATGATCATGGTGATGATCGGCATGGGGGTGCTGATGTCGGTGCATGTCCACCGTGACGTGGAGTTCGGTGTTGATGATTCTGACGGGTTTGGGGCGCGCCGGTTAGGGTAGGTTGGAAGGCAAGGATGTTCTTTTTGTGAACAAAAAGAACCAAAAAAACTTTTTCTCACTTTGTTGCCGTTGGCGTGGGTTCCCCCGCAGCAGCGAAGCGCACCGAACCAAAGTGGAAAAGTTTTTTTGCTCCTTTTTTTTCAAAAAAAGGAGTTCTTGCTTGGCTTTCTGTGCAGCTAAGTTCACCGCAGGCTTCGCAGAGTCAGCCCCAACCCGTCGCGCAACGCGGTTTCAGCCGCAACCCCGAGCAGCGCGATCGCCTTTGCAGGATCACCAAGCGACTGGCGAATATCGCCCAGCCGTGCCGGCCCATGGCTGACCGTGCCGCCATTGCCTTGCAGCGCCGACAGGATATGCGCCAGATCGAGCACCGATGTCGCTTGGCCAGTGCAAACATTGACCACATCGGCGAGGGGTTTGGTGGCGAGCACCGCCATCGCCGCGCGCAAATGCCGCACCACGTCGGCGACATAAACGAAATCCCGCGTCTGCCCGCCATCGCCATGCACGGTTAGGCCAAGGCCCGCCGCAAGCCGGCCGGCGAAAATCGAGATCACCCCGCTGTAAGGGGATTTCGGATCCTGCCGGGGGCCATAGACATTGAAGAAGCGCATACCGAAGCTCGGCACGCCGTGGACGGTGAAGCCGATGGCGGCATGCAGTTCCGATCCGTATTTATCGGCGCCATAGGCGGTTTGCGGTGCGGGTCGCAGCGCTTCGGTTGCCACCTGATCGCCGACATTGCCGTAAATCGCGGCGGATGACGCGTAGACCACCGGTACCTGCCCGGCTTTGGACGCGGCTTCGAGCACCGCCACGGTCGCCGATTGATTGGCGCGATGGGTTTCAAACCAGGCTTCGTTGCCGCGCTGGACGGACGCGACCGCCGCGAGATGAAAACATCCGACAATACGGGCAAATGCCTGGGCAACGATCGCGGGATCGGCGGCATCGCCACGGATCAATTCGCAACGTGGATCGAGATTTTCCACCTTGCCGGTGGAAAAATCATCGAGCACCCGCACATCATGCCCCGCTGCGAGCAAACTATCGGCCAGATGCGAACCGATGAAGCCCGCGCCCCCAGTCACCAGATACAACGCCATCAGCCGCCTTTGACCCCACCCGCGGTGAGCCCGTGAACGATTTCCTTTTGCATCAGAAGTGTCAGTAGCAGCACCGGGGCCGTCACCAGCAAGGCGGCGGCAGCCAGCGGCCCCCAACTGATTTGTTCGAAGCTGATCACGTTATAAACCGCCACCGGCAAGGTCCTTGTTTCGCGCCCGGCGAGCACGACGCCGAAGATGAAATTATTCCAGCTGAAAATGAAGGCGAGGATCATCGCCACCACAATGCCGGGCCGGGCCAACGGCAAAGCGACATGCAGGAACGCCTGCCAGATCGTCGCGCCATCGACCAGGGCGGCTTCTTCGAGTTCTTGCGGCAGGCCCTCGAAAAACCCGATCATCACCCAGACCACGATTGGCACGGTGATTACCAGATGGGTGATCAGCAACGGCCACAAGGTCCCGGTCATTTCAAGCCATTGGAAAATCAGGAATAGCGGGATCAGGTAGGACAGGCCAGGGGTCACCCGGGCGATCATGATCACCGCCGCTGCTTTGCCGGCCTGCGCCTTGGCAATGCCGAAGCCGGCGGGCACGCCCAGTAGCAGTGCAAGCCCGGTCGCCCCGAAGGACACGAAAATCGAGTTCAGCGTGTAGGTGAGAAAATCATTTTTCTCGAACACCGCGATGAAATTATCCAGCACCGGCGGATTGGGGATGAACACGGGCGGGAAGGCCATGTTATCGACCTCATTCTTCAGCGACAGCGACAGCATCCACAGGAAGAACAGGATCGCCGGTGAAATCAGGGCGATAATCGCCAGCCCGAAGCCGATATTGCCGAGCAGCTTGCCTTTCTTCATTGCCATTGCTTCTGTTGCCGCGCGCTGAACAGCAGCAGGCTGACCAGCAGGATGATGATGAAGAACACCACGGTCACCGCCGCCGCGTAGCCCATGTTGTAGAACGAAAACGCCTGGAGATAGAGGAACAAGTTCATCGTCTCCGACGATGTGCCCGGCCCGCCGCCGGAAATCACGAAAATCAGGTCAAACGCCTTCAGCGCATCGATGGTGCGGATGACGGTTGCGACGATAATATGCGGCCAGACCAGCGGCACGGTAATGTGGCGGAACATGTCCCAGCCGCTGGCGCCGTCCAAGGTCGCGGCCTCATAAGGGTCCACCGGCAGGCTGGCCAGGCCGCCGAGCACGATCAGCATCACCAGCGGCGTCCACTGCCAGGTTTCGACCATCACCAGGGTCGGGATGACCGACACCGAATCGTAAGTCCATTGGCTCGGCGGGATGCCGACGCTGGTCAGCAGATAGTTCAGCACGCCGAGTTGGGGGTGGAAGGTCATGGTCCAGACCAGGGCGACCGCGACCGGGGTTGCCATCATCGGCAGGATGAAGATGGTGCGGGCGAGGCCGCGTAGGGGGAATTTCTTGTGGAAAGCGATCGCGGCGGCAACGCCGAGGCCGACCGGCAAAATCACTGACAAAGCGGTGAAATAGAGCGTGCGCACCACCGACCACAGGAAGCGATCGTCAGTGGTCAGGCGGATATAATTGTCGAGGCCGATGAAGGTGAAATCGCCGCCGACCTTGAATTCATGGACCGACATATAGAGCGTGAACAGCCACGGGAAGACGATCACCGCGAGCACCACCACGCCGGCCGGCAGCAGGAAGGGCCAGTAATTCCGCGCGTAGTTCCGCCCACGCAGGCCGGATGCTGCTGCCGTCATCGGATGTTTGTCTGGACGTTCATTCGGCCGTTATAGCGCCGGTTTCGGCGGAGGGAAGATCACGCGGCCTTTAGATCGTCTGGGCGAGGCACAGGCTGCACCAAAATCAGATCTTCGTGCTTGCGTGCCTGCACCAAATCATACGCAGATTGCATGGCAAGCCACACCTCGGCGCGGCTGCCGAACGCCTTGGCGAGGCGGATCGCCATTTCGGGCGAAATGCCCGACTTGCCGTTCACGACATTGTTGAGTGCCTGGCGGGTAACGCCGAGCATTTTCGCGCCAGAAGTAACGGTCAGGTTAAGCGGTTCGAGGCAATCCAGGCGTACCGACAGGCCGGGATGGGGTGGGTTCTTCATCGGCATATCAGTCTCCCTTAATGGTAATCGATAAGGTCCACATCAGCTACGTTGCCATCTTCGAAGCGAAACATGATCCGCCAGTTGGCGCGTACGGTGATGCTCCAATATCCGGCGAGGCTTCCTTTGAGCGCGTGCAACCCAAAGCCCGGCAGGTCCATATCTTCCGACGATCTTGCGCTTTCCAGGCGCGCGAGGATTCGCATGATCTTGTCGACATGTTCGGCGTTCACGCCGCGACGATCATCATCCTCATAAAGCCGGCGCAAACCGCGATGCTTGAAGGATCGGATCATTTTTTTTGCTTAATATGACAAGCCATGCTTGTCAATAAATTTGTGTGCGCCCTACTTCACCGGCAAATCCGACAGCTTGCACAAATTCGTGCCCTTCTTTTCCCGGTGCGTTCCATCGATGAACACGACCTTGAGGTCGTAGACGCAGTTGCCGTCGCGCGGCAGTTTGAAGACATGCGCGCCTTGGGCTAGCAGCGTGTCCTTGTCGAGCCGGTTCTTGCCCCAATTATCCCGCCCGGCGGGGGTGGCGAAGACTTCGGTGATGGTTTTGTCGCTGGCATTGATCAGGCGGAAAGTCGGGTCATTGGCGGGCTTGGTGGCGGCCGACTGGGCGTGCGCCATGAAGGGCAGCAGCGCGAAAGCGGCGATTAGCAGCGGGCGAAAATTCATGGTCCTGGCTCCGTCAAAAGTGGCGCACGATGTCGCACGTAGATGGTCCACCAAAGCTGCGGCAACAACAGGGCGGCGGTGAAAATCCACCGCGCCGCGCTATTGGTGGCGATGAAGCCAAATGCCGCCACCCCGCCGAGTGCCGCAAACCCCCAGTGGAGCAGCGCCACGAGCCGCGGATCCATCCCGCTTTGCTGCGCGCGCTGGTATAAATGCCCGCGATGCGCCTGGGTCAGCTTCTCGCCGGCCATCGCTCGGCGGACCAGGGTGAAGGAAACATCCCACAACAAGCCCGACAGCAGCATGGGCGCGATCAGCATGTCCGCGCCCATCCGCCCAACCGCGACCCCCAACACCCCCAGCATGAAACCGCAAAACTGGCTGCCAACATCGCCCATGAAAATGCGGGCGCGTGGGAAGTTGAAGGGCAGAAAGCCAACCAATCCAGCCGCGAGCAGCAGCGCGGTGACCGGTACGAAGCCCGTGCCGAATCCCGCCAGGAACAGGCTCGCAATCAGCGCCACCCCGCCTGCAAGCCCGTTCATCCCGTCCATGAAATTCATCGCGTTGGTGGCAAAAACCAGCCAGAGAAATGTCATCGCCATGCCAATCGGCCCATCGCCGAGGTAAAGCCCCCCTCCCACCACCAGCAATGCGGCCAGTTCCTGTGCCAGCAGCTTCACCGTGAACGGCCAATCCAACGCATCATCGGCGAGCGACACCAGCGCGATGATCCCGGCCCCGAGCAGCACGCCAATCGGCAGGCTCGTGGGTCCAAGCCAGGCGCCGAGCATGAACGCCGCCACAATCCCCACCCCGCCCCCGGTCGGCACCGGGCGCCGATGCAGCTTGCGCGGCGTCGGCTGATCGAGCATCGGCCACGCAATCATCGCCCGCACCAAAGCGGCCGACACCAGCGCCAGCAAGATCAGCTTCCAAGCCAGGCTCATGCTGGCAGCAGCCGGAACAACCCGACCTCGCGCGACGTGCGATCTTCCAACTCCATGCTGGTCGGGACGACGTAGCGGGCGAATTCCTCCATGCCGTCTTTCGGCACATAGGCGCGGCCGGGATCGGCGATCCAGACTTCCGCCGAGCGTGCCATCAACCGCAGCCAGGGCAGGATATGGGCAGTCATCGGCGCCTCGTAACAAATATCGCCACACATGATCAGGTCCCAGGCGCAGCCTTGCCCCACGACATCGCCAAGCAGGGTGATAGCAACATTGTTCAGCGCGGCGTTGAGCGCGGTGGCGGCGAGCGCGAGTTGATCGATTTCGGCCGCTGCAACCGATGCCGCCCCGGCCTTGGCGCAGGCGATGCCCGCCAGCCCGCCACCGGCGGCGAAATCGAGCACGCGGCGGCCGGCAACCTGCCCAGGATGATCCAGCACGTAGCGCGCCAAAGCCTGGCTGCCCGGCCAGGCGAAGGCCCAGAAGGGCGGGGCGATGTTGCGCTGGGCGAGCCAGTCTTCGGTCGCCTGCCAGATCGGGGTGATCTCGGTCGCCAGATGCAGCGCGATTTCCGGCACCAAAGTCGGCCGATCAATTGCGGTGTGGGCGCGCAGAAACGCCTCGCTCACAGCCGGCCGAGCAAGATCGC
>JANXRN010000296.1 GCA_025352995.1 Acetobacteraceae bacterium
GCGCAGATCGTTGCCGACGCGCTGGCCGCCGATCCGTCGATCAGCCATGTCGGGATGGTGTACAGCGAAACCGGCACCGGGGTGATCCACGATCCCGCGCCGATCAGCGCCGTGGTGCAGGCTGCCGGGCGACGGTTGATCATCGACGCGGTATCGGCGTTCGCCGCGATGCCGATGGATGTGTCGCAGCATCCGGCGCTCGACGTGGTGATTTTCACCTCGAACAAATGCTTCGAAGCCATGCCGGGCCTGAGCTTCGCGGTCGCGCGGATCGATCGGCTGGAAGCGTCCCACGGCAACGCGGGAAGCTGGTCGTTCGACTATGCCGATGTCTATGCCAACCTGCTGCGCCCCAACAGCGCCGGTGTATTCCGCTTCACCCCACCGGCGCAGGTGCTGGCATCGTTCGGCGTGGCGCTGGATATTTTCGAGCGCGATGGCGGCCAACCAGCGCGGTTGGCGCGCTACCAGGCCAACAAGACCGCGCTGTATGACGGGATGATCGCGCTGGGGCTAGAACCCTGCCTGCCCCGCGCGCTGCAAGGGCCGATCATCGTCAACATCCAGGCGCCGCATGATCCGGCCTGGGATTTGATGGGGTTCGTCGATCGGCTGAAGCTGCGCGGCTGGCTGATCAGCAATTTCTACAATACCGCCGAGCCAAGCTTCCGGGTTGGCTGCATCGGTGCGATCACGCCGGATGACATGCGCGCATTTTGCGTCGCGGTGGACGCGGTGCTGATCGAAATGGGTATTCGCAACCGATCCGCCCGCCGCATGGCGGCCTAAGCAAGAGAGCCACAATGGCCACTGATATCGAAATCGCCCGCGCCGCGACATTGCAGCCGATTGCCAGGATTGCGGCCTCGGCGGGGATTCCTGATACCGCGCTGATCCCTTACGGACGCTACAAGGCGAAGATCGATTTCGAGTTCCTGCATGGCTTGAACGCCAAGCCCAATGGCGCGCTGGTGCTGGTCACCGGGATCAGCCCGACGGCTGCGGGCGAAGGCAAAACGACCACCACGATCGGCCTGGGCGATGCGTTGAACGCGATCGGCAAGCGCACCATGATTGCGCTGCGCGAGCCGAGCCTGGGGCCATGCTTCGGCGTCAAGGGCGGGGCGACCGGGGGCGGGCTGGCGCAGGTGGCGCCGATGGACGAAATCAACTTGCATTTCACTGGCGATTTCCACGCCATCACCTCGGCCAATAACCTGCTGTCGGCGATGCTCGACAATCATATGTACTGGGGCAATGCGCTGGGGATTGATCCGCGCCGGATCACCTGGCGGCGGGCGTTGGACATGAATGATCGCGCGCTGCGGCAAAATGTCGTGGGCCTCGGCGGTGGCGGCAATGGCGCGCCGCGGGAAGAACAGTTCGACATTACCGTGGCCAGCGAAGTGATGGCGGTGTTCTGCCTGTCGCGCGATCTGGTGGATTTGCAGGACCGGCTGGGGCGGATGGTGGTGGCGAGCCGGCGGGATGGCAGCCTGATCACCGCGAAGGATTTGCAGGCCGATGGCGCAATGACCGCGCTGCTGCGTGACGCGTTGATGCCCAATCTGGTGCAGACCTTGGCTGGCTCCCCGGCTTTGGTGCATGGCGGGCCGTTCGCCAACATCGCCCATGGCTGCAACTCGGTCATGGCAACCTCGGCGGCTTTGAAGCTGGCTGACATTGTGGTGACCGAGGCAGGGTTTGGCGCCGACCTTGGCGGGGAAAAGTTCCTCGACATTAAATGTCGCCTCGCCGGCCTCGCCCCATCTTGCGCGGTGGTGGTCGCGACGGTGCGTGCGTTGAAGATGCATGGCGGGGTGGCGAAGGGCGATCTGGGCACCGAAGATATCGCGGCGGTGTCGCGCGGCGTCGTCAACCTCGCCCAGCATGTCGAGAACATGCAGAAATTTGGGCTTCCGGTGGTGGTGGCGCTGAACCGCTTTACCTCTGACACGGACGCCGAAATCGCCGCCGTCACCGCCGCGATGGCGGCCTTGGGGACCGAGGTGAAGCTCTGCACCCATTGGTCCGACGGCGCTGCGGGGGCGGCCGATCTGGCGCACATTGTCGCCAAACTGGTAGCCGACAGGACAGCGCGGTTCAAAACGCTTTACCCGGATGAAACCCCCCTTGCCGACAAGCTTCGCATCGTTGCCCAGCAGATTTATCGCGCTGACGATGTTGCCATTACGCCTGCCGCATTGAAGAAACTGCGCGGCTTTGAAGCGGCGGGCTTTGGGCATGTGCCGGTGTGCATTGCCAAGACCCAGTATAGTTTTTCTGCCGACCCCACCAAGCTCGGTGCGCCGCGTGGCCACACGCTGCCAATCCGGGACGTGCGGCTATCGGCCGGGGCCGGGTTTGTCGTGGCGATGGCAGGCGACATCATGACCATGCCGGGTCTGCCGCGCCGCCCGGCCGCCGAAGGGATTGGGCTGATGGCGGATGGCGTTATCGATGGGTTGTTCTAGGTGATAAAAATCATCCTGGCAGTGCTGCTCTGGGCGTCCGTCGCCCAGGCCGCGCCGCTCACCCCAGCCGATAGAACCGACATTGCCAGGATCGAAACCTACCTCAACGGTTTTCGCACCCTGAAGTCGCGGTTTCTGCAGATCAGTGCCAGTGGCGCGACCGCCGAAGGCACCGCCTGGATCAGCCGGCCGGGCAAATTGCGTTTCGAGTACGATTCACCCAGCCCGCTGCTGCTGATTGTCGGTTACGGGGTTGGGTTCTTTATCGATACCAAGCTCGGCCAGACCAATAATTTCCCGGTATTGTCGTCGCCCTTGTCGATCTTGCTGGCCGACAAAATCCAGCTCGGCGATCAGGTCGAAATTGACGGGATCGAACGGTTGCCCGGCCAAATCCAGGTCACTTTGCATCGCGCCAAACAGTCCGATGAGGGGTCGATCACCCTGGTATTTGCCACCGCGCCGCTGGCGTTGCGGTCCTGGACGGTGATGGACGCCCAGCGCAACGAAACCCGCGTGTCGCTGTTCCGGACCGAGTTCGGTGGTGAGTTCGACAACAAGATGTTCACCTACACCCCGCAGGGCGGAATCACGCCATCGCGCTAAAAGGTGAAAGTTTTTTTGCTTCTTTGTTTTCAAACAAAGAAGATGCTTGCTTCCCTGTCTTGTGAGGCGCCCGTCGTGGGCATAAGATTTTCTCTTCGTAAGTGTGAACTGGTTGCACCCCATGAAACCGATGATCGGCATTTCCTGCTGCACGAAGACTTTTGGCGCGTTCGGGATGCCGAACCATGCAGCTTCTAACACGTATGTTCGCGCGACCGACCTGGTGGTTGGCGGTGTGCCGGTATTGATCCCGGCGAATGGCCACAAGGCGGATATTGCGACCTTGCTGTCGCGGCTTGATGGTTTGATTTTCACCGGCAGCCGCTCGAACGTGCATCCGGATAATTACCACGGCCCTGCCCATGCGCCCGAAACCCCGGAAGACGCCGAACGCGATGCCGTCACCCTGCCGCTGATCCGCGCCGCCGTCGCCGCCGGCATTCCGGTGCTCGCTATCTGCCGTGGCATGCAGGAGATGAACGTCGCCCTCGGCGGCAGCCTGCACCAGCGCTTGCAGGACTTGCCTGACCATATTGACCATTCCACCCCAATGTCGCCGATTTCCAAAGTGCGCACGGGCAAATCCCACGCCGTAACGGTCACCGAAGGCGGCTGGCTCCATCGCATCGTCAAATCCTCCCAGATCGCGGTGAACTCACTCCATAACCAAGGCGTCGACCGCCTCGCCCCTGGCCTCGCCATCGACGCCCAGGCCGCCGATGGCACGGTCGAAGCCATGCATGTCATCCGCTCCCCCGGTTTTGCCGTCGGCGTGCAATGGCACCCCGAATATGATTGGGACCATGACGCCAATTCGCGCGGCATTTTCGCAGCCTTCGCTGACGCCGTGCGCGCACGCCTCGCCGGACACGGCTTGCAACAAGCCGCCGAGTAGCGGTCAGCCACGCGGCTTTGGCAATGGCGTAGGCGACTTATTCAGCCTAAGCCGCGCCGATGTCCTTTCCCCCGATCCATCCCGTGCTTGACGCGGCCCTTGCCGCGCGCCAGTACGATGAACCCACCCCGGTGCAATCGGCGGTGCTGCAGGCCAACGCCGACGGGCGCGATTTGCTGGTATCCGCCCGCACCGGATCAGGCAAAACCGTCGCCTTTGGCCTCGCGGTAGCCTCCACCCTGATGCCCGACGGTGAAATGCCGCCGCATGGCCCGCCTTTGGTCCTCGTCATCGCGCCGACCCGCGAACTCGCCCTGCAAGTCCAGTCCGAACTCGCCTGGCTCTACGCCGGTGCCCGTATCGCATCCTGCGTCGGTGGGATGGATATCAGGAAGGAACAGCGGGCGCTCTATGCCGGGGTTCATTTCGTCGTCGGCACCCCCGGCCGCCTCGGCGACCATTTGCGTCGCGGCAATCTCGATCTGTCTCATCTGCGCGTCGTCGTGCTCGATGAAGCCGATGAAATGCTCGATCTCGGCTTTCAGGAAGAACTCGAATTCATCCTCCAAGCCGCACCCATCGATCGCCGAACCTTGATGTTCTCAGCGACGATTCCGCATGACATCGCCAACCTCGCCCGCAAATACCAACGCAACGCACTGCGCATCGATACGATCGACCGCAGCACCCCGCATGACGATATTGAATATCGCGCCATGGTGATCGCGGCACATGAAACCGAAGCAGCCCTGGTCAACATCCTCCGGCTTTACGAAGCGCCCGGCGCGCTGGTGTTCTGCGCCACCCGCGAAACCACCAAGCGGCTGCATCTGGCATTGGTGCGGCGTGGCTTTGCGGCGGTGATGCTGTCAGGCGAACTCAGCCAGCATGAACGCACCTCCGCCCTCGATGCGCTCCGCTCCGGCCGCGCCCGCGTTGGCGTCTGCACCGATGTCGCCGCGCGCGGGCTTGATCTTCCGGCACTTGATCTCGTCGTCCATGCCGACCTGCCCACCAACCCCGAAACACTCCTCCATCGCAGCGGCCGTACCGGACGGGCGGGGCGCAAAGGCGTGTCGGTGCTGATCGTGCCGCAACCCAAACGCCGCCGCGCCGAACAGATCACCAACGCCGCACGGGTGCGGGTGGCGTGGTCGAATGCGCCGGATGCCAGCGACATCGCCGACAAGGATCGCGAACGGCTGCTGGCCGATCCGATGCTGGAAACCCCGGCCGGGCAGGAACGCGCGGATGCGGAGGCGTTGCTGCTGGCGCATGATCCGGTGGCCATCGCGGCCGCATTGCTGCGGCTTTATCGCCGGCAGCTGCCGCAAGGCGAGTCCGTAAGCCAGGGCACCCAACCCACCGCGCCGACCCCACGGGCAGTGCGCGCGCCGAATGACGCGCCGGCGGCCGGGGGGGATTACGTGCAGTTTCGCATTTCGGTCGGCCGCAATAACCGCGCCGATCCGAAATGGATTTTGCCGCTGCTGTGTCGGGTCGGCAATGTCACCAAAGCTGATATCGGCGCGATCCGCATCTTTGATACCGACACCCGCTTTGAAATCGCCGCCGGGGTCGCCGACGCCTTCGCTGCCGCTATCGCGGACATGCCAGCGAACGAGCCACGGATCAGCCAGGCCGGCAGCGGCCCAATGCCGGCGCGCGCGCCATTCCGCCCCAAGCCCGCCAATTCCAAGCCGTTCCGAAAGGCCCGCGAATGAGTGATGCCGAACGCCTGGTGCGCGCCTACTACGCTGCCTTCAACAGCGGCGATCGGGCGGCCTTCCTTGCCCTGCTGACCGATGACGTGGTGCATGACATCAGCCAGGGCGGACAGGAAATCGGCCGCGACGCGTTCGGACGCTTCATGGCGCATATGGATCGCTGCTACGCGGAACAGATTGCCGATGTCGTGGTGATGGTTGATATGTCCGGCACCCGGGCGGCGGCGGAGTTTACTGTCACGGGCCGCTATATCGCGACGGACCCTGGCGTGCCGGCGGGAACATCCCCCGCGCGCGGGCAGGACTATGCGCTGCCGGCTGGGGGGTTTTTTACCATCCGGGGCGGCAAAGTAGCGCGGGTGGCAAATCATTATAATCTTGGGGAATGGGTGGGTAAAGTTAAGTAAGAGATTCGTCTTTTTTTGAACAAAGAAGTAACTTTCCGGGTTATTTGTTGAGGAAGACTCGCAGTCAAGGGAAGGCAGAAGGCAAGCAGTTCTTTTTGTGAACAAAAAGAACCAAAAAAACTTTTTATCCATTCCTTGCCGTTGGCGTGCTTCCCCCCGCAACAGCGGAGCGCTGGGAACCAAAGTGGAAAAGTTTTTTGGTTCTTTTTTTCAAAAAA
>JANXRN010000068.1 GCA_025352995.1 Acetobacteraceae bacterium
TAATACCAAGCGCCCGAATGGCTGACCGTTCCAGCCATTCGGGCGCTTGGTATTGCGCACCGGGTTGGCCGGCGGCGGTGCGCCAAGCAAAGACTTATACCAAGCGCCGTTGACCCATTCTTCATGGGTCAACATCAAGGGCGCTTGGTATAAGCCAAGGAAGCACTCCTTTTTTTGAAAAAAAAAGGAGCAAAAAAACTTTTCCACTTTGGTTCCGAGCGCTTCCCTGTTGCAGGGGGCGCACGCCAACGGCAAGGAATGGATAGAAAGTTTTTTTGCTTCTTTTTGTTCACAAAAAGAAGACCTTCCTTAAATATCCACCTCCGCAACGCTTTTCGCATTCTCCTGAATAAACTGAAACCGCAACTCCGGCCGCCGTCCCATCAGGCTTTCCACCAGATCATTGGTCCGCGCCCGCTCATCGGACGGCGTCATCATTTTCAGCAGCGTGCGCTTTTTCGGGTCCATGGTGGTTTCTTTCAGCACCGCGGCCGGCATTTCCCCCAAGCCCTTGAAGCGGCTGACATCGATCTTGGCATTGGGTTTGAACAAAGCGCGCTTTTTCACCAGATCATCATCATCCATCGCGTAAATCGATTTCGCCCCCTGAACCAGGCGATAAAGCGGCGGCTGGGCCAGATACAAATGCCCGGCGCGCACCAGTTCGGGCAATTCGCGGTAGAAGAATGTCATCAGCAGCGACGCGATATGGGCGCCGTCCACGTCGGCGTCGGTCATCACGATGATGCGGCCATAGCGCAGGCGGGTGCGGTCAAACCGGTCACCAACGCCGCAGCCGAGCGCCTCGATCAGGTCTTTGAGCTCCTGATTTTGCCGCAATTTTTCGGTGCTGGCACTGGCGACGTTGAGGATCTTGCCACGCAGCGGCAGCACCGCCTGGGTAGCGCGGTCGCGCGCTTGCTTGGCCGAGCCGCCGGCGCTGTCGCCCTCGACCAGGAATAATTCGGTGCGGGAGGCATCTTCGACCGAGCAATCGGCAAGTTTTCCCGGCAGGCGCAGGCGCCGCGTTGCGGTTTTGCGCGGGGTGTCTTTCAGTTCCTTGCGGCGGATGCGTTCCTCGGCGCGTTCGATGACAAAGCTCAGAAGGTTATCGGCAAGCGTTGGATCGCCGGCAAGGAAATGGTCGAAGCGGTCGCGCAGCGCCTGTTCGACCAGCTTGGCGGCTTCGGGGGAGGTCAGCTTTTCCTTGGTCTGGCCCTGGAATTGCGGGTCACGCAGGAAGACTGACAGTTTGGCGACCAACCCGGTGGCGACGTCGTCGGCGACCACCGAATTGGCGCGCTTGTTGCCGCGATGCTCGCCCCAGCCGCGCAGGCCGCGCAGCAGCGCGTTGCGAAAGCCGGTTTCATGGGTGCCGCCTTGCCCGGTCGGCACGGTGTTGGCATAGCTGTGCAAGAACCCGTCACCCTGTTCGAGCCAGGCGACCGACCATTCCAACCGGCCGGCGGGGCGACCATCGGGCGCGACCGCCAGATCGCCATCACCCGACCAAGGAGGGGCGACCAGGGCGGCGCCGGCGATGTCGGCTTCCAGCGAGTCGCGCAGCCCGCCGGGGAAGTGCAGCACCGCCTGGGCGGGGGTTTCGTCCTTGATCAGTTCCGGGGCGCACGACCATTTGATCTGCACGCCGCGGAACAAATAGGCTTTGGACCGGCACAGCCGATAAAGCCGCGATGCGATGAATTGCAGCTTGCCGAATATTTGTTCGTCCGGATGAAAGCGGATCTGGGTGCCGCGCCGGTTCTGGATCGGCCCGGCATTGATCAATTTGGTCGTCGGCTTGCCGCGCGCGTAGCTCTGTTTCCACAGCACCCGGTCGCGCGCGACCTCGGCCTCCATGACATCGGACAGCGCATTGACCACCGATGACCCGACGCCGTGCAAGCCGCCCGAGGTGTCGTACGCCTTGCCGCTGAACTTGCCACCTGAATGCAGGGTGGTAAAAATAACTTCCAAGGCACTGAGATTTTTGAATTTTGGATGCGGATCGACCGGCATGCCGCGGCCATTGTCCCGCACCGTGACCCAGTTGCCGGCTTCGAGCGACATCTCGATCGTGCTGGCATGGCCGGCCACAGCCTCATCCATCGCGTTATCAAGCACTTCGGCGACGAGGTGATGGAGGGCGGCTTCATCGGTGCCGCCAATATACATGCCGGGGCGACGGCGTACCGGCTCAAGCCCCTCCAGGACCTCAATATCCTTGGCGGTGTAGTCGTTCGAGCTGGCCTCGGCTTTGGCGCCGCCGAAAAGATCGTTCATGCTGTGTTCCCGTGCTGGCGCGGACTTTAGCTAAGCGTTGGGGGGTGTCGCAAGGATCAAAAAATATGAGAAGGGGAAGGGATTCTTCTTTTTGTGAACAAAAAGAACATCCTTACTTGATCATCCCGTCCTGAAGCCGATGCGGCGCCACCGCGATAAACCGGCTCGGCGCAATCGGCTCTCCGCTATGCAGCGCCATCGCCTGCGCCAGCACCGCCCGGTCAGCCCCACTCAGCCTTGTCGCCTCCCGCAAATGGTCGGTCCAGTTTTCCACCGTCCAGACTTCCACCCAGCCATCAGCATGGGCGATGTCTTCGTAGAGCTGCCAGCCGACGGCGCCCGCCCGTCCGCGTGCGTCGCGCACTTCGGCCATGGCGGCGAGGAATTTTTCGGAATTATCGCCGCTGATCCGGTAGCGCTGCCATTCCATCACCCGGTTGCGGGCTTCGCTGACCAGTTCGATCAACTCGGGATCGACCGCTTCGGGCACTGGCGGCGCATCGAGGGTGACGGCGGCAACCGTCGCCGCTTCGGTATCGATATTGGCCCGGCGGGCGAGCACCGACAGCGCCACGCCGGTGGCTGCCGCGGCCAGCATCGCCTGCGACAGGCCGATCTGGGTGGCGAGCCAGCCCCAGAACAAGGTGCCGGTGATCATCGCGAAGTTGAAGCCAAGCTGATAGATCGCCAATGCCCGCGACCGCACCCAGGGCGGCGCCGCCATTTGGGCAGCCCCCGCGGCAACCGATGACACCGCCACCCAGCCAATGCCGAACAGCACCATGCCGATGGCCGCCAGCAACCAATGCTGGGCAATGCCCACCATTGCCATCCCGAGGCAACTGATCAGGCCGGCCCCGAGCACGACCGCACCGCGTGACATGCGATGGCGGGCTTGCGGCAGCAGCAACCCGGCCGTCACCCCGCCGGCGCCCATCAGCCCGAGCAATAGCCCGTAGGTGCCGGCTTCCATGTGCAGTTGCTGCTTCACGATGAGCGGCAGCACTGCCCACGGCGCGGCAGCCGCAAAGAAAAAGCAGCCGGTGCGGATCATTGCCGCCTGCATCACCGGCGTATAGCGCACGAACCGCACCCCGGCCCGCATCGCCGACACAAGATGCTCGCGCGGCAGGTTGGTGCTGCGCGGGCGGCGATGCCAGCTCATCAACGCAATGATGACGGCGAGATAGCTCAGCGCGTTCAGGCCGAAGGCGAGGGCCGGTCCGCCGAGCAGCACCAGCACCCCGGCCAAAGCCGGCCCCACCGCGCGCGCCAGATTGAAGCCGATGCCGTTGAGGGTGATCGCCTGCACCAGATCATGGCGCGGCACCGACTCGGCCAGCACGGACCCCCAGGCCGGGTTGTTCATCGCCTGGCCGAGCCCGAGGGCAAAAGTGAAGGCGAGCAGCGACCAGGCATCCGTCATCCCGGCATAGGTCAGGATCGCCAGCCCCCCGGCGGCGGCCAGCATCCAGCCTTGGGTGATCATGATGAACAGCCGGCGATCGACGATGTCGGCCAGCGCGCCAGCCGGCAGCGCCAGCAGGAACATCGGCAGAATGGTTGCCATTTGCACCAGGCTGACGGTCAACGGATCGGGGGCCAAACTCGTCATCAGCCAGCCGGCGCCGGTATTTTGCAGCCATACCCCGACCGAAACCACCAGATTGGTGGTCCAAAGCAGGCGAAACAAATTATGGCGCAGCGGCGCGATGGCGGAGGGGAGTTTCATCGCGCCATCCTTGCCCGATCAGTCAGCCGGGTGCCAAGCGCTATTTGGTGAAATCCTACCGCGGCACGATTTTACGCAGCGCGTCCACCAGATTTTTAATCTCCGACTGCGGCAGCATCAGGTCCAGCACGTCTTCTGCTTTGCCTTCCGCATCAAGCTGGGAGAACGCAATTCGCAGCACGCCGTTATGCAGCCCGATGCTGCGGGCGATGTCGGCGAATACGCGGGCTTTTGACATTGGAAGCGGTCCTGGATTCGAATTGCGATCGCGGTCTAGCCGCTCAAAGATGGCGTGTATATGCCTTCGTTCAGATTATTCCCAAAAACGATTGTAATTTTTTATATCGTTTCATTCGAGAGACGTATTTGCTTTTTCCGCGCGCTTAACGCCCTTGAAACACGGGCTTGCGCTTCTCGTTGAACGCCGCCACTCCCTCGCGCCGATCGTCGGTTGGCGGCAGCCGATTATAGGCCTCGATCTCGAACATCAGCCCGCTGGCGAGGTCGGTTTGCATGCCGATATTAACTGACTGTTTGATCTGGCGGACCGACAACGGCGCGTTGCCGGCGATGCGGGATGCGGTGTCGCGCACGGCGGGCAGTAAGTCTTCCGGCGTGCACACCTGGTTCACCACGCCCCAATCGAGTGCCTGCGCGGCGGTGAAGGGCCGCCCGGTCAGCAGGATTTCCTTGGCGCGACGAATGCCGGCAGCGCGCGGCAAGGTTTGGGTGCCGCCGGCGCCGGGCATGATGCCCAACGTCACCTCGGTCAGCGCAAACCGGGCGCGGTCCGACGCATAGGCAAAATCGCAGCACAAAGTCATCTCGCAGCCGCCGCCATAGGCCGCGCCGTTGATCGCGCCGATGATCGGGATCGGGCAGGCGACCATGGCGCGCACCATGCGTTCGAAGATCAGATGCTGGGCCTGCCATTGCGCGTCGGTCATGCCCTGGCGCTGCTTGAGGTCGCCGCCGGCGCAGAAGGCGCGGTCGCCGGCGCCAGTCAGGATGATGCAGCGATAGGCGGCCGGATCGGCGCACAGCCCGTCGAACAGCGCCAGCATGTCGATGCCCATCTGGGTGTTCAGCGCGTTGGCGACATCCGGCCGGTTCAGCGTCACTTGCAGGACATGGTCGGCCGGTTCGCTGAGCAGCAGGGTTTGGTAAGTGGCTGGCATCGTCATGGTCCTGGCATGGTTGCTGGCCGGGTCGCGCCAGCCTACCACTCGCCTAGACTGAGGATGGATCATGGTCAAACAGCGCGCCTTCGAACCCGATGCCAACCCGCCACTGCGCGATCTGTTGGTGGTAGACCTCTCCCGCCTGGTCGCAGGCAACATGGTCAGTTTGCAATTGGCTGACCACGGCGCCGAGGTGATCAAGATCGA
>JANXRN010000071.1 GCA_025352995.1 Acetobacteraceae bacterium
TGCCAATGCGGAGCCAGGCCGGCGTGCGCTTGGCGGCGGCAGCTTCGTTGGGGCCAAATGTCTGCCGCAATGTCGCCGCCGTAGCGCTGGTGAGACCGTCGGGCGTGCTGTGCAAATCAGCGAGCAGCTTAGACGTGGGGACGTGCCAGAACGGATCGGTCATCTTGGTGCCTCTTGCTGGATTGCCAACCGGTCGGGCTATGCTAACGCAAATCAGGCGCGTGTGGTTGCGCCAAATCATTCAGGGGGCCGCATCATGACAGGAACCGAACAGGACGAGCGCAGCTGGGCGGACGGCAAGATGCTGTCATCGCGCCAAGGCGCCGTCGGCATCATGACCTTCAACCATCCCGAACGGCTCAACGCGGTGTCGATGGAAATGTGGGAAGCGATGGGCCAGATCATGGCCGGCTTCGGCGCCGATGACAGCATTCGGGTGATCGTGCTGCGCGGGGCTGGCGACAAGGCGTTCGTGTCGGGCGGCGATATCAGCCAGTTCGCCAAAACCCGCGCCAGTGCCGAGATTGCCCGCCAGCACACCGCCCGCATTGCTGCCGGCCGCAACGCGGTGGCCGATTGCAAGAAGCCGACGATCGCCGCGATCAGGGGCTTTTGCCTCGGCGGTGGGCTCGCCATCGCGGTGCAGGCCGATTTGCGCATCGCCGCCACTGGCAGCCAGTTCGGCATTCCGGCCGCGCGCTTGGGCGTTGCCTACGGGTTCGAAGGGCTGCGCACCCTGGTCGGGCTGGTCGGGCCGGCCCATGCGCGGATGATCATGTTCACCGCCGACCGCATCGATGCCGACGAGGCCGCGCGGATCGGGCTGATCAACCGGGTGGTGGAGCCGGACGCGCTGTGGCCGACGGTAATGGCGCTCGCCAGCCGCATGGCCGACAACGCGCCGATTTCCATCGCCGCTTCCAAAGACGGCATTGCCATGGTGCTGAAGGACCCCGATGCCCGCGATCTGGCGCGCTTGAAGGAGTATGAGCGGCAAAGCCTCGATAGCGAGGATTTCAAGGAAGGCCGCACCGCGTTCATGGAAAAGCGCCGGCCGCGCTTTGTGGGGCGCTAGCAGAGACCGTTGCTAAGCTTCAGGCAGCCATCGGAAGACAGATTGCGACTTCCAGTGCAAATATCCGCGCGTCCGCCGCAGCAATATCGTTGCTTGATGTCAGCGGGGGATTATTTGCCAGGCCATAGCGTGCCGTAACTTCTCGCTGAAGTTGCCGCATTTTGAACGTGGCGTAGGGAACTACGTTACTGGCCGATATACTCTGCTCCGCCGCCCTAAGATCACCGTCTGCCGCCTCGGCGTGCGCGCGAATAACATGCAGCATTGCCCGCATTTGCGGGGCGACTACATTTTTCTCAAGCTGCGCCGTTAGAATTGCTCTGGCATCGGCGGCCCGTCGCTCCGCAAGTTTCGCCACTGCTAAGCTCGTCGCAAAATAATTTCTTTGCGTTGCAAATGGGCATATCGCAACGAACCGTTCCAATCGTTCGATAGCACGGTCCGTCGCTTTGGTTCGTAAATCCAGCATGCAGAGGATGTGCGCTGCCACCCAGTCTGAGCGCGCGCGCGGCGGGTCCTCAACGTTTTTGAGTTGAGACCGCGCCTCGTCCCAGCGTCCGAGTTCGGAAAGTACGTTGGCATAGCCATTCCGCGCTACTTTATCCAACGGCCGAACGTTTAATGCAGTCACGTAGGCCGCTACCGCTTCGTCAAGGCGCCCAAGGTCGCGGAGCGTTTCCGCACGGCCGTTGCGCGCAGGCGCATGATTCGGGAACATATCGACCGCACGGTCATAGGCCGCCAGCGCCTCGTCAAGACGCCCGAGGTCGCGGAGTGTTTCCGCACGGCCACAGCGCGCATGCGCATCATGCGGGAACATATCAACCGCACGGTCATAGGCCGCCACCGCCTCGTTAAGGCGTCCGAGGTCGCGGAGCGTTTCCGCCCGGCCACAGCGCGCATGCGCATTATTCGGGAACATCTCGACCGCACGGTCATAGGCCGCCAGCGCCTCGTCAAGGCGCCCGAGGGCGCGGAGTGTTTCCGCCCGGCCACAGCGCGCATGCGCATCATTCGGGAACATATCGACCGCACGGTCATAGGCCGCCAGCGCCTCGTCAAGACGCCCGAGGTCGCGGAGCGTTTCCGCCCGAGCGGTAGAAACAACTACATCCTCCGATGCGCAAAGGAACGCGAGATCGTGCAATTCCAATGCAATGTCCCCAGGCAACCCATCCCGCACTGCCAGATTGGACAACGATTTTGCCAGAAAAGCAGGAGGACCGCTGCTCAATTGCTTTTTCGCCAGAGCGGCTAGATCATGCCACCCTGCGGCAATCCGGCCACCAATAAAACGATC
>JANXRN010000120.1 GCA_025352995.1 Acetobacteraceae bacterium
GCCAGCAGGCGTGGGGCCAAGCGTGGCAAAGGGCGCAGCACGGCGGGCGGGCGCGGCGCGGCGGCCGGTTGCGCCCGACGGAGGCGCAACCGCGCAAGGCCGCTGATCTTGGCGATCAGATCGCGGCGGAAACTATCATCGGCGATATCCGCCGTGCCCGGCTTGGGCAAATAGTCGGCGGCACCAAGGCGAAGCGCCTGCAACGCGATATCGGCGCCACGGGTGGTCAAGGTGCTGGCCATGATGATCCGGACATTGGGATCGATCTTCAGCAGTAACGGCAAGGCGCGCATGCCATCCAATACCGGCATTTCGATGTCGAGCACCACGACATCAATGGGCGTGCCGGCAGCGAAGTGCCGCCGCATTTCGGCAAGCGCAAACTCGCCATTGGCAACCTTGGCGACGACGATGATATCGGGCTGGCCTTCGAGCATGCGCGCGAGTGCCGCGCGGATGATGGCGCTGTCGTCGCAGATCATGACCCGTGCGGACTGGCTCACAGAATGCCGACCTGGGTGAATTTGCCGACCAGAATATCCTCATCAAACGGCTTCATGATGAATTCCTGGGCGCCGCTGTCGATCGCCTGCTGGATGAAGCCGATATCGTTTTCGGTGGTGCAGAACACCACCGGCGGATTGTCGGGGCCAAATTCGCGGCGCAAGGCGCGGAGGAATTCGATCCCGGTCATCACCGGCATGTTCCAGTCAAGCAACACGCTGCCGGGCATGCTGCGGCGACAGGCATCGAGCGCGATCTGACCGTCCGCGGCTTCTTCAACCGTGAAGCCCTGGCCTTCAAGAATTCGGCGCGCCACCTTGCGCACCACGCGGCTGTCGTCAACCACTAAACACGTTCGCATCACGCCCTCCATCGCCATTTTCCCTATTCAACCGGCGCCAGCGCCAGCAGCCGGGCGGTGTCGAGCACAACCAGCAATTTATTCTGCAAGCGGAAGATGCCGGCGCTGTACTCCGACCAGGGCGGCGGCAAGGTTGGCGGATTGCGTTCAAAGGCTGACGCCGGCAGGCTGATCACTTCGCTGACCTGATCGACCAGCAGCGCGTAAAGCTCGCCGCCCTGCTCAGCCACCACCGACATGCGCGGCGTACCGGGCGGCGCGTCGGGCAAGTTCAGCCGCCGGCGCAAATCCACCGCGGTGACAATCCGGCCGCGCAAATTGAGGCTGCCCGCGACTTCGCGTGGCGCCATCGGGATGCGGGTGATGATCTGCTCCCCCAAAATGTCGCGCACGCTGAGGGCAGGAACTCCGCAGAGCTGGTCCGCAACCGTCAGGGTCACGAAGACTTTTTCGTCATTGGCCGTGTCATTGGCCGCCGGGCGTTCGGCAAGGGCTTGGGACATGATGTTCTCCGTTGCCTCAGTGTTTGACTCAAAATGCGCTAGGGCGAGTCATCTGGCGTGTTTTTCGAGAACCGGAGCGGAGCGGACGCTGGTCCGTGAGCACCGGAAGCGGAGAAAGGCGCGCCAGATGGCCGCCATAGTAGCATTTTCAGTCAGACACTCACGCCGCGAGCGCGGCTGGCTGGGCGAGGCATTGCTGCAAGCTTGCCAGCAGCGCCTGGCGTTCGAATTTCGCGACATAGTCGGTGAAGCCGGCTTCGCGGCCGCGTTCGATCTGTTCGGGGGCGACATGGCCGGTTAGTGCAATGACCGGCAAATCCGACCAGCGGCCCTTGGCGCGTACCGCCCGCACGAAGGCGATGCCATTCATGTCGGGCATTTCGATATCGGACAAGATCGCGTCGAAATTCTCCCCGGCATCATGCAAGCGCAGCGCCTGCGCAGCCGACGCCACGGCGACAACCTCAAAGCCCGCGCTGGCCAGGGTCGGCACCAGCAAATGGCGGAAGAATTCGCTGTCTTCGACCACCAGAATGCGCGCCGGCCCACCGGCCGTCGCCCGGCTGCCGGGATGTTCCGGCTGGGCGAACCAGTCATCATAGGCTTGGGTCAGATAGTAGCTGATGTCGATCACATCGGTCGCCTGGCCAGCAATGACCGCCGATCCGAGCAGGCCGGGGCGATTGCCGGTCAGTTCGACGTTCAATTTTTCTTCGACAACGTCGACAATTTCGTCAACCACCAGCCCCATGCAGCGCCCGCCCTCGGCAAGGCCGGCGCGCGACGCGGTCCCTCGCCCGGTTTCATCATCGCTGAACACCAGCACTGAATAGCGCGCGCGATCCTGGTCGAGCACACCGCTCATCGGGACCAGCGGCATCAGCCGACCGCGATATTGGGTGACCGGCTGGCCGGCGGAGAATTCGATTTTGGCGTGATCGATATCTTCCAGCCGGGCGATCAGCCCGAGCGGCACGGCTTTCGGCTCCGGCCCGCCAGCGCGGAACAGCAGCATTGCCATTTTTCCGTCGGACGCGACGCGGGCTTGCGCGGATGCCGCGCGGCGGTCGGTGCTGCGCCCTTCCCCGCCGCCAACGCCGCTGGCCCGGGCGATGCCGTTGGGATCGAGGATCATGATCACCGAGCCATCGCCGAGGATGGTATTGCCTGAGAACATGGTGATATGCCGCAAAATCGGCGCCACTGGCTTGACGACAATTTCTTCGGTATCGAAGACCCGATCAACAATAATGCCAAGCGTGGTGCCGCCGATCTGGGTGACCACGATGTACACCGCTTCATGGGTGGCCGCCGTTTCCGGCAGGCGCAACAGGCTGGTGAGGCTGACCAACGGCAGCAATTGATCGCGCAGGCGCAGCACCGGTGTGGCGTTGATCTGTTCGACCACCGGGCCACCTGCGTCACCGCCGGCACCATTGCTGCGGGCACGCACCAGTTCGACCACACTGATCTGCGGGATGGCAAAGCGCTCGCCGCCGGCTTGAACGATCAGCGCCGAAACGATCGCCAACGTGAGCGGGATCTTGATGGTGAAAACCGTGCCCTGCCCCTCGGTCGATTTCAGATCGATGGTGCCGCCGATTTGTTCGATGTTGGTTTTCACTACATCCATGCCGACTCCGCGGCCGGAGACCGAGGTGATGGCGGCAGCGGTCGAAAACCCGGCGCGCATGATGAAACGCTGGATTTGCGCTTCCGACATTGTTGCGAGTTCGGCGTCAGTAGCCAGACCATTGGCCAGCGCCTTGGCCTTGATGCGACCGACCGCAAGGCCCGCGCCATCATCGGCAATTTCGATCAGGATATGGCCGCCTTCGTGATAGGCGTTGAGGCTGATCTGCCCGGTTTCGGGCTTGCCGGCAGCGCGACGGGCAGCAGACGTTTCGAGTCCATGATCGGCGGAGTTGCGGACCATATGGGTCAGCGGGTCCTTGATCAGTTCCAGCACCTGGCGGTCAAGTTCAGTGTCGGCACCGAGCATCACCAGCTCAATTTTCTTGTTCAGTTCACGGGCGAGATCGCGCACCAGGCGTGGCAATTTGTTCCAGGCATTGCCGATCGGCTGCATGCGGGTTTTCATCACCCCTTCCTGCAAGTCAGACGTGATGTGCGACAGGCGCTGCAAGGGCACAGTGAAACGGCCGAGTTCGCCGTCCTTGTCATCCTGGCTGCGGGTTAGTTGCAGCAACTGGTTGCGGGTCAGCACGAGTTCGCTAACCAAGGTCATCAGGTCTTCAAGGACATCGACGCCGACGCGGATGGTCTGGGCGTTGCCAGGCACATTGGCTGCCGTCCCGGGCTGGGCATCGAGCGCGACTTCAGGCGCTGGCGGGTCTTCGGCTGGGGTTTCGATCAGGACTGGCGCGGCGGCCACCATTGGGGCAGCGGGGCGCGGCGCTTCCGAGACCGCTTGCGCCACAGGCGCGACCTCGCCACGGGAAATGGCGTTCAGGGTGGCGATCAGCTTGCTGTCTTCCCCCGCCGGTTCGGCGCCAGTGGCGCTGAGCGCGGTGACAATTTCCTTGATCTGGTCGATGGCAAACAGCACGTTGGTGACCACGTCACCGGTCAGCGGCAATTGCTTGTCGCGCAATTTGCCGAGCACGTTTTCCGCCGCGTGGGCGACTTTTTCCAGCCGCCCGAGGCCGAGGAAGCCACATGTGCCCTTGATGGTGTGCACCAGGCGGAAGATCAGCGACAAGGTCGCTTCATCGCCCGGGTTGCGTTCGAGCTTGACCAGCGCGACGTCGAGTTCGGCAAGGCCTTCATTGGTTTCGGTCAGAAAATCGACAAGTAAGTCGTCCATCGTGCGCTCCGCCTGCTTGGCACAATCATTCCGGGGCAATGGGATCGCGCCGGGTAAGATTGGCTGAGTGCAGGATGGGGGAGCGGTGTGAGGAAAAGGTAAACGCGCCAACGGCATTGCGGCGCACGGGAAAGTAAGATTTTCTTGCATTTTTGGATATAATATGTTAACAATAAAAACAAATAATCACATTCGAGGTTTCGATGTCCGATACGATCGTCTGCGACTTCGTCTTCGTGCCCAACGGCGCGCCCTTCCCGACCGATTGGGTCAGGCGGCACCCGGACTATATCACCCTGCCGGCGCGCTTCACGGGGTCACCAGCGTTCATGGACCGGATGTTCGGCAAGCAACGGCCGGCGAGGCGGTATGTGTTTGATAAAACTTCGAGTATTGCAGGCACTCACCAAGAGCCTGGCGCGATGGAAGTGTTATCGCGAGGACGGATAGTCACCCTTGCGCAAAATGCTGAAGCTATCTTAGCTTCCCCCGTCGATGCCTCCGGCGGCCGGGGTGGTGATAATGTAGTCTGTGACCGCTGGACCGGGCTGACCAAGGAACAACTGCTTGGTCCTGGGCTGGCTTATTTGGAGCGTGACCCAACAAGCCTAGCAGCATTTCTATCAGCATCTGGCGCAAGCGACGTTACCCATTCATTAGTTGATCCGCGCCAGGGCCTACACGCAAGCACCGTACAAGCTGAACCTGCGGCGACAGGCGCAATGGGATTTCAAGCGCCAACCGTGAATTACATGTCAAAGGAAACACGTACCAGTCATATTGCGGTTCCATTTCTTGACGACGACGGGAAGCAGGTGTTGAAGCATGACGGGACGCCGATGATGCGGCCCAGCGACGTTGATCCACATTTTTTCATCGAAGCAGGTAGAGTGGCCATACAGATGGACCTGGAAACCAGCCTGCTGGGAGTTGGGCCCCCGGTTCAGGGCATCACCGGCTGGGCCAACCTGGTAAAGTTCGGTGCTAACGGACCATGGGACACTCAACGGGTTGGGTCAGATCGCACCCCGACGGCACCCTTCATTGAGTTCAGCAACCTAGCGATTGGAATTTACGCGGCCGCTGCAGGCCTCCCGGAAGATTTTTTGCTTGAGATCGCTAATCAATATGCACGGGTCCGATCCAACTTCTCCAAGACTGAACCCATGGATGAAGCGTACCATTTCCTACGCAAGGTCAATGTCTACGACATTCAGGCCGGCTATGAACTCGTGCGATCAAGGCGCATACGAGATAATACGTGGCAAATGCAATGAGTTTGAACGCCACACCCAACCAAAGACGCCCAACCTGGGTCATCGTGATCAGTTGGCTGCTTCTGGGGGGCATCATGCTTGCGGGACCGGCGACATGTTCGTGGCCGCTTTTTGAGGCCCATTGGGCCTCCGGCTGCACCCAAACAGAGCGATTTGTCCTTCTGTCGCCTGACAAGCAATGGGGAGCCACCGTGCGTGATACGCGCTGCCAGGGGGTGTTTTTGTTCGAGACCACCGAAACCTTCACCGTTCTGGTCGCGCGCCACGGAGACACGGTTGGCGGTGGCGAACCTGTGTTCGAGGTCGATAATTTTACCGATGATTGGCACACGGCGTTCACGCTGCGATGGCTGTCCGAACGGGAGCTTGAAATCACGGTTCCCAATCTTTCCCAGGCGACGCTCCTCAAGCAGGAGCACGGACAGGTCGCGGTGACGCTGCGTTACAGCCCTGATGATACGGCGGCGCGGGAACGGTGGCGGCAGCATCTTGAGGAGTTGCGGGCCGGACGAGATCATGCGCCCAGCCGCGCGGCACGACCGTAAGCGCGCGGCTGGGTGCATGATCACCCGACGAACCGGCGCCTCATCGCTGTCAGCGCCGAGGCCATGCCGCCAGCCGATAGAAATGATAATAACAGCAGTGCGGCCGATGGTTCTGGGACATCCTCCAAAGTAATGGTAAAGGTGTTTTTCGTGTACTGGTCGTAACAACCCGCGCTACCTTGCTGAAGGTAAATCTTGGAGCCTGCTTCCAAGACCGCACCTTGGCTGTCATAGATCCATGTTTGGTTCGACGGGGTACCAGAACCTCCGATCAGGACGCCATCGATGGCAAAGTCAAGATTGATAGACGGATTTCCTCCGCTGATGGTCGAACTCGCGGTGACCGACACCGGCGAATCATAGGGCATCGTGAAAACGATCGCCAAGCCGCCATAGAACGTAAGGCCACGTAAAGACTAAAGATAACATTTTTATCAAAAAATAAATAATTCTATGTATATTTTTTGATATAATTTGCATTATTAATTTATTAAATATTTTTATTCTAAATTTATTAACGATGACCGTCCACAATCGCGACCGAGATATTGCAGAAGCTCCGGATCGCGATCTATAGGCTCCCCACGGCGAGCCTTCGTGCCATCGTCTGACTACAGCCGCCCCACATAGGTGCCGGCCCCACCTAACCCTTGTTTTACCGGGTGAATTCCGCTTAACGGCAGGGTGAAAAATCACGATCACGCCGCCGCGAGGAATTCGCCCATGACCCGTCCGCTTTCTGTTGGCCTTGCAGGCCTTGGCACTGTCGGCGCGGGCGTGCTCAGCCTGCTGCGCGACAATGCCGATCTGATCGCCACGCGCGCTGGTCGGCCGATTGCGGTGACCGCAGTTTCGGCGCGCGACCGGACCCGCGATCGTGGGATCAGCACCAGCGGGCTGCGCTGGTATGATGATGCGCCGGCGCTTGCGGGCGATGGCGGGATCGATGTGGTGGTCGAAGCCATTGGCGGCTCCGAAGGTCCGGCGCGGGCGTTGGTGCAGGCCGCCCTCGCGGCGGGCAAGCCGGTGGTGACGGCCAACAAAGCATTGCTCGCCGTGCATGGCGCGGCATTGGCGGCGCTCGCCGAAGCCAAATCGGTGCCGCTGGCGTTCGAGGCCGCGGTGGCCGGCGGCATTCCGGCGATCAAGGCGCTGCGCGAAGGGCTGGCGGGCAACCGGATCAGCAAGGTCGCCGGCATCCTCAACGGCACCTGCAACTATATTCTCACCGTGATGCGCGAACAGGGCCGCGAATTCGCCGAGGTACTGGCCGATGCGCAAAAACTCGGCTACGCCGAAGCCGATCCGGCGTTTGACGTCGATGGTATCGATGCGGCGCATAAGCTGGCGATTTTGGCGGCGATCGCCTTTGGCCGGCCGGTGGCGTTCGATGATGTGTATGTCGAGGGCATCAGGCGCGTATCCGCAGTCGATATCGCCTTTGCCAGTGAACTCGGCTTTCGCATCAAGCTGTTGGGGATTGCCGCCAGCGGCCCGGCGGGGATCGAGGCGCGGGTTCATCCCTGCATGGTGCCGGCAAGCGCGCCGATCGCCCTGGTTGACGGCGTGTTCAACGCGGTGGTCGCCGAAGGCGACGCGGTCGGGCGGGTGATGCTGCAAGGCCGCGGCGCCGGCGGTGGGCCGACAGCGTCCGCCGTGGTCGCCGATCTGATTGACATCGCGCGCGGCCGGCATACCCCGGTCTGGGGTGCGGACCCGTCGCATTTGTCGCAGGTGCCGTCAGTGCCGATGTCAGCGCACAAAGGCGCCTATTATTTGCGGCTGATGGTGGTCGACCGGCCGGGGGTGATTGCGGACGTGACAGCGGCGCTGCGCGATAGCGGGATATCGCTCGAATCGATGCTGCAACGCGGCCGCAGCCCAGGTGAGGCGGTGCCGGTGGTGCTGACCACCCACGAAACCGGCGAAGCGGCGATGCAGGGGGCGGTGGCGCGGATCGCAGCGCTCGACACCGTCTTGGAAGCGCCGGCATTGATCCGTATTGAAGCCGCCTGATCTGGGAGTCGCAAGAAATGTCCGCAACCGAGTCGCCAACCGACCGTAACCTCGCGCTTGAACTCGTCCGCGTCACCGAAGCGGCCGCCCTGGCCGCCAGCCGCTGGATGGGCAAGGGCAAAAAGAATGAGGCCGATGGCGCCGCAGTCGAAGCCATGCGCATTGCCTTTGACACGGTCGCCATCAACGGCACGGTGAAAATCGGCGAGGGCGAAATGGACGAGGCACCGATGCTGTATATCGGCGAAAAAGTCGGTGCCGGCGGCCCGGAAATGGATATCGCGGTCGATCCGTTGGAAGGCACCACCCTCACCGCCAAGGGCGGGCCAAACGCGATGGCGGTGGTGGCGCTGGCCGAAGCCGGCAACTTCCTGCATGCGCCTGACATCTATATGGAAAAAATCGCGGTTGGCGGCGGGCTGCCCGATGGCGTGGTCGGGCTGGGCGTGCCGGTGCGGACCAATTTGCGCGAACTGGCGAAGGCCAAAGGGTGCGCGGTATCGGACCTGGTGGCCTGTATCCTCGACCGCGATCGCCACAAGGAACTGATCGCGCAATGCCGGGAAGCCGGGGCGCGGATCATGCTGATTTCGGACGGCGACGTGGCCGGCGTGCTGGCGACATCGCAGCCGGACAGCGGGGTGGATATTTATCTTGGATCAGGCGGGGCGCCGGAAGGCGTGCTGGCGGCGGCGGCTTTGCGCTGCATTGGCGGGCAGATGCAGGGGCAGTTGCTGTACGAGGACGACACCCAGGTGGCGCGTGCCCGCGAAATGGGCCTGATCGATCCGCATCAGATTTTTGGCATCATGGACATGGCGCGCGGCGACGTGATGTTTGCCGCGACCGGCGTGACCACTGGGGCCATGCTAAAAGGGGTGCGGCGCTTCGGCCATGGCGCGATGACCCATTCGGTGGTGATGCGCAGCAAGTCGGGCACGGTGCGGTATATCGAGGCGCATCATAATTTCTCCATGAAAACCTGGGCAGCACATTGAGCCCTTCGGGCTCGGGGGGCAGCGCATTGAGCCCTTCGGGCTCGGGGGCCGCTCATTGAGCCTTCCCGGATCCAGCGGCAGCCTTTCGGGCCGCCGCTGGGTCTGGCGAGAAGCCGAAGATCGGGTTGGCCTGGGGATCGCCCAACGGCTCGGGGTGCCGGAAATCCTCGGGCGGATGCTGGCCATGCGCGGCATCGGGGTGGAAGCGGCGTCCGATTTCCTGACGCCGACTTTGCGGGCGCTGCTGCCCGATCCATCGGTGCTGATCGACATGGATGTTGCCGCCGATCGGCTGGCCCACGCGGTGCGGCAGGGCGAAACTGTCGCGGTGTTCGGCGATTACGACGTTGATGGCGCGTGCAGTGCGGCGATCATGACCCGGGTGCTGCGCGATCTGGGCTGCACAGTACTGCCTTACGTGCCGGACCGGCTATCGGAAGGCTATGGGCCGAATTTACCGGCCTTGCTGCGGCTTGCGGCCGCGGGCGCCAGCCTGATTATCTGTGTCGATTGCGGGACGGCCGCCGGCAGCGTGCTGGCCGGGCTGCGCGGCATCGCTGATGCCATCGTGCTCGACCATCACAAGGCCGAGGGGCCGCCGCCGGACGTGGTGGCGACGGTGAACCCCAATCGGCTCGACTGCCCTTCCGGCCTCGGGCATCTCTGCGCCGGGGCGATTGCGTTCCTGACCTGCGTGGCGCTGGTGCGTAGCCTGCGGCGCGCCGGGCATTTCGCTGGGGGCAGTGAACCCGATTTGCTCGGGCTGCTGGATATGGTGGCGCTGGCGAGCGTGTGTGACGTGATGCCGCTGGTCGGGCTGAACCGGGCGTTTGTCTATCAGGGCTTGAAAGTGCTGGCGCGGCGCGACCGGCCGGGCCTGGCAGCCCTGATGGATGCGGCCGGGGTCAAGGACCGGCCATCGGCGATGACCTTGGGCTTTGCGCTCGGCCCGCGCATCAATGCCGGCGGGCGCATTGGCGAAGCCGACATGGGCCTGCGCCTGCTGCTGGCTGCGGATGCGTTGGACGCGGGCAAGCTGGCGCAGACGCTCGACGGGGTGAACCGTGAGCGCCAGCAGGTCGAAGCTGAGATGCTCGATGCGGCGATGGAAAACGCGGCCGCCCAGCTTGCCGCAGGGCACGCCGCGGTGCTGGTGGCCGGCGATGGCTGGCATGCCGGGGTGGTGGGGATTGTGGCGAGCCGGATCAAGGAAAAATTCAACCGCCCGGCCTGCGTTGCCGGCATCACCGACGGGCTGGCGAAAGGATCGGGGCGGTCAGTGGCCGGGCTTGACCTTGGCGCGGCAGTGATCGCGGCGCGCCAGTCTGGCATCCTGAAAACCGGCGGCGGGCATGCGATGGCGGCTGGGTTTTCACTGCCAGATGATCAGTTGGGCGCCTTTCATGCGTTCCTCGATGACCGATTGGCCGCCGCGCGCTTGTTGCCGGGCGCCGCCGATCTCATGATCGAAGGCAGCGTCGCAGTCGGCGGGGTGACGGAAGAACTGGCCGAGCAACTGGCGCGCCTGGCCCCATTCGGCCCCGGCAATGATGAGCCAACCTTGGTGCTGCCAAGGGTGCGGGTGGCGCGGGCTGACCGGATCGGCAAGGAAGGGGCGACGATCCGGGTGTTCCTTGAACCCGAAGGCGGCGGCACGCGACTGAAGTCGGTGATGTTCCGCGCCAAGGACGGGCCGGTCGCCGAAGCCCTGCTATTGCGCGGCGGCCCGCCGCTGCATGTGGCGGGCCATGTGCGGATGGAGCATTGGAATGGGGTCAGCTCCGCGAATTTCATCATCCAGGATGCCGCAAACATTTAGCTTTGCGGGTTGACCCGGACGCGACCCTCCGCTACCCAGCCTGCCACGTGGTCCCGTTCGTCTAGAGGCCTAGGACACTGCCCTTTCACGGCGGCGACAGGGGTTCGAATCCCCTACGGGGCACCACGTGGCGGCGTAACCTTTTCCGTATTCCCGACGAACACTATATTGGGCGTTCGTGCTGTTCATTGCGCGAACCGGGTTTCGGAAAGAGGGACAAGCATGAAGTTCACATCAATCATCTCCGCCGGGCTGTTTGCCGCGGCACTGCTGGGTTGGTCCGCCGCGTCGCAGGCCGCGACCGAAGCACCGTTCACCCAGGGAGCCTTTGCCGAGGCACAAAAGTCCGGCAAGCCAATCCTGGTGGATGTCTGGGCGAGTTGGTGCCCAACCTGCAAGGCGCAGGCACCAACCTTGTCATCCATCCAAGCTGATCCGGCGAACAAGGACCTCGTTGTGCTCAAGGTCGATTTCGATGCGCAAAAGGACGTCGTACAAGCCTTTGGGGTGCGGATGCAGAGCACGCTGATCGTGTTCCATGGCCTGACGGAAAAGGGCCGGTCAACCGGTGACACCAATCCGGCAAGCATCAAGGCGCTGATCGCCAAGGCGAGCGAGTAGGATGGAGTTGTCGGCCGCAAGCTTGGGCTTCGGGTTTATGGCCGGGATATTGTCAATCTTGTCGCCCTGCGTGCTGCCGCTGCTGCCGATGGTGTTGGGGCCCGCAGCAGCGGCCGGACGGTTCGGTATGGCGGGGTTGGCGGCCGGGCTGGCGACGTCCTTCGTCGCGGTCGGATTGTTCGTGGCGACGATCGGGTTTTCCATCGGGCTTGATGGCGCGTTCTTTCGCGTCGTGGCTGCTATCATGTTGGCGGGGTTGGGCGTGGTGCTGCTGAGCGGGTCTCTACAGAACCGCTTTGCGATGGCGACCGGCGGGCTGTCGGACGCGGGGTCGCGCTGGATTGCGCGAATTTCGCCGCAAGGCACGTCCGGGCAGTTCGTGCTCGGGCTGCTGCTGGGCACGGTGTGGAGCCCCTGCGTCGGGCCGACCTTGGGGGCGGCATCAGTGCTGGCCGCGCAAGGCAAAAGCCTGGGCGCGGTGGCCGCGGTGATGGCGGCCTTTGGGCTGGGGGCGGCGGCACCGTTGCTGCTGATCGGGTCCTTGTCACGCGCGGCGATGCTGCGCTGGCGCGGCAGGCTGATGGGGGCGGGCAAAAGCGGCAAGCTAGTGCTGGGCGGAGTGGCGCTCGCGGTCGGGTTGCTGATCCTAACCGGGGCGGACCATGTGCTCGAAACCTTCATCGTGGACCGATCACCAGACTGGTTGATCACGCTGACCACTCGGTTCTGACGTGATCGCGCTTGCCCGACTGCGCGCGACCGATCCTGAAGAATGGTCCGCGTTGATGGCGGCGGTACAGGCGGGTGATGCGGTCGCCTATCGCCGTTTGCTGGACGGGATTGTGCCCGGATTGCGCGGCATGGCGCGGCGCAGCCTGCCGGCGGCAGATGTCGAGGACGTGGTGCAGGATATTCTGCTGACCGTGCACGCGGTGCGACAAAGCTATGATCCGGCACGGCCCTTTCGGCCCTGGCTGCATGGCATTGCGCGGCATCGCATCATCGATCGGCAGCGCAAGCGCGGGCGGGTGGCGGCGCATGAAATCACGTTGGAGATCGACCATGCCGATATCGCTGGCCCCGCGGCCCAAAGCACGCTCGATGGCGATCATCTTCGGGCCGGACTTGCCGCCCTGCCCCAGCGGCAACGCGAGGCCATCACGATGTTGAAACTGAATGAGCTTTCATTGAAGGATGCCGCGGCACGCAGCGGGCAAAGCATTGCGGCGCTCAAGGTCGCGACCCATCGGGCAATGCAAGGGTTGCGGCGGCTGCTTGGCGGCAAGGCTGGGCAGGGATGAGACGCACCGACGATCTGATTGCCGAACTCACGAGCCAGGCTCGGCCGGTGGAGCGGCTGGGCCACCCGCTGTGGCGCAGTTTGCAGTGGCTGCTGGCAGCCGGGGTGATGGTGGCGCTGGTCGGCAGCTTGACCGGGATGCGGGCGGACCTTGCCAACAAATTCACCAGCCTCAGCTTCTGCACCTGCCTAGGTGCTGCGCTGGTGACAGCCGCACTGGCAGCCTTCGGCAGCCTGATGGCGGGCCAGCCTGATCGGTCGCGCTGGTGGCTGGCACTGCCGCTGCCGAGCCTGGCAGTGTGGGGCACTGATCTCGGCTATAGCTGCCTGACCAACTGGATCGACCTCGGCACCGGGATGGGTGCCTGGGAAATACTGCGCTGCCTGGCGACCGTGCTGCTGATCAGCCTGCCGCTTTCGGCTGGGCTGCTCGTCCAGCTTCGCCACGCCGCGCGGTTGCGCCCGGCTTGGGTGACGCTATGCGCGGGGCTGGCAGTGGGCGCGGTGGCTGGGGCGGCGATGTTCTTGCTGCACAAGCTCGACGCATCTTCGATGGTGCTGGTCTGGACGCTTGGGGTGGCCGGCGCGGTGGCACTCGCGGAGTGGCTCGTTGGGCGCGTGGCGCTGGGTTGGCTTGATCAGGCGATGGCGCGGTAAGGATTTACCCCACAATCGCCGCATGGGTCATGTTGCTGACCACATCCATGCGCTGGTCGTGCACTTCTTCCGGCAGGCGCCCGTTGCTGACGAAGCTGAGCGAGACGCCCGAATCGGGATCGGCCCAGCAATAGGATGATCCAGCGCCGCCATGGCCGAAGGTGGCGGGGTGCGCCAGGCTGCCCATGCCGCGCACGGTTTCCGTGGTGCCACGCACATAGGGGCCGATGCCGCGATGCATTGGCATGCCGCTGGCGAGGTCAAGCCGCTCGCCAGTGAAATTCTGGGTGACGTAACGGATGGTGCGCGGCGAGACGATGCGCACGTCGCCCAGCCGCCCGCCCTGGGCGAGCATCTGGTAGAATGCCGCCATGGCGCGGGCGGTGGCATAGCCGCCACCACCTGGGACGCCAGCCAGGCGATGGGCTGCGGTAGTTTCGGGAAGTTTGTTGCGCATGGTGCCAGCGGCGTCCGGTTCATGCATATCGGCCGCGCGGGCGTGCTGGTCGGTGGGCAGGCCGATGAAAAGCTCATTACCAAGCCCGAGCGGGGCGATGACTTTGTCGCGGATATAGCTGCGGAAATCCTGGCCGGTTAGCGCCTCGATCAGCGCCGCCGCCACCCAATGGGCCGCGCTCGGGTGATATTGCAGCCGCTGGCCGGCTGGCCATTCGGGGACGAAATCGCAGACGATCTGGCGCATCCGGTCATGGTCCGCCCAGCCTTCCGGTGGCATCACCGCGGACGGGAAGCCGGCCTGGTGGGTCAGCAGTTGGATCAGCGTGATCTCCCCCTTGCGGTGCTTTTCGAAGCCCTTGAGGTGATCGGCAATGCGGTCGCCATAGCGGATGGCGCCGTCCTCTACCAAGGTCCAGACCGCGCAGGCGGTCACCACTTTGGTGTTGGAATAGAGCAGGAACAGCGTGTCATCGGTCGCCTTCACGGCATCAGGCGCGGTGCGGGCGCGGCCGAAACTGCGAAACAGCGCGAGCTTGCCGTGGCGGGCAACCGCAACCTGGCCGCCAGGATGCAGGCCCTGGTCAACATGGCCCTGAATGACCGCGCACATCCGGTCGAGGCGGGCGGGATCGAGCCCGAGTTGGTCCGGGGTGGCGAGCGGGAGGGGGAAAGTCATCGTTTCAGGCTCCTACAGGCAGGATTATGGTGGTGGTCGCCAGATCGGCTTCGACCCCGGCGCGGGTGAGATGGACGGTGTGGTAAGTGCCGGCGATCCAGGGGGCGAGCTGATCACGGTAATGCGGGCTGCCGGGGATGCCGGAATTGCCGATATTCTGCACCGCGAGGAAGCTGTCGGGCGCAGCGAAATTAACGATGATGCGGTATTCGGCGCCCGATGTCGCGGTATGCGGCGGCAATTCGCCACCGGTGTTGCGGATCGTGTGCGACCCGCCATCAACGCTTGCCGGGCCGACATCGAAGGCCGCGCTGTTGGCCGGGTTGGACAGCGGATGGCGCCAATGGGCGATATGGACCTTACCCCATTGCCAGGCCGCCGGATCGGCGCCGAGCCGTGCAGTCAGGGTCGTGATGCACTGGCGGGCGACCTCGACGATGTGGGGCGCGAGGCCGTCGGCAAAGAAATCCGCCACGGTGCCTTCCAGCACGCTGGTGCACAGGCCGGTTTGTTGCAGGGTCAACGGCAGCAGATGCGCGGGCAGGTGCATCGCCAGCACGTGGGTGTTCCACAGCGCCATGAAGCTTTCGAAAATGGTCGGCGCGGCGGTATCGGTCCGGTAGGTGAAATCCCAGCCCGCCAGGATGGCAGCGACCGCCTGCCCGGCCGGCGCGGTGCCAATGCCGGCCAGAATATGCGGCACGCAGCGTTCGGCGCGGCTGTTTTTGACATCGTTTTGCAGGGCGATATTGGCGCTAAGGTCCATGCGCCCCGATCCGTCAAACACTTCCGCCAGCC
The DNA here is from genome assembly GCA_025352995.1 of Acetobacteraceae bacterium. Taxonomy (GTDB): domain Bacteria; phylum Pseudomonadota; class Alphaproteobacteria; order Acetobacterales; family Acetobacteraceae; genus CAITOL01. The sequence continues at coordinate 15,362 of JANXRN010000120.1, forward strand.
GAACCCCGCGATGGCCTTGTGAATAGGCACCATAGATCGGGTATTTGAACTCGGGCCCAACAATGCGCTGATTGGCGCTGGCAACCGTGCCGCCGGCGGGA
>JANXRN010000132.1 GCA_025352995.1 Acetobacteraceae bacterium
TAGAGTGCTCGGACGTTTTGCCAGTTCTTCGCCCGCGCGCTGCTGGTCGAAGCCGGCCAGCATTGGGCGCAACGCACCGTCGATGTCACCGAACAGGCGGTTGCCGGGTTGTTCCGTAGCTGTGATCAGGGAAGTTCGAGCGGGGCAGGGACCAGCATCCTCGCCGAGGTGACCGCCACCGTTACCGCCACCAGCGCCAATTTCGTATTCCTGCAACCTTATCGCGGCGGTGACATCATTGCCCATCGCAACACCCTGATCGCCATGGACGGCAATACCGAAATCCGCACTAGCCATGATAACTGCCTGCTGGTGATGCCCAGCCTGCGCCCCAGTCGTGGCCATACCGCGGTGCGGCTGGCGCGGTTGCTGTGACCGGCCATCTCGTCATCGTCGGCGCTGGCATCATGGGACTTGCCCACGCGCTCGCCGGCCTGCGCGCCGGTTTGCGCGTTACGGTGGTAGAGCGGGAGGCACGGGCCAACGGCGCCTCGATCCGCAATTTCGGCTTCATTACGGTCACCGGTCAGGAAGCCGGCCTGGTCTGGCGGCGCGCCAAACGGGCGCGGGACATCTGGGCCAGCGTCGTCGGCCCGGCCGGCATCGCAATCCACCAGCGCGGGCTGCTGATGGTCGCGCGCCGGCCCGAAGCGCTGGCCGTGCTGGAAGAATTCCGCGCCACCGAAATGGGTGCGGACTGCCGTATCCTCGACCGCGCCGGGTTGGCGGCAGCCGCCCCGATGTTCGCCGGCGCGCTGGTCGGTGCGCTGCAGTCCCCGCACGAAATCCGCGTCGAAAGCCGTGACGCCATCCCGCAACTCACCGCGTGGCTCAGAAGCCAAGGCGTGCGCTTCATCCAGCGAACTGCGGTGCGCGCCGTCATCAGCGGCGCCATCGAAACCACATCCGAACGGATCGTCGGCGATCATATCGTCGTCTGTCCCGGCCCCGATCTGGTGACCTTGTTCCCCGACATTATCGCCGGCCGCCAGGTCACTTTGTGCAAGCTTCACATGCTGCGCGTCGCTAATCCCGGCTATATTTTGCCGGCCCCGGTGATGAGCGACCTCGGGCTGGTGCGCTATCTCGGCTACGCCATGCCGTCCTTGCCGGCCTTGCGCGCCCGGCTGGAAGCGGAACAATCCGCGTGGCTCGCCGACGGCATCCATCTGATCGCGGTGCAAGGCGCCGATGGCAGCCTCGTCGTCGGGGACAGCCACCATTACGATCCGACCCCCGATCCGTTCCAGCCCGAAGCCGTGGATCGCCGGATGCTCGCCGAATTCGAGTCGGTCACCGGCAAGCCCGCCCCAGCAGTGCTCGAACGCTGGATCGGGGTGTATCCGTCGGGCCCTGACGTCGCCTTCACCGAAACCCCGATGCCGGGCGTGCGGCTCGCGATGGTCACCTCCGGCACCGGCGCCAGCACCGCCTTTGCCATCGCCGAAGAAACCATCGCCGACATGCTTGGCAATCCACCCCCTGACCATGCGAGGCTGAAGTGATCATCAAAGCCGTCATCCTCGACTGGGCTGGCACCGTAGTCGATCACGGCAGCCGCGCGCCAATGGGCGCCTTCGTGCGCGCCTTCGCCGAATTCGGGGTTGCGATCAGCGTCGCCGACGCGCGCGGCCCGATGGGTATGGCCAAGCGCGACCATATCAAGCTGGTCACCCAAGCCCCTGCGGTCGATGCCTCCTGGCGTAAAGCCCACGGCCATGCCGCCACCGAGGCTGAGATCGATGCCATCATGGCCGTGTTCGAGCCGATGAACGTAGCGTCCGTTGTGCAGCACGCCGACATCATTCCCGGTGCACTCCAAGCATTGGCAACCCTTCGCGTGCGTGGCATCCGCATCGGTGCCACCACTGGCTACACCCGCCCGATCATGGATGTGCTGCTGCCGATCGCGGCCGCCGCCGGTTACGCCCCCGAACTGACCGTCTGCGCCGGCGATCTGCCCGAAGGCCGACCAGCGCCCTTGATGATGTGGCACGTCATGGCCGCGCTGGGCATATGGCCTGCCGCAAGCGTGGTTAAGGTCGACGACACCCCGCCCGGCATCGGCGAGGGCCGCAACGCTGGGTGCTGGACAATCGGCCTCGCGCTGACCGGTAACATCGCCGGCCTGTCCGCCGAGGAGCTTGCTGCGTTGCCCGAACCCGACCGCGAGGCCATTCGCGTTCGCGCCCGCGCCGACATGGAAGACGCCGACCTCATCATCGACAGCATCGCCGATTTGCCCGCCGCGATCGACATCATCGAAGCCCGCATCGCCGCCGGCCGGGCCCCGGGCGCCTGATGCCCACCCACGCCACCGCCGAACCGCGCAGTGAGCTTGCCGCGGTGATTTTCCGTTTTCTGCAAGAACGCGACGCGCCGAAAAGCTTCCTGGCGGGCTGGCCAGCCGACATGAACTTGCCCAAGCAGCCGCCAACCCGCTTGCCCGCTTTGCGCCATTTACCGCACGCCATGGCAGTGACAGCGCCGGAAACCGAAGCGCTGGCGGCATTGCTGATCGCGGCCGTCGGTGCCCTCGAATGGCGACAAACCCATTCGGAGGCCGAACTCGGCCGCAAATTCACCGAGAATTACGGCTGGACCGAAATCTTCCGCGCCGAGCGCTTGGCCTGCGGGTTCCTGGTGCTCGGCCCGCGCACCGAATACCCCACCCATCGTCAGGCGCCCGAGGAAATCTGCATCCCGCTCGCCGGTACTGCTTTCTGGCAGCGCGGCAATCGCCCGTTCGCGCCGCGCCCGCCAGGGATGATCATTCACCACCCGTCATGGTTGCCGCACGCGATGCGAACGAGTGATGAGCCGTTATTGGCGCTTTATGTTTGGCGGGGCGATTTGTTGGAAGGTCGGCCGGTATTAGGGTAGGAAGGTCTTCTTTTTGTGAACAAAAAGAAGCAAAAAAACTTTGTCAATTCCTGGCCGTTGGCTTGGGCTCTCCGCAATCGCACGGCAACCGCAGCAAGTGTGAAAAAGTTTTTTTGGTTCTTTTTGTTCACAAAAAGAACATTCTTGCCTTACCTTCCTTTAACAACATTCCAAGTTCGCATCGGATAATGCGTATTTCCACCCTCATAAGCTGGGAACTCATGAAAATCCGCCCGCAACGCATGCCGCGCCGGCGAATTCAGCGCTTCGGTTAGCGCTTCGGGGCTGTCGAACACCACTTTGTTACGCTGCATATGGGCAAAGCGCGGCACCGGCAGCGCCCCGGTCCAATCGATGCGGGACGTTATTTCGATCTGCCGAATGCCGGGAAACTTCGCCATGATCGGCGGATGATGGCCGATATAATGGGTAAGCCAGGCATTGAGGTCCACCGCCGGGCCGACATAGGCCACGAGGTAGCTGCAATGCGGCGCGCCATCGGCGACTTGGAACACCGGATCGGGCACCAGAAAGCGCCGCACCGCCATGGCTTCTTGCGTCGCCTCGGCATTCAATTGGCTCGGGAGCAGATCTAGCAAGCCTTGCAAACGTCCGCCTGCCGCGAAAGCGGCTTCGAGCGCCTGGATATCGCCGAAATAGCTCTGGATCACCAGCGATGGTGGCCGCCCATCATTCAGATACGGATCGTGCGTGCTGGCCGGCGTATGCAGCAGCGCGTGCGCCACGCCGGGCGTGTCGGCCAGCAGGGCGGAGACTGCGGCGCGCTCGCTTGGCGTGGGTTCATGTTCAGCGCGAAAATTGAGGAAATGACAGAAGCGCATCAGATTTTCTCCGGAACATTGGCATCAAGCTCGGCAATCCACACCGTGGCGCTGCCGTCCGACGGCGCCCGCCAGTCACCGCGCGGCGATAGCGACCCGCCCGAGGATATTTTCGGCCCGTTCGGCGCAACTGACCGTTTGAACTGCGATGTCGCAAAGAAGCGATGCAGGAAACTCCGTAACCATTTGCGGATGGTCGCCAGATCATAGCCGATCCGCCGATCATCCGGCGTGTTGGGCGGCCAGGCTCCGGCCTCGGCATCGTTCCAGGCGCAATAAGCAAGATAGGCAATCTTGGATGGGCGAAAACCGTAACGGGTGGTGTAGTACAAATTGAAATCCTGCAACGGATACGGTCCAACCGTTGCCTCGGTGGACTGGATCGCCCCGCTTGCGTCGGGCGGCACCAGTTCCGGGGAAATCTCGGTCGCCAAGATCGACAGCAGGATATCACTCGCGTCCCCGCCCAATTCGCCATTGGACGCCACAAACCGGATCAGGTGCTGGATCAGGGTTTTGGACACCGATGCGTTGACGTTATAATGCGACATATGGTCGCCCACGCCGTAGGTGCACCAACCCAGTCCAAGTTCGGACAGATCGCCAGTCCCCACCACCAAGCCATTGTGATGGTTGGCGAGGCGGAACAGATAATCGGTGCGCAACCCGGCCTGCACGTTCTCGAAGGTGATGTCGTATTGCTTGGCGCCATCAGCGTAGGGATGCCCGATATCGGCCAGCATCATGCGCGCCGCCGGACGGATATCAATTTCCCCCGCCGTCACCCCCAGCGCCCGCATCAGCGCCCAGGCGTTGGATTTGGTGCCATCGGTGGTGGCAAAGCCCGGCAGCGTGTAGGCCATGATGTCAGACCGCGCCCGCCCCAGCCGATCCATCGCGCGCACCGCCACCAGCAGCGCCTGGGTGCTGTCGAGGCCGCCCGAAATCCCGATCACCAGCCGTTGCGCGCGCGCCGCAACAATGCGTTTCGTCAGGCCCTGGACCTGAATGTTATAGGCCTCGTAACAATCTTGCGCCAAACGCGCCGCGTCATCCGGCACGTAAGGAAAGCGCGCGACCGTGCGGCGCAACGCCAGCGTTTCCCCTGGCGCTTCAAGGATGAAGGGCGAGATGCGGAACATTACCGGCGTTGCGCGCACGCAATCGGCGAACGTGCCGGTGCGCATGCGCTCCTGCCTGATCCGCCCGACATCGATGTCGGCCACCGCCATCGTCGCGCCGCGCGGGAAGCGTTCGGTTTCAGCCAGCAGCACGCCATTTTCGAAAATCGCCGCCTGGCCGTCCCAGGCAAGGTCGGTGGTCGATTCCCCCGGTCCTGCCGCCGAATACGCATAAGCCGCAATCGCGCGCGCTGACTGGCTGCCGCACAGGCTGCGGCGGGTTTCGGCCTTGCCGATGGTGATGTTGCTCGCCGACAAATTCAGCAGGATTTCCGCACCGGCCATCGCGCCATAAGTGCTCGGCGGCAGCGGCACCCAGACATCTTCGCAAATTTCGATATGGAAGGTGAACGGTGCCGAGCCCACGGATCGGAACAGCAGATCGACGCCAAATGGCGTGTCCTGCCCGGCGAGGCGGATGGTCTGCCCAACTTGCCCGGCGCCGCTGGTGCAATGGCGTTCTTCGTAAAACTCACGGTAGTTCGGCAAATAGGTTTTCGGCACCACGCCGAGAATGCGCCCGCGATGAATGGCCACCGCACAGTTGAACAGCAACCCACCAATGCGCAGCGGCGCGCCGACCACGAAAGCCGGAAACAGATCAGCGCTTTCCGCCGCTAGCTTGGCAATTGCTGCTTGGACCGCATCGAGCAGCGCGTCCTGGAACAGCAGGTCATCGATCGCATAGCTCGAAATCCCGAGTTCCGGGAACACCATCAGCGCCACACGCTCGGCATCGCCTTGGCGCACCAGCGCGAGCGTTTCGACGACCGCAAAGCCCGGATCAGCCACCGTGCCTGGCGGCACGCAGGACGCAACGCGGATAAAATCGTGCCGGTAAGGGGACAGGAACGGTGTCAAGCGGACCGGCCCACCGTCCGGCTCAGCAATTCGGCAAACAGCGCGTTACGCTCGGCCGCGCGTTCTTCGACGATCTGATCGGTTTCAGCAATAAGCTGGGCAATATCGGCCCCCTCCGTCCGTGGGCGGTTGGGATAGAATTTCGACCACGCCCTGATCTGCTCCGGCCCGGCCTCGGGGTGGAACTGCACCCCTACGGTGCGGCGATATTGATAGGCCTGCACCGTGCCCTGATCGCGCGCCAGCACGTCCGCACCTTCAGGCACCTGCAAATGATCGCCATGCGACCGCATCCACGGCCCTGCCCACACCGGATCGGCGGCGTGTTCGTTGGTCATCCAGCCGAGATGGAATGTGTCATCGGCGATTTTCTCCGCCGAGCCGCCAATTGCGTCGGCGAGCAATTGCGCGCCAAAGCAAATCCCGATCACCGCCTGGTCCTGCTCGGCGGCTTGCCGCAGCAGGCGGCGCTGGCGATCGATCCACGGCAGGTCCTCATAGGCGCCATGCGGCGACCCAAGCGTCACAATCAGGTCGAACCGATCGGTGCTGTCCGGCAGCGCGTCCTTGCTGACAATGGTAAGCGTCGCGCCTTGCTGCTCCAGCCAGTCGCCGAACAAAGCCGGCGGGCCGGCCGCGTCATTTTGGATCACCAATACCTGCATGGCCCGCGTTTCTCCCTCAACCGGTCCGAATGATTGCCTGGACCTGGGTTGTGGTCAAACTGAGCACAAGATCACCCAGCCATGCATTGCGCCACGTAAGGCATGAAATGGCTGACGTCCGGGGTTACCAGCCCTTTCACCTTCGCCCCCTCATCATAGCGCCGCAGCCGCACCGCTTCGCGCCAGAAGGGCTGGGCCTCGAACGCGACGATTTCGTCGGCCGACATCGGCCCGCCTTGCAGCGACAGGCTGAGCACCGAATCCTGCGACAATTTGGCGAAATAATCCGCCTCCTTGCCACATAAATAGCGCTTGGCGGCAACATGCAGCCGCACCGGCTCTGTCACGTCCGGCCCGAAATGATCCTTGAGGAACGCGGTGCCAACGTCTTCATGCTGGTCATCAACCCCATCGGCGGCGGGATTTTCCCCCAAATCATGCACCATATGGCCAATATCATGCAGCAAGGCCGCCGCAATAAGCGCCGGTGGATCGCCCGCCTGTTCCGCCAGCCACGCCGCCTGCAGCGCATGCTGGCTCTGATTGATGTCGGACAGGCCATATTGATGTTGGCCATGAATATCGAGCCGGCGGGCGATGTCCGCGAGCAGGGCTTGGGTCATCGGTTTATCCTTTTATCGAATATCATTCTGCTTTCTCACCCCAACCCCAGAAACACCGCCATCGCCCGTGTCACTGCCAGCATCGACGCATCATCGAGCCGCCCGATCACCGCCCCAACCTTGTCGCGTGCCGGCGTTTGGGCTTTGTCCACCATCACCTGCGACCGTTTTGCCAGCCCGTTTTGCGCCGAAGGCTCAATTTGCACCCGAAAAACTGTCGCATCGATCAATGTGCCGGTCATCGGCAGGATGGTCACCGC
>JANXRN010000178.1 GCA_025352995.1 Acetobacteraceae bacterium
GGCTCGCCGGGCGTCACTGCGCCGCGCGTGCGGTCTCGCCTAAAACGACAGCGGCCCCACCGATCTTGATCTTTCTGCTATCGAAGTTGACGCAAAGAGCCATCAGATTCTACCCACCAATGCACCAATCATCGCGATGAAATAGCCGTTTGCGCAATCCAAAAACCACGAAATTTTTACCAAATCATCCGACATTTGCGATCGAGCGTCCCGGGCGCTCGTGACAGGCCGTGGTGCAAAGCTGCTGGTTCGGTGTGGACCACGCGACGGCCGTCCGCACGCCAAGCGTCGGATGCTGAACCCGCCCCTTGACCGATCAGGCCCCGCCGCGCCAAACCGCGCGCCATGCAAACCCCTTTTGAACTGCACGGCCATCGCGGCGCCCGCGCGTTGTTTCCGGAAAACACCGTGCCCGGCTTCATCGCCACCATGGCGCTGGGGGTGCACGGGCTGGAACTCGACATCGCCACCACGTCGGACGGCGTGCCGGTGATTTTTCATGACCCTGACTTGCACCCCGACCTGGTGCGCCGGCCCGATGGCAGTTGGCTCGATGGCGAGCGTCCGCTGATCCGCTCCATCCCCCTCGCCGAATTGCGCCGTTACGATGTCGGCCGCATCCGCCCCGGCAGCCCGACGGCGTTGAACTTCCCCGACCAGACCCCGCGCGATGGCACCCCTATCCCGACCTTTGCCGAAGTCATTGCGGCGACGGCTGGCAGCCAGGTCACCATCCAGGCCGAACTCAAAATCCTGCCGCAACGGCCGGACGCCACCGTACCAGCATCAGTCATGGCCGATGCCGCGATCGCGGTTGCCACCCAGGCGGGTGCCCTGCCGCGGCTCGATTTACGGTCCTTCGACTGGCTCGCGCTGCGCTATGTGCGCCTCACTTACCCGGCCATCCCGCTCACCTACCTCACCCGCCGCCCGCGTCCGACGCTTGCGCCATTCTATTGGGATGGCGACATGGCAGCGTCGGTGCCCGCGTCGGTCGCCGCTGAGGCGCACGGGCGGGCGGCCGTCTGGGCACCGGAATACATGACGCTGACGGAAGAATTGCTGTCCGACGCCCACGCGCGCGGTCTGCGCGTCATGCCGTGGACGGTGAACGATCCGGCCGACATGGCCCGCCTGATCGGCTGGGGCGTGGACGGGATGTGCACCGATCGCCCCGATCTGGCCCGCAGCGCCATGCAGGCTGCCGGAATCGCGTTACCGCTGCCGTTTATCGCTTGAACCGAGCGGCGGCTTCGGTCATGTTAACCATGTTCGGGCTATCCCGGGCGGGAGAGTGCGGGGCTTCGGCGCCGCCACCGAAGGCGCAACCGGCCCCCGGAAACGCTCAGGTATCAGGGACCGCTCGCGGAGAAAGAATCTCTGGAAAGACGACCGCACGCTGAGCGGTCGCGCCGACGGAGTAAGGCTTTCCATGGAAAGCTGAATCTCTCAGGTGCCGCAGACAGAGGGGGGTCGCAATTCGCTGGCAGCATGGCCGGCTTGCGACCTTTGTGCGGAATTCCGATGTCCGAAACAGCCCTGCTGACCACGCCGCTCGACGCGCTCCATCGCAGCCTCGGCGCCCGCATGGTGCCGTTCGCCGGCTATGCCATGCCGGTGCAGTATCCGGCCGGGGTGCTGGCCGAGCATGTGCATTGCCGCAGCGCGGCTTCCTTGTTCGATGTGTCCCATATGGGCCAGGCGTTCCTGACGGGGCCAGGTGCTGCCGTGGCGCTCGAAAAACTCGCCCCCGGCGACATTGCCGGCCTTGCCCCGATGCGCCAGCGCTACTCCCTGCTGACCATGGAACAGGGCGGCATCCTCGATGATTTCATGGTGGCGCATCTCGATGGCGATCGCTGGTTCATGGTGGTCAATGCCGGGCGCAAGCATGTCGATTTCCCCCATATCGCCGCCAACCTGCCCGCCGGCGTCCATTTGGAATTACTGCCCGACCGCGCGCTGGTGGCGCTGCAAGGCCCGCGCGCCGTTACGGTGCTTGCGGCCCTCGCCCCGGAAGTTGCCGCCCTGCCCTTCATGGGCCTCGCCGAAATCACCCTCGACGGCACACAATGCCTCGCCTCGCGCTCCGGCTACACTGGCGAAGACGGCTATGAGATTTCGATCCCCGACGAGCGCGCCGAGGCAATTACCCAGTTGCTGCTGGCCCAGCCCGGCGTGATGCCGGCGGGCCTTGGCGCGCGCGACTCGCTGCGGCTTGAAGCCGGGCTGTGCCTTTACGGCCACGACATTGACGACAGCACCAACCCGATCGAGGCAGCCCTCGCCTGGACAATTCCCAAGCGCCGTCGTGCCGAGGCCAATTTCCTTGGCGCCACGCCGATCCTGGCGATGCTGGCCGACAAGCCGGCCCGCCGCCGCGTCGGGATTTTGCCCACCGGCCGGGCGCCGGCGCGCGAAGGCACCGAAATCGTCGCGCCGGATGGCAGCGTGATCGGCAAAATCACCTCTGGCGGCTTCGGCCCGAGCCTCGGCGGCCCGTGTGCAATGGGCTATGTGCGCGCTGATTTTGCCGCAATTGGCACCGATATCGCCCTGATGGTGCGCGGCAAGCCGTTGCCCGCCAAAGTCGCCGCCATGCCATTCGTCCCCCACAGCTACATCCGTTGAAGGAACTTTGCCGATGACTGACATCCGCTACACCGAAGACCATGAATGGGTTCGGCTTGACGACGACATCGCCACGATCGGCATCACCGATCATGCCCAGGAACAATTGGGGGACGTGGTGTTCGTCGAACTGCCGGAAGACGGCCGCGAAGTCGCCGAAATGGAAGCCTGCGCAGTGGTCGAAAGCGTGAAGGCGGCGTCGGACGTATTTTCCCCGCTCGCCGGCACAATCGTCGAAAGCAACCAGATGATCGTCGAAGACCCGTCGCTGGTGAACGGCGATCCGATGGGCGGCGGCTGGTTCTTCAAAATCGAACTGGATGACGTCGCCGACTTCGGAAAACTGATGGATGAAGCTGCCTACAACGCTTTCCTGGAGACGCTGTAAGATGAACGCGCTCGCCGAACTCACCTTGCTTGAAGCCGCCGATAGTTTCGTTTCCCGCCACATCGCCCCGCGCGAGACCGAAATTGCCGACATGCTGCACAAAGTGGGGGCGGCGAGCCTGTCGGACCTGGCGTCCAAAACCGTTCCCGGCAGCATCCGGGTGCAGCAGGCGATGGATCTGCCGCCGGCGATTGATGAGGCCGCAACGATTGCCGAACTGCGGGCGCTGTCCGAACGCAACGTACTGAAAAAATCGCTGATCGGCCAAGGCTATCACGGCACCGTTACCCCACCGGTGATCTTGCGTAACATTCTGGAAAACCCTGGCTGGTACACGGCTTATACGCCATACCAGGCCGAAATTGCCCAAGGCCGGCTGGAAGCTTTGGTCAATTTCCAGACCATGATCTGCGAACTGACCGGCATGGAAATCGCCAACGCGTCGTTGCTCGATGAAGCAACCGCGGCCGCCGAAGCCATGCATATGGCGCACGGCGTTGGGCGCACCAAATCGGACGTGCTGGCAGTGGCGGCGGATTTGCATCCGCAGACCCGCGCGGTGCTGGCTACGCGAGCCTGGCCGCTCGGGATTACGCTGGTCGATGTCGCGCCGGGTGATATTGACGGGATCAAGGCCGCCAAGCCTTTCGCGCTGGTCTTGCAATATCCCGGAAGCACTGGCGCGTTGCGCGATCTGCGCGCGGAAATTGCGGTCGCCCATAGCCTCGGCGCGCTCGCCATCGTTGCCGCCGATCCGCTGGCGCTGTGTTTGCTGGCCTCGCCGGGGGAAATGGGGGCGGACATCGTCGTCGGCAGTGCGCAACGTTTCGGGGTGCCAATGGGTTTCGGCGGCCCGCATGCCGGCTATATGGCCACCAGGGACAGCTACAAGCGCGCCATGCCAGGGCGCCTGGTCGGCGTCAGCGTTGATGCCGCCGGGGCGCCGGCGATGCGGTTGGCGCTGCAAACCCGCGAACAGCATATCCGCCGCGAGAAAGCCACATCCAACATCTGCACCGCGCAGGTGCTGCTGGCGGTGATCGCCGGCATGTATGCGGTCTGGCACGGCCCGGCGGGGCTGACCCGGATCGCCAAACGGGTGAATTTGCAAGCCCGCCTGCTCGCCGACGCCGCGCGCCAGGGTGGCTATACGCTGCGCCACACAGACTATTTTGAAACCATCGCACTCGACGCCGGCAGCCGCGCCGACGCGCTGATCGCGGCCGCCAGCGCCGCTGGATTCAATTTCCGCCGCATTGACGCAACCGGCGTTGCCATCGCGCTTGATGAAACCGTGACCCGCGATGACCTCACCACACTCGCCAGCGTGCTGGGCGGCAGCTTGTCGGCGGCGGCAGCTTCCATCCCGTCCGGCCTGCTGCGGATCGCGCCATTCCTGCAACAATCAGTCTTCAGTTCGCACCACGCCGAGCACGAAATGCTGCGCTATTTGAAACGGCTGGAAGACAAGGACGTCGCGCTCAACCGCAGCATGATCCCGCTTGGATCTTGCACGATGAAGTTGAACGCGACCGCCGAAATGATCCCGATCACCTTGCCGGGCTTTGCCGACATCCACCCGTTCGCGCCGGCCGATCAGACGATTGGCTACAAGACCCTGATCGACCGGTTATGCGGCTGGCTCAGCGTCGCCACCGGTTTCGCTGGCGTTTCGATCCAGCCCAACGCCGGCAGCCAGGGCGAATATGCCGGGCTGCTCGCCATCCGCGCCTGGCATGAAAGCCGCAGCGAGGGCGGGCGCGATATCTGCCTGATCCCGTCGAGCGCGCATGGCACCAATCCGGCATCCGCCGCGATGGCCGGCTACCGGGTGGTGGTGGTGGCGTGTGACCGCGATGGCAATGTCGACATGCTGGACCTGCAAGGCAAGATTGCCCAGCACAGCAGCAAACTCGCGGCACTGATGATCACCTACCCCAGTACCCATGGGGTGTTTGAAACCTCGATCCGCGATATTTGCCGGCTGGTGCATGAAGCCGGTGGGCAGGTTTACATGGATGGCGCCAACATGAATGCGCAGGTCGGGCTGACCAGCCCCGGGGCGATCGGGGCCGATGTCTGCCATTTGAATTTGCACAAAACTTTCTGCATCCCGCATGGCGGCGGCGGGCCGGGCGTGGGGCCGGTGTGCGTGGCAGCCCATTTGCTGCCGTTCCTGCCCAACCATCCCTGCCGCGAAGATGCCGGCCCGGCTACCAGCTATGGCCCGGTATCCGCTGCCCCCTACGGCAGCGCGCTGATCCTGACCATCAGCTACGCCTATATGCGGATGATGGGGGCGGCGGGCCTGACGCGGGCCACCGAAATTGCCATCCTCAACGCCAACTACATCGCCCGACGTTTGGCGCCGCATTACCCGATTTTGTACACCGGCGCCGGCGGCATGGTGGCGCATGAATGCATCATCGATTGCCGTGGCTTCGGCACGGTGCAGGTCGAGGACATCGCCAAGCGTTTGCAGGATTACGGCTTCCATGCGCCGACCATGTCCTGGCCGGTCGCCGGGACCTTGATGATTGAGCCGACCGAAAGCGAATCCCAGCCGGAGCTTGATCGTTTCTGCGACGCCATGATCGCCATCGCCGGCGAAATTGCCGACATCACCGCCGGGCGGATGGACGCGTCCGACAACCCGCTGAAGAATGCGCCGCACACTGCCCGCGAGGTTACCGCCGCAACCTGGACCCACGCCTATAGCCGCGACCGCGCCGCCTTCCCCCTGCCCTTCGTCGCCGCCGCCAAATACTGGCCGCCGGTCAAACGGGTAGATAATGTTTATGGTGATCGGAACCTGGTGTGCACGTGCGCGCCGTTGGAGGCGTATGCCGAGGCGGCGGAGTGACATGGCTGTCCGGCCGGAGTTCTACCATGCGCTTGAACTCATCGGCGAAGCTTGCGCGCGCCTCGCCATGCGCGGCGAGGCATTGCCGGTATTGGTCGGCGGCGCAGTCGTCGAGTGGTACACCGCCAGTGCCTATATGTCCGGTGATTTTGACCTGCTGATCGCCGTGACCGAGCCAATGACCGATGAACTGCTCGCGCTTGGGTTTCGCCACGAGGATAGGCCCGGTTGGCTTCGGCGCGGCTTCTATCATCCGGATTTCGATTTCGGCGTAGAGTTCGTCAGCGGTCAATTATTTGACGGATTGGCAGATCGATCGCGCATTCAGACGCTTCGTCTTTCCGACAAAGCGTTCATTCCGATGGTACCGCCGGAAGACATCATCGCCGATCGCATGGGACAATATCTTGCGGATCCGCAGCATGGTGGGTCACTATTGATCCAGGCCAAGCGGGTCTTCGTTATCCTTGAATCAGGTATCAACGACGACTATCTCAACCGACGATTACAGGACGAAACCGCAGGCGAGATTTCTCTCGACACGTTTAAAAAGTTGATCGGCAATGATCGAGGTTGATGCGAAGACTTATATCGCCTGGGTAATTGCCCGCAAGCAGGCACTCGGTATAACGGACCAGGACCCCCTGGCACTGAACGACGGGTCTCGCCGTACCGACTCCAAGCGCGCGTTGCTGCAGGCCATCGCTGACAACGCCCGCGCGCAAGGGCGTGAACCGACATTCAAGGCAAATTTCGAGCCGATTTGAGCGGGGCCGCGGAGTGACCCTATTTTTCCAACCCGATGCAGCGGAGCAATGCCCGTAACTCGGGCTCTACGCCTGCGGCCCGGCTGAGCGCTTCGCGGTCGATCGGTCCGGCAAGCTGCGCACGTGTCATCGGCTTGCCGTAAGTCGGCCATTCCCGTTGCAACGCCCGCAGCGCATCTTGCGTTCCGGGTGGCTGGTGGGAGGCGCGATTGGGTAAATGCCGCAGTAGTAAGGCTTCGAAACAGGGACGCTGCCAGACAATGACCATACCGTGTTTGGTCGCCAGTGCCGTCGCAGCCGCGCCGCGTAACGGATCACGCGTAACCTGATCGTGGTCGAGCAACAGGAAACGCTTGGACCGCGCGATGCGGGTTCGGCCCGGCTTCTCAAGCCGTTGCACGGCAAGTTGCACCCGCGCGAACGGATCGCCAGCACCGTTACCAAGGTTTTCGATCACCAGATGAATGGGAAGCTGTTCGTCGCGCAGCATGTCCTGCAACCGCTGTGCGTAGGCGCATTCGGACTCTC
>JANXRN010000194.1 GCA_025352995.1 Acetobacteraceae bacterium
TGTGCCACGATTGCCTGCCCGACCCTGGTGATGGCGGGCCAGCATGATCCGTTACGGCCACCCGCCGTCTGTGCCCCGGTCGCCAGCGCAATCCCCGGCGCGCGCTTTGTCGAAATCCCGTCCGGGCATTTCATGGCGGTGCAAACGCCCGGCATTGTCGCCGATACGATCAATCAATTTCTGAATGCCCTCTAGCTAGGAACCTGACCCTATGGCTGAAACAAAAATCCTTTCGGACTTGAACGCGCGGGTCTGGAAGATCGAGGTTGCGGTTGGTGACAGCGTGGCCGAGGGCGACGTGCTGATCATCCTCGAATCAATGAAAACCGAAATCCCGGTCGAAGCCACCCGGGCCGGCGTGGTCAAGACGATTCTGGTGAAAGAAGAAGAGGCGGTCACCGAAGACCAGGCCCTGGTTATTCTGGAGTAACTGACATGACGGTGCTGAGCGGTATCCGGGTGGCTGAACTCGGTTCGGGCCATTCGCTGGCTTATTGCGGCAAGTTGTTTGCCGATTTCGGTGCCGACGTCATCAAACTGGAACCGCCCGGCGGCGATCCCGGCCGTGCCACCCCGCCTTTGGTCGATGTTGGCGGCGGACGCCTGGAAAGCGGCTTTTTCGCCTGGCTCAACACCAACAAGCGCAGCGTGACCGACATTCCGGCGGCGCGCGCTGGGGTGCTGGAAACAGCAGACGTGCTGCTCGATGGCCGCCTGCCGGCGGAACGGGCCGCCGCTCCCTTAGGCCTGCCCGGCCAGATTGTGGTGGCGTTTTCCCCGTTCGGGGAAGACGGCCCGTATCGCGACTTCGCTGCCACCGACAGCACTTTGCGCGCCCTTGCCGGATTGGCCGCACTGACCGGCCCCGCTGAAGGCCCGCCCTTGCTGCTCGCCGATTTTCAGGCGCATTTACCCGGTGGGCTGAACGGCTTCATTGCCGCCTTGTCCGGGCTTTATGCCGATGACGATGCCGGACGGCATTTCGCGCTCAGCCTGTTCGAAGCCAATGTGGTGATCAGCGAATATCAGGCGGCGCAAGCCGTCGGGCTTGGCCTGGTGGAGCGGCGCTACGGCGTCAACCGCTTCACCCCAACTTTCCCGCTCGGCAACTATCCGTGCCTGGACGGGATGCTCGGTATCACCGTGCTGACCGGCGATCAGTGGCGCAGCTTCTGCGTGCTGATGGGCATGCAGGACGTGGCTGAGGACCCGCGCTACGCCACCGCCGCGCTGCGGCTCGATTGGGCGGATCAGCTAGAGGCGATTTACGTCCCCAAATTTCGTACCCGCACCGCGCGGGAATGGTTCGAAGCCGGCCGTAGGCTCAATATCCCGTTCGTTATGGTGCCCACGATGGCCGATCTGCTCGCCGAAAAGCAGCATCGCGGCCGGGGCGCGTTTGGCCCGGTGCGCATTGGTGGGGCGCGCTTCGAAGCCCCGATCCTGCCGCAGCGCCTGACCATGACCCCGCCGGCGCCCAATGGCGCGGCCCCCCTCGCGGGCGCTGATGATACGAGCTGGCAAACATCCGCCCGCCCACGCACCCGCCATGGTGCCGTCGGCACCGGCCTGCCGCTGGCCGGGATGCGGATCATCGATCTCGCCATGGGTTGGGCCGGCCCGCTTGCGACAAGGCAACTCGCCGATCTGGGGGCGGAGATCATCAAGGTTGAAGGCTGCGCCTACCCGGACTGGTGGCGCGGGCAGGATTACACCGAAGCCGGGATCGCCGACCATTTGCATGAAAAGCGCATGTGGTTCAACGTGCTGAACCGCAACAAAACCGGCATTACCCTTGATCTGACCCGGCCGGAGGGCGCCGATCTGCTGCGCCGCCTGGTTGCCGGCGCCGATGGGGTGATCGAGAATTATTCCCAGGGCGTGCTGCCCAAACTCGGCCTCGCCTACGCCGATCTGGTGAAAATCAAGCCCGATCTGGTGATGGTGTCGATGCCGGCCTTCGGCGGCAGCACGGCCTGGCGCGATGTGCGGGCCTATGGTTCAACGCTTGAGCAAGGCTCCGGCCTGCCGAGCGTCGCCGGCACTGACGATTTGCCCCCCGTGATGAACCATGTGGCGTATGGCGACCCGATTGGCGGCATGAATGCTGGCGCTGCGGCGTTGCTCGCGCTGTTGCATCGCAAATGGACCGGGCAGGGCCAGTATGTCGATCTGTCGCAGGTCGAATGCATGTTCCCGCTGGTCGCCGCCTGGGTGATTGAGCAATCCGTCACCGGCAAAGTTGTCCGGCGCGGTAATCGCCATCCGCTTTACGCCCCCAATGGCGTGTTCCGCTGCGCCGGCCCTGATCGCTGGATCGCGATTTCGGTAACATCGGACAGCAATTTCGCCGCCTTGTGTCAGGTGATCGGGCTTGCGCCTGACCCTGCCTTGGCGAACGCCGCCGGACGCGCCGCCCAGCAGGACCGGTTGGAAGCCGCCATCGGCGCTTGGACGGTGACCCAAGATGCCGAAATCGCGATGGCCACTTTGCAAGCCGCCGGCATTGCCGCCGGGGTTGCGCGCTTCCCGGGCGAACTGCCGCGCAGTGAACCGCATTTGGCCGCGCGCGGCCACTGGCAGACCATCGACCGGGCCTGGCTCGGTCCGCATCAGCAGCCGTCGCTGCCGTTCCGCATGAACGGCGAAACCATCCAAATTCGGTTCCCGGCGCCCACTTTGGGGCAATACACCGAAGGGGTACTCCGACGCCTGCTCGGGCTTGGCGACGATGAAATTGCCGCCCTGCGGGAGGCACGGATCATCGGAACCGAGGCCATTCCGGTCGCCGAACGTAAACCCCGCAGCGCGGCGCTGGCGCGGGCGGCCCTGGTTTAGGGTCCGTCCGGCCGCTGGGAATACGATGCCGCGCCGCTAATTTTCCGGTGGACGCGCGGTTGCGTAGGGTAATTCATTATAGAATTCCAATTTTTTGTTGCTTTTACGCAAATTTAAGCGGGCTAGTTCGAGATTACGTTCACAGGACGGAATTTTGGCCTGTTCGATGTCAATTTCCGTCCGAGCCACCCGCTCCCAATTGCTTATATATTCTATATAAGGCGATTGATTGGTGCGTTCCTTATACAGAATTGACTCATTTTGAATATTTATTTTCTGCGATTTCAAAAAATCGTTGGACGCATTTATATCGCTGACCAATCTGGTCAATTCGCCAATCGCCTTATCGTTATTTATTTTCTCAAATCTCCGCAACGACAAAACCGTGCTTTTCTTCATGCCCCGTCCTCTACGCCGCCTGCGCCTCGGCGATAAACGCCGACACTTCCCGCCGTAGCGCGTCGGACTGGCGCGACAGCCCGCCCGCCGCCGACAGCACCTGGG
>JANXRN010000207.1 GCA_025352995.1 Acetobacteraceae bacterium
TGGCCGCGTAACCATCACGGTCATCCAAGATGCGAGCCACGCGCTGTTCCCCGAGCAGCCCTTGGCGCTGGTCAACGCGATCGCGGCGTGGGCGCGCTTGCGATAAGTCAGTTCGAGCTCGGCAACGTCATCCCCGCCGGAAGCTGCACCCCTGGCGGCAATTTGAAATTGGGTGGCAGCTTGAAGTTGGGGGGGATTTTCAGCCCGGGCGGTAGTTGCACGCCGGGCGGCAAGGTGATGCCGCCGGGCAAAGTGGTTGGGGCTGCGGCGGTCGGCGCGTAGCCGGGCACGCCGGGCACCGATGGCAAGGGCGCCGGCGCGCTGCCGTACGGTGATGCAGGTCTCGCGGCCGCGACCGCCGCGTTTGCCGGCCCGGTCGCGGGAACCGGCACGTTTGCCGGGGGAGCCGCCGCTTGCACGCTGCCCATTTTCTTCATGCCGGCGGGGGGCGCGAACCAGGCAACCTGCTGCGAGGCAAACGATATTGTGGTTGCTTCCAACCCGTTGCCCGACAAGGCTTCCACCCGCAGCATCACCCCGTCATCGGTGATGCAAACCGTGCCGTTGCCGCGTGGGGTGACGTAATCCCAATTGGTACATTGGCTGCCGGCGAAAATCGCGACGCCGCGCTTTTTGAAGCTCGCCTTGTCATCCGGCAACTGGCCTTCTTGTGGCACGCGATTGGCGGCCATGTCGGCGAACACGCCCTGGGCTTCCATCACCATGGAAGCGCGTTGGGATTGCCGATCGACCAGCAGGTAGCCGGGTTGCCCGACGGTTTCGATCCGCATGACGCGATATTGCGCGCGCTGGCGGATGACGATGGTTTTCGGACCGCCGCGCCCGATCAACTTGTAGCTGACCGCGACATCGCGGATGGGCAGCAGCAAGGGGGCGTCATCGGCCATCGCGCTGCCCGCCAGCAGAACCCCAACCAAAGCTAAAATTCCGCGCAACCCCGACATTCCTTGCACCTTGATCATCCCGCCGCTATATCGCCCGCTTCGTTCTGCCGGTCGGTATCGGCGGGACCAGCTTAAGGACCTGCACCATGAAGCCCGGCATCCACCCGCAATACCACGAACTCAACATCATCATGACCGATGGTACGGAGTTCAAGACCCGTTCGACCTATGGCAAGGCTGGCGACACTATCCGCCTTGACATCGATCCGAAATCCCACCCGGCCTGGACCGGCGTGCAGCGTATCATGGACACTGGCGGCCAGGTCGCCAAGTTCAACAAGAAGTTTGCTGGCCTCGGCATTAAGAAAGCCTGAGCAACCCCAAATTTTGCGATTGCTGAAAGCCCGCCCTCTTGAACAGGGGGCGGGCTTTCTTATGTTCGGGTGGTCGGAATGCCCATCGGGTTTCGACTGCTACCAGGGCCGGCCCATCCGGGCGGTCCAGTGTTAAAACCTTGCTATCGCAGGAGGTTCACGATGAACGTACTCAATCTGTCGCCCTTATTCCGTACCGCGATCGGCTTTGATCGGCTGGCTCGTCTGGCCGATTCCGCCAATGGCGCGGCTGACACGGGATACCCCCCTTACAACATCGAACGGCTCGGTGAAGATGCGTATCGCCTGTCCATGGCGGTTGCGGGCTTTGGCCCGGAGACCATCGAAATCACCGTGAAGGACAACGCGCTGATCGTTGCGGGGTCACTCGCCGACGACGCCAAGCCGGCCGAGATGCTTTATCGCGGCATTGCCGGGCGCGCCTTTGAACGGCGTTTCGTGCTCGCCGACCATATCGTGGTCGATGGCGCCGACATCACCAACGGCCTGCTGCACGTGGCGCTGAAGCGTGTGGTGCCGGAGCAGCTGAAGCCGCGCCGCATCGCGATCGGCAACAGCACGCCACAGGCGATTGCCGCCTAACCATCACGCGGTTTTGCTGAAAATCAGGGTCCAGCAGGCGGGGTTCCGTTTGCTGGACCCTTTTTATGTCGCGGCCGGCGATGTAGAAGGGGGATGTTCCCCGCGAGGCATATGTGATCCGGCTTTCCATCCCCCTTCGCCAGGCTTTGTCCAAGCTCACGCTACCGGTTCTGATCGCGGTTGCGTTCGGGCTGATGCTGCTGGGCAAGGCGGACGGCATGATCGCGACCCGGATGCGGATGGCGCTGGCCGACGCGCTGGCGCCGATCTGGGGCCTGGTGGCCGAACCCCTGGCCGGGGTGCATCGCGCGGTTGACGGGATGCGCAGCCTGGCCACGCTTTATCAAGATAACGCGCGGCTACGGGCGGAAAACGATGTTTTGCGGCGCTGGCAGGCGGTGGGCCTGGCGCTCGATGCTGAAAACGCCACCTTGAAAGCCAATTTGCGCTGGGTGCCCGAAGCAACCCCGAGTTTTGTCACCGCCCGCGTGGTGGCTGACGCTGGCGGGGTCTATGCCCGTGCGGTGCTGCTGTCGCTGGGGCCGAACCATCGCGCCACCAAAGGGCAGATTGCGCTCGATGAACGCGGGCTGGTCGGGCGGGTGACGGAAATTGGCAGCCGCAGCGCCCGGGTTCTGCTGATTACCGATCTCAACTCCCGCGTGCCGGTCACCTTGGAAAGCAGCCGTGGCCGCGCCATTCTGGCCGGCACCAATGGCGCGCGCCCGCGCCTGACCTATTGGCCCGAAGGCGTGGTGCCGGTCGAAGGCGAACGGGTGGTGACCAGCGCGGAGGCCAACGCCTTCCCGGCCGGCTTGCCGATTGGCGTGGTGCGCTACAATGCCAATCATGTGCCGGAAATCGAGCCCGACGCGCGGCTCGATCGGCTGGAAGTGGTGCGACTGTTCGAGTACGGCCTCAATGATCTGGCGCCGCCGGAACTGAGCATTGCGCGCCAGACCGAGCGTCGCAAGTAAGTGTCAGATCGTCTGCCAGGCATTCGGCCGCGCCCGAGTTTGGGCCGCAAGCTCGATATCGCCGCGCGACAGAGCTTCCCGACGGTGGTGACATCGCTGCTGCTGATGATCGCCGCCGCCCCGTTGGGGCTTGCCGCCCAGGCGCAAATCCAGCTGGCGGTCGCATTGGTGTCGGTGTTTTTCTGGACCTTGGTGCGGCCGGGATCGATGCCGCCGCCGGCAGTGTTCCTGCTCGGGCTGCTGGTTGATTTGCTCAGCTATGCGCCATTGGGCGTGGGCGTTGTTATTCTGCTGGTGCTGCACGGCCTGACGCTGGCGGGGCGACGGGTCCTGGGGCGTGCCGGGTTTTTGCTGGCATGGCTTGCGTTTGCAATCCTTGCGGTCGGCGCGGTGGCCCTGCAATGGGCCCTGACGGCGCTGCTGACCTTGCAGATATTGCCGGTGTCCCCGGCCGTGTTGGCGGCGATTTTGGCGATCGGGGCCTATCCGCTGTTGGCGGTGCCGCTGGGCCGCGCCCATCGCACCTTGGCGGAGCCTGATCGGGCATGAAGCGCGAAGGGCAAACCGCCGGGGTTTTCACCCGTCGGGCGCTGATTGTCGGTGGGGTGCAGATCGCCGCCCTCGGGATGCTCGCCGCTAAGCTCTATCAGGTGCAGGTGGTGGAGGGCGATCGCTATGCCACGCTTGCCGAATCAAACCGGATTTCCGCCCGGCTGCTCGCCCCGCCGCGCGGCCGGCTGTTGGATCGCACCGGGGTGGTGGTGGCCGGCAACCGGCTGAACTGGCGCGCTTTGCTGATCGCCGAACAAACCAGCGATGTGGCGGCGACGCTTGATCGCTTCGCGTCCGTGGTGCCGTTTGCTGACCATGATCGCGCCCGGGTGGAGCGTGAATTGCGCCGCCATCGCCGCTTCATCCCGGTCATCCTGCGCGAGTTCCTGACCTGGGAGGAAATGGCACGGGTGGAAGTGCATGCGCCGGAACTGCCCGGCGTGCTGGTCGATGTTGGCACGACGCGGGAATATCGGTACGGCGCGAGCCTCGCCCACATCGTCGGCTATGTCGCCCCGCCCGCCGAACAGGATGCGAGCGACGATCCGGTGCTCGCTTTGCCCGGCATGCGGGTGGGTCGTGCCGGCATGGAACGGCTGCATGACGAAAAAATGCGCGGTCGCGCGGGCGCCGTGCAGCTCGAAGTCAATGCCCAGGGCCGGGTGATCCGCGAGCTTGATCGCCATGAAGGCATCCAGGGCGAGGACGTTACGCTGACCATCGATGCCGCGTTGCAGCAGACGGTGCTGGGCAAACTGGGGGAAGAAAGTGCATCCGCCGTGGTGCTCGACATCCGCAACGGCGATGTGCTGGCGATGGCGTCCAACCCGTCCTTCGATCCGTCGGTGTTCAATTCCGGCGTATCGCAGGCGCAATGGGTGGAATGGACGTCGAACCGGCGTGCCCCGCTAATCAACAAAGCGGTGGCGGGGATTTATTCACCGGGATCGACCTATAAATGTGTCGTGGCGCTGGCAGCCCTCGATGCCAAGGTGATGTCACCCGGCGAAACGGTGAACTGCCCTGGCTACCTCGATTACGGCGATCGCCGCTACCATTGCTGGAGCAAGGGTGGGCACGGCAATGTCGATATGCGCAGCGCCATCAAGGTCAGTTGCGACGTTTATTTCTTCGAGTCCGCCCGCCGGCTGGGCATTGACCGGCTGGCGGCGATGTCCAATCGCTTTGGCATTGGCGTCGATCTCGGGTCCGATCTGCCAGGTGCGCGGGCCGGCCTGATGCCGACCAAAGCGTGGGCGGCGGGC
>JANXRN010000240.1 GCA_025352995.1 Acetobacteraceae bacterium
CCGGTGCAGGCGAACATCAACGGCTGGGGGTGCAAATAAAGCCGCGCCAGCAGCGCCATACCGGCTTCGGTCATCGCCGTGCGCTGGGCCGCATCGCCACCGCGGATCACTTTCAGGTCAAACCCGCCGCACAACACGCCGGGCCGGCCGCGAATGATGACGATTTTGGCTTCTGCCGCCGCGCGATCAAGCCCGGCGCCGATCGCCTGCGCCATCCCGAGCGATAGTGCGTTGGCCTTGCCGTCATCCAGGGTGAGCGTGGCGACCCCATCACAAAGATCATATGAAACAAGCCCATCCATGGTCGACCCCCTAAAATATCGTTGCGACTTGACCGATGGGGCGAACGCAAGTCAAGTCAACGCGTGCCAGGAGGCTTGCCCGTGACCCAGATCGCGGACCGTCCGTAGATTCCGAAGCCTGTCTGTTTCGGACAGGCAAGCTACGCTGCCCGACCAAGGTACCAGCGGATCGGTGCCGCGCGCGGTACGCAAACGACAACAAGGGCCATCAATGCACATCAAGGTCGGCTATGAACTTGTATTTGAGTGTCCGCAGCCAACGCCGATGTTGCTGATGCTTAATATCCACTATAGTCGGGCAGCCGATATCGTCGTGCCGGATCACATTGTCGTCGATCCCCCGGTTCCGGTTGCGACCTACCGCGACGGATTTGGCAACTGGGCCACCCGCATCGTGGCGCCGACCGGGATGACACGGATCAGCACCACGGCCGTGGTGCGCGACAGTGGCTTGCCGGATGCCGTGGTTTCCGATGCCAGCCAACATCTGGTGCAGGACCTTCCCGAGGATACGCTGGTGTTCCTGCTGGCGAGCCGTTATTGCGAAACCGAATTACTGACCGAAATTGCCTGGCGTCTGTTCGGCAGCGGGCCGCTGGGCTGGGCGCGGGTGCAGGCGATTTGCGATTTCGTGAACCAACATATTCGTTTCGACTATATGCAGGCGCGGGCGACCCGCACGGCGTGGGAAGCCTATAACGAGCGCCTCGGCGTCTGTCGCGACTACGCCCATCTGGCCATCACATTTTGCCGCTGCCTCAACATCCCGGCGCGTTACTGCACCGGCTATCTCGGCGATATGGGCGTGCCGCCGCCATACGGGGTGATGGATTTTGCCGGGTGGTTCGAAGTGTATCTCGGCGGCCAGTGGCACACATTCGACCCGCGTAACAATGTGCCGCGCATTGGCCGGGTCCTGCTGGCACGCGGCCGGGACGCGGTCGATGTCGCCATCAGCACCACCTTTGGGATGAACACGCTGCGCGGCTTCCAGGTTTGGACTGATGAGGTCGCCTGACGGCGGCAATGGCATTTCCCGGGTGCGCGAGGCATGGTGCAGCAGGAGGCACTGATGGCGATTGTCCTGAAGCTGAGCCAGTTCCTTGGCCCCGACAGTTTCTTCGCGGTTGATTTTGCCCAGCCCTGGGCGCGCGAACTTGAAGCCGAAACCGGCGGCCAGGTGCGGGTTGAGCTGTTTGACGGCACATCAGCGTATGGCAGCGTGACCGCACAGGCGGCGCAGGTGAAGGCGGGTATCATCGACATCGCGCTTGGCCTGCGCGGCGCTGAGCCCAAATGCTTTCCCCGCACCGGCATCGTGGAATTGCCGTTCATGGTGCCCGATGCGGCGTGGGGTTCGATGGCGCTGTGGCAGGCTTACGAAAGCGGAATGTTCGGGCCCGAATTTCAGGACTTCAAGCTGCTGGCGCTGCATGTGCATAATCCTGGGCTTATCCATACCGTAACCGTACCGGTGCGGAATGTTACCGATCTTTCCGGGCTGCGGCTGCGTGCGCCAAACCAGGCTGTGGCGGCGGCGCTCACCTGGGTGGGCGCGGTTCCGGTGATTTTGCAGGTCAACGAGGTGATGGAGGCGGTGAAGGTCGGTCAGCTTGACGGCATCGTCACCAACTGGGGTAATCCGCTGGTTGGGTTCAACGACCACATGCATTTCCACACTGATGTGGCGTTCTATAGCTCGGTGTTTTTTGTGGTGATGAACCGGGCGCGGTTCGAGGGACTGCCGCAAGGCGTGCGGGCTGCCATCGACCGGCTGTCCAACGCGGCGCTGGTTGCCCGGTTCGGCAAGCTTTGGACGACATGGGACAAACCGGTTCGCGACGGCGCCCGCGCGCCCGGGCACGAGATTATCGTGCCTTCGGATTCCGAATGGCAGGCCGCCCTAGAGCCGGTTACCAGCCGCTATCTGGACGAGCTTTCAGCCCAGGGCTTTGCGGACGCCCATGCGGCGCACGCAAAGCTTCTGGCAGCGTTTAGCGGGTGATCCCGGCGAGCGCGGTCTTGATCCCAGCCGTCGCCCACGGCGCCCACGGCATGGTGAAGAACTTGAAGCCTTTATCGACGAAGAAGTTCGCGTCCATGTCCGGCGGGATGAAATACATCCCGGCGGCAACGCCATGCTTGGCGGCCGTCGCGGCGATCTTGTCGAGCGCACGCTGATAGGTCGCGCACGCGTAGTCGAGCGGTACGCCGAGTTCGATCGACAAGTCGGACGGGCCGATCAGCAGCACATCGACGCCCGGAACCGATGCGATGGCATCGAGATTTTCCAGCGACTGGTTGGTTTCGATCATCGGGGCGATGACAAGCTGGCTGTTCACCGTGTCCATATACTCGCGATAATTTTTGAACTGGCCCCATTCGCCGCGCTCACCGGCGTTACTGCGGTTACCGGCGGGGTAGTAGCGGCAGGCGCGGACGACCGCCTCGGCCTCTTCGCGGGTGTTGATCATCGGCACAACGATACCGCGGGCGCCAGCATCGAGCGCGAAGCAGATCTCATCGGCCCGATTGGCAGCGACACGCACCAGCGGTGCGGTTTTCTTGCCGCGCATCGCCGCGATCGACGGGCCCATCTGTTTGACCTCCCACGGGGAGTGCTGGGTGTCGAACAGCAGAAAATCGTATCCGGCGTCCGACAGCATCGCGACGTCGACGTTTGGTGCCCCAGCGGTTCCGACGACGGTTCTGCCTGCCTTGATGGCGTCCCTGATGGCGTTCATTTGATTTCTTTGCCTCCCACAATTCTGTGCGCAAGTTACCCGCCATCCGACGGCGTTAGCAACAGCGCACCTGGAAGGTATGTCCCCGGCGGGATTCGAACCCACGGCCCCCAGATTAGGAATCTGGTGCTCTATCCGGCTGAGCTACGGAGACGCAGCGAACATCATAGCAAGCCTGGCGGGTTGCGTCAGCCCTTGGCTGATTGGCATAATGGGCGGGGAAGCAGGAGCACAAAAATGTCCCGATCTTTTGGCCGTCGCACCGCCCTTGCCGGGATGGCGTCGCTTGCCGCCCCGCATCTCGCTTGTGCCGCGGCGACGGATACGCTGATTTTTGCGCCAGTTTCGGACCTCACCGGGACCGATCCGTTCTTCAACGCCACTGACATCACCACCCATCATGTCGGGCTGGTGTTCGAAACCTTGTGGGGCATGGATGAAACGTTGACGCCACGGCCGCAGCTGCTCGAAGGGCATGTGGTGGAAGATGACGGCAAGACTTGGCGGCTGACGCTTCGGCGCGGTCCGCGCTTTCATGATGGCGCACCAGTGCTGGCCGATGACGCGATTGCGTCGATCAAATCGTGGGGCGCGCTTGATGTTTTCGGCCACAAGGCGCTGTCGGTGGTGGATGAAATGCGTGCTGCGTCCGATCGGGAAATCGTGATCCGATTGACAAAGCCTTTCCCGCTGCTCGCCCACGCGCTCGCCAAACCGGCCAGCATCATACCCTGCATCATGCCGAAGCGGGTGGCCGAAATCGCCGGGAGCGGCAAGCCGATCGAGGTGATCGGCAGCGGCCCGTATCGCTATTTGCCGGATGAACGCATGGCCGGCAGCCGCGTCGCCTACGCAAAGTTCGAAGGTTACAGCGCACGCGATGACAAGCCGAGCTACATGGCCGGCGCCCGTATCGCCCATATCCCGCGCGTGGTCTGGACCATCATCCCCGATGCATCCACCGCCATCGCGGGGCTGGCCAAGGGGGAGGTTGATTGGGTGCATGAAGTGCCAGCGGACCTCGCGCCACTGGTGCGGCAAGATCGCAATGCCGTGCTGCAAATTCAGGATTTCATCGGCGGTGAGCTCTATATGCGCTTTAACCAACTCAACCCGCCCTTCGACAATCCCGCCATTCGCCGCGCTGTGCTGACCGCGATCAACCAGGCCGACTACATGACCGCCGCCTTCGGCGAGGATCGCAGCCTGTGGCGTGACAGGGTCGGGGTCTGGAGCCTCGGCAAACCGATGAGCACCGATGCGGGCATCGATGCCATGGAAGGCAACCGCGACAAGGCACGCCGCATGTTGGCTGATGCTGGCTACAAGGGTGAGAAAATCACCGTGCTGATCCCCGGCGACTATCCGGCGCTATCGGCAGCGGCCACGGTCGCTGCTGACATGTTCGCCCGAATTGGCTTCAATGTTGACGCGCTGACTCTGGATTACGCCACCATCAACCAGCGCCGCAACAATCGCAATCCGCCCGACAAAGGCGGGTGGAGCGTAATGTTCGGGCCGTTCAACGGCTATAATCGTTACGATCCGGCAGCCCATCTCGGGATCAACAGCAGTTTTTCCGGCTGGCCCAAAATTCCGGAAATCGAGGCCAAACGCGAAGAATGGTTCGATGCGCCCACCCTGGCAGACCGCCAGCGCCTGGCACGCGATATTCAACTACTGGTGTGGCGCGACGTGCCTTATATCCCGCTCGGCAGCTACTACCCGCAAACCGCGTTCCGGAAGAATTTGCACGGCATCATGCGGGGTGGGGCGACGTTCTTTAATGTTGAGCGTCACTCATGAAAATATCCGCCACCCGCCTGTGCGATCGCCCGATCATCGGGCCGGAACTTCATCCCAGCATCGGCGTCAACATCCAAGGCCCGTCGCTGATCAAGGTGCCGGACTGGGTTCCGTATCCTTTGGGTAGATACTATCTTTATTTCGCCGACCACAAAGGCAGCTATATCCGCCTGGCCTACGCCAACGCACCTACCGGACCGTGGCGCATTCACGTGCCGGGGTGTCTGCACTTGGCGCAATCCGGCTTCCCGACCGTCCCACCGGAGGTTTCGCCCGAACAACTTGCCTTCCACGAAGCGCGCTACCGTGCTGGCGGCATGGTGATTTCACATGACGTACTGGCCGAAATCACCACGCCGCATATCGCGTCACCCGACGTGCATGTGGACCACGAACACCGCCGCATTGTGATGTATTTCCATGGGCTTGATGACGTGGCGAAACAAGTGTCGCGGGTCGCCCTTTCGGCCAATGGCATCGATTTTCAGGCCCGCCCCGAAGTACTCGGCCCGTCCTACATGCGTATCTTCGCCCATGGCGGTATGAGCTACGCGCTCGCCATGCCCGGGATCATTTCGCGCGCGGCCGACGGATTAAGCGGGTTTAGCACCGGCCCGACCTTGTTCAACCCCCGCATGCGTCACGCAGCAGTGCTGAAGAGGGACGACACGCTCTACGTTTTCTGGACCGAAGTCGGCAACGCACCCGAAACCATCCTGGTCAGCGCCATCGACATATCCGGCGATTGGATGGGTTGGCGCAACGGCCCGTCCGCTGAAATTCTTCGCCCCGAATTCCGTTGGGAAGGGGCAGCAGCGCCTCTGGTCCCGTCCGTGCGCAGCACCGCCTATGGCGTGGTGAACCAGTTGCGCGATCCGGCAATCTACGAAGAAAACGGTGTGGTCTACCTGTTTTACGCGGTCGGTGGGGAAGCGGGCATCGCGATTGCGCGGGTGGATTTCACCCCCAACTGACATTGTAGAACGACGCCCCGCCGCGCTGGACCCCGCGCAAACCACGCTTGAAGGCGGTGATCGGGTAGTAGCTGCCGAGGGGGATATACGGTGCATCACGCCACACCAGACGCTGGATTTCCCGGGCCACCGCCTGGCGGGCAGCGAGATCGGGGGCGTCGAACCAATCTTCACGTCGCGCCTCAATCTCATCGATTTTCGGCCAACCCGGCCAGGTGCTGCTGAGGCCGAGATGTGCCGCCGGATCGTAGCGATTGAAGCCGTTGAACAAATTGAAGAACACGCTCCAGCCGCCTTTTTCGGGCGCGAGTTTGCTGGCCCGCCTTGTGGTCTGGGTGCCGAAATCCACCGTCTGCACATCAACCTTGAAGCCGATGCGGCGTAGCAAATCGGCACCGACCAGGGCAGCGGCAAATAAAGCCGGGTAATCGGCGGCGGCCATAACGTTGATTTGTTCGCCCTTGTAGCCGGCTTCAGCCAACAGCCGTTGCGATTTGGCGACATCACCGGCCATGATTTCGACGCCGACATCCGTGCTCATCGGTTTGCCGACGCTGAAGACGCCAACCCGGTCGCGCCACAGACTGCGGTCATCGCCGGAAATCGCTGTCATGAACTCGGCTTGGTTGATGGCGGGCAAGATGGCGCGGCGGATCGCTGGGTTATCGAACGGCGGATATAGCGCGTTGAAGCGCATGATCAGTTCGCCACCGATGAAGTCCTGGGTTTGCACCGTCAGTTTCGGGTCCCGGCGCAACAGCGGTGCGAGGTCTGGTGGCACATCACCCCACCAGTCCACCTCGCCCTTCTGCAAGGCCGCAGCGGCTGTCGAGGCATCCGGAATGATCCGCCAGTTGATCCGGTCAAAATGGGCGATCTTGGCGCCCGACAGCCAGTCCGGCTTTTCGTCGCGCGAGATATAGCCGTCGAATTTGGCGTACACCACCCGCGACCCCACCACCCGTTCATCAGCCAGATAGCGAAACGGTCCGCTGCCGATCATTTCAGTGAGTTTGCCACTGCCGGCGAGTTCGGCCATGCGGCGCGGCATGATGTAGGGCGTGTAGGTAGCAGGTTTGGCCAACGCTACCGGCAGAAGCCCGAACGGCCGCTTGAGGCGAAACTGCAAGACCCGGTCTGACACCGCCGACAATTCATCGGTCAGGCTGAACAGCTTGATGCCCAGCACATCGATGGTGCCCCATTTGCGCAAGCTGGCAACCGCGTCTTCGGCCCGTACTGGCGCGCCGTCATGGAAGCGCAGGCCAGGCCGCAAGGTCAGCCGCCAGGTCTTTCCGTCGTCTTCGACCGTGTAGCCTTCCAGCATTTGTGGGTGGGGGACGAAATTCGCATCAAGTGCAAACAGCGTGTCGAAAATCAACGACGCATGCAGCCCCGTGACATCCGGCCCGGCAAAATATGGGTCCAACACGGTGACATCGGCGACCGGCACATAGTTCAGCGT
>JANXRN010000259.1 GCA_025352995.1 Acetobacteraceae bacterium
CAGGCGTTGGTGCATTTGGGTGAGCGCGTTGGTTTCGCCGAGCACCGCGCGCGCCGCGCTGACCATGGCGGCAAGCTTGGTGGCCGCCGCCTCGCCCTTCTTGTGCAAGTCACCGGGATCGATCTGGTCAATCGTATCGCCGAGCGTCGCCGCGGCATTCTTGAACGCGGTATCGGCGGTGGCCGCATCGGCCGGATTAGGCGTGACGAGGTAGCGGGTCATCGCCTGACCGCCCGCCATCATCTGGTCCTTGGCCGACTCAGCAAATGCTTTGCCGGACAATTCGCCCGCCGCGCCGGCCGCCGCGATCAATTCATCAAGGGCTGCGACCGAAGCGGGCCACAGGCCGGTTTGCAGCTTGGTGACCGATGCGGCGCGGTTGGCGGCGGCGTCCGTCAGGGTCCGCAGCGCAGCATCAAACCGGGCTTTGGCATCGGCCACCGCGGTCAGATGGCCGCGCAGCGCCTGGGCTTCGGCGGTTGTTCCAGCGTCAGTGGTTACCGCGCGAAGGCCGCTATCGAAGGTTTGGCTGGCCGCCGTCGCGTCATCCCGGCGGGCCTGGCTGTCACCATCGGCGAGGTCACGGGCGGCGCGGACGGCGCCATCCATCTGGCTTGCGCTTTGCATGACCGCGACCGCAAGTTCGGCGCCGTGTTCATAAAAGTTGACCTGATCTAGGGTTCGCCCAAGACCCGTCAGGCCCGCCCCGCCGACGCCGGCGAGCAGCAGCAGAACCGCACCGAAGCCAAGCATTACCCTGAGTGACACGCGCAGAAACTGCATTCCCAACCCCCACCTCATCGGAAATGCAAGGCTAGGGCTGAAAGATTGCCGAAGCTTTAACGCGCGAAAACGCCGCCGGCTTGCGCCGGCGGCGTTGCAGCCTGATCAGCTAAACGCTGATTTCGTTCAGTTCCTTGCCGGCATGTTCCGGCACCATCATCCAGACCCCGATGGCCATGCCGATCATGAAAATCGGGATCGCCAGGAAGGCCGCCGCGAAGGACCCGGTCGCCTGCTGCATCGCAACCGTTGCGAACGGCCACAGGATGAAACCGACCACCCAGGCCACCGACCAGCAGAATCCATTACCCGAGCCACGAATGCGGGTCGGGAAAATCTCCGCCGTCAGCGTATTCGACGGGCCCCAGAAGCCCAAGAACCCGACACTCCACAGCAGGCCGTAAACCCACAACATGGTGCGATCGGTGGTATAGACCCACAAGGTCATGAAGATCGCGCCTTCGATCAGCATGATCACGAAGGCCGGGCGCCGGCCGATCATATCGGCAAGAATGCCCGAGGTGATCAACCCGAGGGAGCCGACCACCCCCCAGGCGATGTAGAAGGTGCTGTATTCGGGCACGCTCCAGCCCATTTCGGTTTTCAGATAAAGCGGCATCCAACCGCCCACAGTGCCGAAAATGCAGGTGCTGCAGCAGGCGACAAAGGTTGCGACCGCGGTTGATTTCCACATGTCAGGCGCAAACAATTGCACGTAGGAGAATTTCTGCGCCTTCTTGTTCCATTGCGTGTCGGCGGCATCCAATCGCCGGCCCTGGGCCAGTGCTTCGGCAATACGGCGCTTGCGGTCTTGGGTGCGGACCCAGTAGGGCGATTCCGGGCAGGTGCCGCGCACATAAATCGCCAGCACCGAAATCACCACCGGCACTGTCATGCCCCAGCGCCAGCCATAAACCGCAATAACGTAAGTCGAGATCACGCCGGCCAGCGACGCCCCCAGGCACCAGGTCCCGCGATTGATCGACAGAACCCGCCCGCGCAGCCGCGCCGGCCAGGTTTCGGCAACCAGCATCGACCCGAGCGCCCATTCCCCGCTGAGCGCGAAATTAAGAAACATGCGAGCGATGATGAACGTCGTCCAAGTCGGTGCCCAGGCAGCCACCGGCATGAAGAAGGAGAACATCGCGATGTTGATGGCAAGCAAGGTTCGCCTGCCGATCTTGTCAGCAAGCCAGGGCCAGAAATAAATCCCGACCACGCTGGCCAGCAATGAGATCTGACCGCCACTGCGCAGTTCAGGAATCCCAACATTGAACTCGACCATGAAAAGCGGTGCGGCAAGGGCGAAAATCACCCCGTCCATGCCATCGAAACCCCAGCCGAGGCCGTTGGCGATCGCGATGTGCCAATGGGTTTTGGTAACGACTTGGTCTTGTGACGCGTTGCGGAAATTGGCTTTCTGGCTATGCAATTCCTCCAGCGGCCCCATAGGGTAGCCCCCTGGACTGGCACCGGCTTCCGATAATATCGTACTGCTCATGGTCGTTCACTTCCCGGATAGTTGCTTTTTCAACCGGCTGCTCTTTGGCAGCTTCCAGGAGTGTGACGGCAAGTTACGGGTCGGCGCAAGCTATTCGAGGGCGGGCATCGAAATAAAACCCTCAGATGGCTTCATATGGGCAATGACCGCAAGATCGGTGCGCAAAGCGGCGGCGTCTGCGGCGCCAAACCAAGCCTCGAACCCATCTTGCGCCGCCCGCCATAAATGGGCGGTGTCGGTGAGCAAGGCCGCCCCCGCGTCGGTCAAGGTCAATACGCGCTGGCGTCGATCCGCCCCCGCACCGAGCGACACCCAGCCTGCCTTTTGCAGCGGACGCAGATTATGCCCCAGCGTCGCCCGGTCCATCACCAGATGTTCGGCGAGCGCGCCCAGGCTGATCGGCTGATAGCGGCGCAACATCGCCAGCACCGAAAACTGGGTGGTCTTCAGCCCGGATGGCGCCAGCACATGGTCGTAATGCTGGGTCACCCGCCGCGCTGCCTGGCGCAAGGCCAGGCAGTTGCACAACACGGTGGGCATATCAGGCGTGGGGTTGTGGTTTACGGGCATATGCCCATAATAGTCCGCAAGCGCATCCTGCGCAAGATTTTTGCGGAGCCTTCCTCATGTTCGCCGACAAACTGAACCGGATATTAAGCGCCCGGAATATCCATTACGCCTGGGTGATGGTCGCGCTGACCTTCCTCTATTCGCTGTGTTCATCGGCCGCGATGGCCATCCCCGGCGTGCTGCTGGTGCCGATGGGGCATGAATTTGGCTGGTCGATCGGTGAAATGTCGGGGCCGATGGGCCTGCGGCTGTTCCTGTTCGGCGGTATCGCGCCTTTGGCCGGCGCACTGGCGCTGCGCTACGGCCTGGTGCGGATGCTGGTTGTGTCCGCCGTGATGGTGGTGGTCGGGCTGATATTGTCGGTGATGATGACGCAGAAATGGCAACTCTGGCTCGGCATCGGCGTGCTGCTCGGGGTGGCCCCGGGCATGACCGCGATGGTCACCAACGCCACCATTGCCACACGCTGGTTCACCGAACGGCGCGGCCTGGTGCTTGGCATGCTGAGCGCGGCCCTTGCCACCGGGCAGTTGATCTTCCTGCCGATCGCCGCCTTTGTGTCGGAGCACTACGGCTGGCGCGCCGCCCTAGTGCCGGCGATGGTGATGGTTGCGGTCATGGCGCTCGCCTACTGGCTGCTCGGCCGTGAACACCCGTCCGACCTCGGCCTGCCGGCGTTCGGCGATAGCGCGGTCGGCGCCCGGCCCAAGGCCCCGACCGGCAACGCGATCATGCTGAGCCTGTCGGTGCTGCGTGAGGCATCGGGTACCGCGGTGTTTTGGGTGCTGTTCGGCAGCTTCGCGATTTGCGGCATGACGAGCTTCGGCCTGATGGGACCGCATTTCGTGCCGCTCTGCATCGATGTCGGCGTTGGCGCGGTGGTGGCGGCGAGCCTGCTGGCGCTGATGGGCATTTGCGACTTCATCGGCACCATCGCTTCGGGCTGGCTGTCCGACCGTTACGACAACCGCATGCTGCTGGCGTGGTATTACGGCCTGCGCGGCCTGTCGCTGATGTGGCTGCCGTTCAGCGGCTTTGACATGGTCGGGCTGTCGGTGTTCTCGGTATTCTTCGGCCTCGACTACATCGCTTCCGTCCCGGTGACGATGAAGCTTGCCATCCGCGCCTGGGGGCCGGTCAAGGCGCCGGTGGTGTTCGGCTGGATTTTCGCCGGGCACCAGTTCGGGGCGGCGTTGATGGCGGTCGCCGCCGGCTATTCCCGGGATGCGTTGGATACCTATCTGCCGGCCTTCTTCACCGCCGGCGTGCTTGGGGTGATCGCGGCGGCATCGATGCTGTTGCTGCTCGGCAAGCGCAACCCGGCGCGGATACAGGCGATCGCGGGTTAGTTCGCGCTTTTCCGAAGCCGCCGCTTCCGCTATCCTGGGCCAAGGCCGCATCCTGGCGCGGTCTTGGCTGAGGGGGGATCTGGTGCTGAAATGGCTGCGCAAGCTGTTCGCGAAAACGCCGAAGCCTGCGGCATCGCTGATCGATTTGGCGCGCAGCAATGACGAGGAAAAAACCCGCCAGGTTCTCGCCAAAGCCCCGATCAAAAAGCCCACCCATATCCTGGCCCGGATTCTGGACAGCACCACGCCCAAGCCGGTGAAGCCGGTCGCCAAACGCGGCCCCGCGCCACCCACTAACCTCGCCGTCGTCATGGCGCATGAAGCCGCGAACCAGATGCGGCGCAAACCGCCCGGCAAGACGGTCCCCCCCACAACCGTGCTCGCCCACGTCATGAAGTCAATCGAGGAACCGACGCCCGCCCGCAAACCTATCGCCAAAGCCGGCGACCAGGTGCCGCTCGCCCGCCTCAACACCGAACAGGAAGCCCGCCTGCAGCGTCGCGTCGGGCAGAACACGCCATCCGGTCAGGCCGCGCCGCCGGTGGCGGAATGGTCCCGCAAGCAGCAATTGGCCGCCACCGGTGGTCGGCCGCCGCCGGCCCGGCCGGATAATGCGGGGCTGCATGCGGCGCTGTCCAAAGAAGACGCGATCTTGCGCGCGATGGCGGCGCGGAGTGCGGCGAAGGAAACCAAGAAGTCTGAGACGGCTTTGGATCAGGTGAAGGCGAATAAGGCTTTGGCGATTAAAAGTAAGCCAGGTTGAAAGGCAAGCTGTTCTTTTTGTGAACAAAAAGAACCAAAAAAACTTTTTTCACTTTGTTGCCGTTGGCTCGGGCCTGCGGAGAGTTGGCACGCCAACGGCAAGGAATGGATGAAGTTTTTTTGCTTCTTTTTGTTCACAAAAAGAAGATTCTTCCTTAGTTAACCTGCCTGTTAACCCCCACCCAAAACGGCGCCCGCAGGTCGGATTTCAGTATCTTCCCAGCCCCCGACAGCGGCAGCGGCTCCTCCCGCAGGGCCAGGCTGCGCGGGCATTTGAAGCCGGCGATCAGCGTCCGGCAATGCTCCATCAGCGCCTGTTCGGTGGCCTCGGTGCCCGGTTTGAGCCGGACGATCGCGTGCACAAGTTCACCCCATTTGTCATCTGGGACCCCGATCACCGCGCATTCGGCGACCGCCGGGTGGGCGTAAAGCGCTTCTTCGACCTCGGCCGAATAGACGTTTTCGCCGCCGGAAATGATCATGTCCTTGACCCGATCGACGACGTAAACCAGCCCGTCCTCGTCCATCCAGCCACCATCGCCGGTGTGGAGCCAGCCATTGCGCAGCGTGTGGGCGGATAGTTCGGGCTGCTTCCAGTAGCCGAGCATGATGTTGGGGCCGCGGCCGCAAATTTCACCGACGGTGCCGCGTGGGACTTCGCGATCATCGGGGTCGAGGATCTGCACGTCGCAGGCCGGGGTGGCGATGCCGGCGGCGCGCAGGCGGCCGACATGCGGGCCTTCGAGCGCCAGCATTTCCGGTGGCATCAAGGTCATCACCGGCGCGGCCTCGGTCTGGCCGTAGGCCTGGGTGAAGCGGGTGTTGGGAAACGCCTTGAACGCCCGGCGCAACACCGCTTCCGGCATTGGCGACGCACCGAACACCATTTCGCGGAAACTCGACAGGTCGGTGGTGGCGATATCGGGATGATTGACCAGCATGTTGATCATCGTCGGCACGCACAGCCCGCCGGTGATCTTGTGGCGTGGCACCATGGCGAGGTAGGCCGCCGGATCAAAGCGCTGCATGAACACGTGGGTGGCCCCGGCGATGGTGCCGAACAAGGTCACGGTCGCGTCGGCAATATGGAACATTGGGGCGGCGTGCAGGAGCACTGAACTTGTGTTGAAGCTGAGCATGGTCAGCCCGTTGACCGCGTTGGCGAGCAAATTGCCGTGGCTCAGCATCACCCCCTTGGACCGGCCGGTGGTGCCGCCGGTATAGAACAGCCCGGCAATGTCATCGCCGCGCGCGCCGGCGTCCATCGCCGCCGGCCCAGCCTGCACCAAGGCTTCATAGGACAGCATCCCGGCCGGGGTTTCGGCATCGCCACAGAAGATGACGTGGCGCAAAGCGGTCTTGTCACGGAAGGCAGGCAAGGCCGGCAAAAACGCCTCATCAATGAACAGGCCGGTCGCGCCGGAATCGGTCAGCCAATGGACAATTTCCGGCGGGGCGAGCCGCGTGTTGATCGGTACGAACAGGAACCCGCCCCAGGCGCAGGCGAAGTAATATTCCAAGTAGCGATCGGAATTGAGCGCCAGGATGGCGATGCGGTCGCCTTTCTGGAACCCCAACCCTGCCAACGCCCCCGCCAGGCGCGCGCAGCGGTCACGGGTTTCGACCCAGGTCTGTTGGCGGCCGGCGCAGTTGGTGGCCAGGCCGTGGCCATTGAGTTGCACGGCACGGCGAAGCATTTGGGTGACTTGCGGCATGGGCGCGGCTCCCTGATTTTGGGAGTAGTTTAAGCAAGGATGTTCTTTTTGTGAACAAAAAGAACCAAAAAAACTTTCTCTCACTTGGTACGGTTGCCGAGGGACTGCGGTAAGGTCCCGGGCCAACGGCCAGAATTGATAAAGTTTTTTTGCTTCTTTGTTTTCAAACAAAGAAGAGTCTTCTCGTCCCCTGCCTTCTCGGCTACGCTTTCTGCAACAACCAAGAACCAAGGGAAACGCCATGCAAATATCCCGCCGCGGCTTCATCGCCGCCATCGCAGCCCTTGCCCTTGCTGGCCCCGTCGCCGCGCAGA
>JANXRN010000285.1 GCA_025352995.1 Acetobacteraceae bacterium
ACGCTCTTCCGATCTCGGAAAGTCTGCCGGCAGACTTTCCGGACAGACACTTAGGTCGCGGGACATAAAAGGCCCTATCCGGGATTCGATTTTCTTTATCCCATGTGCTGCGTCTCTAATGCGGGACGATGCGAACCCGCACATGCCGACCGCTTCTCGATCGAGAACGCCAATCCAAGAGCGGCGCGGCAAATTGCCAGCCAGGATGCGTTCGCGGGACTGCCATGGATCCGACCGTCGGGCGAATACATGAAGCGATCAATGTAGCCGATCAGAAGGCCTGGGGCGATCGCGTTCACGAAGGCCCCCTATCGCGACCATGCATACGACCCGACCACCTGCCGGCATCGAATGACGGGCGCGGCGACCGCCGCTGGCGTCGGACGTCGCGGAGGCGATCCCGAACGGTCGGTAGCCGGCGGAACCCGAGGGCACGGGCTACCGGAGGGGGTTCCTGTCGATTGGTGGAACGAACCGGTGCGGTGTCGGGATGATACCAGCACTTGCGGGGACGAGGCGGGGTTGCGTGCATCGATGCAAAGCACGGGAAATCTCGCGATGACATCTTTATCGTCTGCCGATCTCACTGCCGCCGTCGATCCTGGGCGACTGATGCGCCATGTCGAAGAGTTCGCCAGGCGTATCAAGCTCTCCGGGTCGGTTGAGGAACGCGCTTGGTTCCGCTACCTGCAAGCCCAACTCGACGAAATCGGCTAGGCGACACGGCTCATCCTGCGCGACGCCTAGATCAGCCTTCCCGTCTCGGCGCGGCTAGAGATGGCCGGCCTTGGGCCGCGCTGCATCACCCATTCTTTTTCCAGGCCCTCCCCGGCGGGCGGGCTCGTCGCCGAGGTGATCGATCTTGGCGCCGGATCCCCGGCCGACTTCGCCTGCCATGATGTCACCGGCCGCATCCTGCTGCTCGACGGCATCGCCACCCCCGCGGTGAGCCTGCGCGCCACCGAGTCCGGGGCCGTCGGGCAGATCCATATCAGCCCCCACGAGGACCCGCACGAGATGTGCATCTCCCCGGTCTGGGGCAATCCGACGCCACCGACGCGGCACAACCTGCCCGGCACCGTGGTACTTTCCGTCGGCAAGACTGACGGCGCCCGGGGCGACCGCTTCGATCATGACCCCGCGCTCGGTCTCCAGCCCTGGCCCGTGCTCGATGCGCTGCGCCACCTGACAGGCACCGCGCCAGAAAGCGACGACGCGAAGTTCGCCGAGGTCAGTGCCGTCCGCGCCGCCAACCGGCTGGGCCACGCGCTCGACACCGCGTTGTCCGCGTGCGGGTGATCAGCTCCGGTCGCGCTGCCGGGGATCAAGGATAAGGCTCAACCGATCCCCCACCAGGTTCACCGCCATCACGGTGAGGAACAGGGCGAGCCCCGGAAATATCATCGTCCACGGCGCATAGCGGACATATTCCCGTCCGGCGTTCAGCATCGCCCCCCATTCCGGCGTCGGCGGCTGCGCGCCAAGGCCGAGGAAGGAGAGGGTGGCGGTGAACAACACCGCGCCGCCGAGATCGAGTGTCGCGATCACGATCAGGATGGGTGCGAGATTGGGAAGCAGATGCCTGAGCACGATGCGCCCATGTCCCGCACCGACCGCGCGTGCCGCCTCGACGAAATCCCGAGCCACCAGCGGCAGGGCCGCCGCCCTGGTGATCCGGGCGAAGCGCGGAATGCCTGAAATCCCAACCGCGAGCGCAGCGTTCAGCAGGCCCACCCCGAGGACCGCGACAATCAGGATGGCGAGAATGATCGAGGGAAAGCACAGCATCGCATCAATGACCCGGGCGCCAATGCGGTCGACCCACCCCCCCGCATAGGCGATGACGATCCCAAGCAGCGAGCCGAACAAAAGGCTGATCGCCACCGTCGAAAGCCCCATCGCAAGCGAAAACCGCGCGCCATAGATCACCCGGCTGAAAATGTCGCGCCCAAACAGGTCACAGCCGAACCAGTGTTCAGCGGTCATCGGGGCGAGACGCCGGCACTGGCTGTTGGCGTTCCAGTCATAGGGGGCCAGGTAAGGCGCTAGCACGGCGAGGCCAAGGATCACCACGATTACCACAGCGCCCGCCACAGCGCCGGGGGCGCCGAGCAACCGCGCGACGAACCATGGCCGGCGCGTGAGATTGGCCGCTTTCAACCCTGCACCCGTGGGTCGATGATGCCATAGGCGATGTCGATGACGACGTTGATGAGCACATAGGCCGTGGTAGTCAGCACCACCACGCCCTGCACCACCGGGAAATCCTTCTCGAGCACGGCCAACACCAGCAAGCGCCCGATGCCGGGCCGCGCGAACACCGTCTCCGTCACCACCGCGCCGCCGATCAGCAGCGCGAACTGGATGCCGAGCAGGGTCAGCGGCGGGATCACTGCGTTGCGCATCGCGTGCTTGCCCACCACCCGCCACGCCGTAAGCCCCTTGGCACGGGCGGTGCGAATATAATCCTGCCCCATCACCTCGATGATGGCGTTGCGCGTCAGCCGAGCCAGCCCGCCGGCGAGGAACAGGCCGAGCGAGATGCTCGGCAGGATCAGCGCGTCGAACCCGGTGCCGAGCACCGGCACCCAGCCAAGCCCGGTTGCAAAAACCTGGATCAACAGCATGCCGATCCAGAAGCTTGGCAGCGACAGCCCCGCTAAGGCGGTCGTCATACACACTGTGTCGATCCAGCCGTTGGGCCAGACCCCTGCCACGATCCCCAGCGTCGCGCCGAGAAGCAGGCCAACAACAAATCCCCCCAGGGCCAGTTGCAGGGTGAAGGGGAATTCGGCCGCGATCAGCTGCGTCACGGGCTGGCGACTGCGGAAGCTGTCGCCGAAATCGCCGCGCGCGGCGTTGGCGAGGAAGCTCACATATTGCACCACGATCGGCCGGTCGACGCCGAGTTTGGCGCGCGCCGCCTCCATCGCTTCGTCGCTGATCGGCGTGCCTTGCAACATCAGCAGCACCGGATCGCCCGGTACCAGCCGCATCGCACCAAACACGAACGTCCAGGTGATGAGGAGCGTCGGGATCACGCTGATGAGCCGCCCGAGGATTGCCCGTATGCTCACCGCATCAATCCCTGTCCTTCATGCCTGCCGAATGCCGTCATCGCGCGATGACATACGAAACCGCTCGCCGGCACAAGGCGCAAAATAGCGATTGCGCCCCGGCCAAGCCGTCTGCAAACTCCGGCACCCCCGATACTGTGGAGTTCAACCATGCCCGCCCGTAAGCCATCGATCTCTCGTCGCGCCGTCGTCGGCGGCATGCTCGCCGCGCCGATGCTCAACACCGGCGCCTCCGCCCAGGCCCCGCTGACCGTCACCTGGGGCGAAGACGACGCGACGCCGCGCACCTATGATCCGCGCGTTACCAGCTCGCGGCACGAATACCAGGTGATCGGCCAGGTGTTCGACACGCTGATCGCCTCGGACGGATCGAACAAGCTCTTCCCCGGCCTCGCCACCGCCTGGGAAGCAGCAGCGGATGGCAAATCCGTCACCTTGAAGCTGCGCACCGATGTCGGCTTCCATGACGGCACGCCGTTCGACGCCGAGGCGGTGAAATTCACCTTCGATACCATCGCCGACCCGAAAACCGCTTCTGAAGGCGCCGTCACGCAGCTTGGCCCCTATGACGGCTGCAAGGTGATCGACAGCCACACCATCCGCGTCGACTACAAGCAGCCGTTCGGCGCGGCCGTCGCGAGCTTCGCCGAAGGCACCCTGGCGCCGGTCTCGCCCACTGCCGTGAAGCGCATGGGCAACCAGGATTTCGCCCGCGCTCCGGTCGGCGCTGGCCCGTTCAAGTTCGTCTCCTGGGAACAGGGACGCCAGGTGACCCTGGAACGATTCGACAAATATAATTGGGCGCCGGGCTACAACGCCAACAAGGGCCCGTCCTCAGTTCAGCGCATCATCAACCGCTTCATCCCAGACGCCTCAACCCGCGTCGCGGCACTGGAGGCCGGCGAGATCGACATCTCCGACGTGACGCCGATTCTCGACATGAAGCGCCTCAAGGACACCAAGGGCTACGCCACCATGATCGGCAATGCTGCCGGCATCCCCTTCGGGCTTGAGCTCAATGGCAGCCGCGGCATCTTCGCCGACGTGCGGGTGCGCCGGGCGCTGCACATGGCGATCGATCGCAAGGCGCTGTGCGAAAACATTTTCTTCGGGCTGATCGAGCCGACCTACGGCGCGCTGTCGGCCGGCACGCCGGGCTACTGGGCGGGCTGCGAGGACATGTACAAATATGATCCCAAGGGCGCCGTTGCCCTGCTCGAACAAGCCGGTTGGAAAATGGGGCCGGACGGCGTGCGCGTTAAGGATGGCCAGCGCCTCAGCGCCTTCTACGGCGCGCCCCCTCCGCTTGAGCCCGATACGGCTGTCGAACTCCAGGCGGTGGCCAAGCGGGTCGGCTTTGACCTCAAGGTCGAGACCATCACGTTTGCAAAAAACCAGCAGCTCGTCTTCGACAACGCCTTCGACATTCTGCCGGTGCGCTGGATCCAGGCCGATCCGATGTGCCTGGAGAACCTGTTTTCCTCGGCCAACATCCCGGCGCCGGGTAAGTACCGCTACAACTGGATGCAGTTGAACGACCCCAAACTCGACGCGCTGTTCGCCGAGGGCCGCGCGGTGACCGATCCGGCCAAGCGCAATGCGGTCTACGCCGACGCGCAGAAGATCATCATGGACAGCGCGCTGTGGCTCTCCATCCACAACCAGGTGCAGACGGTCGCCTATCGCGCTGAGAAGAAAGGCTACCACTTCGCGCGTGCCAGCTGGGTGGCGCTGTTCTACGACGTAACGAAGGCCTGATTTCGAAGCCCGGTGATCGCGACCCTTCCCGGATCACCGGGTTTGGATATATGCCCCGGCTTGGTGTGAGGCTCAGGCCGCCGCGCGAATTGCCGAAAGCAATCCTTCGTTACGCGCCGCGCGGTCAAGCCCGCCGGGTTGGGGCGCCATCACCTCGCCCAGCATCGCAAGCACCGCCGCATCGAGCCAAGGGCGCACGTCGTTGCCATCGTCGCGATGGATTCGCACGGCGCTGTCGAGCGGCGTGATGCGGATCGCTTGGTTGGTCCCGATCGCCTCGATTTCCACTTCGCCAAGGCCGGGCGCCGGAATGCTCGCTGGCAGGCATTTGGCGAGTTCAACGGTAACAACCACGTTCCCCGCACTGCGCAGCAGGATCACCGCGCTGTCGCGCTCGCCCCCGAACAAGGCGCCGGCGTTGACGCGAACGGAGGGGAAACTGTCGGCAATGGCCGCGTTGATGAAACCGACGGCTTCAGGTGCGAGATCGTCCAGCACATCGCCGGGGCCGCGCGGCTGGCGGATGGCGATGTAGAGCGAGGTGAGAGCGCCAAATTCTGGGCCGGCAATAACGGCGAGCCCTCGGCGCGCCGCCTCGCCATGGGTCAGCTCGCCGCCGGGCAGCAGCGCGCCGCCGCCGCTCGCGGCGGCGGCGCGCAAACCGGCGAGTTCAGCGCGGTCGTGCGCCGGTGACGGCGCGCTAATGACCGTCTTCCCCACCCTAAGCGCTGCGGTGATCGCGGCAAGGCCGGCTTCACCGGGCAGATCGATCAGAACCGCTGCGAGTTCTGGGTCGGCGGCGATGTCGCGCCAGTCACGCCCGGGCGGATCAATGACGCGGATGCCGCCGAGCGGCGCGCCGTGCCCACGCAGCGCCCGGGCGTGGTATCCGGCGCCGATAATGCCCAGAGCAATCATGCCATTTCCCCCATGTCGATCGCGCGACCCTCATGGGCGGAGCGGATTGCTGCCAGCGTGATCGCCAGGGCTGCCCGCGCCTCGGCGGGTGGCATTACCAGCGCCCGGTCCCGCCGGATGGCATCGACCAGTTCGGCGAGTTCGCGCGCATAGGCCGGCAGATTATGCAGCAGCATCTCGT
The DNA here is from genome assembly GCA_025352995.1 of Acetobacteraceae bacterium. Taxonomy (GTDB): domain Bacteria; phylum Pseudomonadota; class Alphaproteobacteria; order Acetobacterales; family Acetobacteraceae; genus CAITOL01. Next base: position 5,935 of record JANXRN010000285.1, read on the forward strand.
ACTGCGCCGGGTATTCGGTGCCGTTGTCGGTGAAGCGGGCAAGGCCGGTGAGGTCGTGGTCGCGCGCGCGGATGGCGCCCGAGGTGCCGTAGATGTCGAGTTGATGGAACGCGGGATAGCCCGGCGGCGTGTTGTTGAGCACCTCGGCCGAGCCGATCGCGCCGCCCCGGAAGCGCACGGTGAGGCTGATGAAGTCGATCACTCCGACGTTCTCGGGGATGGTGACGTTGATCTCCGCCTGCACGCTTTCCGCCTCCTGGCCGCTGAACCAGCGCAGCAGGTCGGTCTCGTGCACGGCATTGATCATCGGCGCGCCGCCTGAGATTTGTGGATTGCCGGTCCAGTGCGCCGGCGACCACCACACTTGCGGGCGGCCGCGCGAGCGCCGCTCGTTCTCCCGCAGGAGCCGCACCGCGCCGATCTCGCCGCGGTCGATCGCCGCGCGGATTTCCATGTAGCGGCGGGTGAAGCGGCGGCTATGGCCGATCAGCAGATGCACCCCGGCCGACGCGCAGGCATCGATCATCCGGTCGGCCTCGGCCAGGGTTCGCGCCAGAGGTTTCTCGCACAGCACATGCTTGCCCGCGGCGGCGGCGGCGGAGACCTGCTCGGCGTGCAGGTATTCCGGCGTTGCGACGATCACCGCCGCAATGTCCGGCCGTGCCAGCACCGCGCGGTAGTCGGTAGAGTGCGCCGCCCCCCATGGCGCGGCGGCGGCCGCGGCCGCCTGCGCGTCGACATCGGCGGTCGCGCGCAATTCCACATGCTCACACAGCGCCGCGATCGCCGGCAGATGCGCCGAGCGGGCAATCCCGCCGCATCCGATCAAGCCGATCCCCATCCTGTCCATGCCAGTCTCCCACCCACAATCACGAGTATTGGCGGGATCACGCGCCGAGGCCAGTGTCCTTACCCTTACCCTTGCCCGGGCTGACCGCGGCGCTAGGATCGCCCGATCGAGCACGAGGAGACCGCCATGCACGCCCTTACCGGATACACCGATCGCTGGAGCGCGAAGCAGGGCAGTGCCATCCGCTTCATGGTCTCGAGTACCGACAACCGCCCCTTCACTCTGCGCTTCGTCCGCCACCTTTGCGCCGACCCCAACCCGGCCGGGCCGGGCTACGCCGAGGTCACGATGGCGAGCCCGCTCGACGGGACCCACGCCGGCATCGCCCAGTCCGCCCATCTCGGCAGTTTCGGCCACCTTGCCGCCCTGCCGGCCGACCTGCGTGGCGGCGTGCACGTCGCTGCGACGATTTGGCCAACGACGCCGGGCAAGGGACGCCAAGGGCTGGTCGCCCTGCGCATTGGCGACTGGCACCTGGCGCTGACCATTGGCGCCGATGGCAGGGCGGCGGCCGAAGCAACCGGGCCCGATGGCACCATGATCCGCGCCGCCGTGCCGCGCCGACTGCATGTCCGCCGCTGGTATGATGTCGCGGCCGAACTACGCCATGACGGGCATCTCACCATCACCCAGACGCCCCATGCGCCGATCGCCGACGCGGGAACCGCCGAGGCCCTGGCCGCGCCGCCGCCAGCGGGTGCGGCGGAGATATTCCTTGCCGCCTTGCCCCCTGATGGCGACGCCCCGGCCAGCGCCCACTACAACGGCAAAATCGAGCGTCCCAGCCTGCGCGGCCCAGCCGGCGCCCCGCTCGCGGCCTGGGATTTCGCGATCGGCATGGGCAGCCAGACTGCGACCGACACCGGCCCCCACGCCGCCCACGCCCGCCTCGTGAACCTGCCGACCCGGGCGATGACCGGCTCAACCTGGACCGGCGCAGTGCATGACTGGAAATCCGCCCCGGAGCAGTACGGTGCCATCCATTTCCATGACGATGACCAGGGCCCGCTGGGCTGGCGCGAAACCTTCGCCCTCGATGTCCCCGTAGACTGGCCGAGCGGACTCTACGCGGCGCATATCACGAACCAGGCTGGCGAGGACTACATCCCCTTCGTCGTTCGCCCCGCCAAACCGCGAAGCGACGTGGTGCTGCTGGTGCCGACTTTCTCCTATCAGGTCTATGGCTGTTACGTCCGCCCCGGCCGCGGCGGCGAGATCTCCGCGCGCGCCGCGGCCTGGCGGGCACTGTCGGAAACGCCCGACATGAACACCCAATTCGGCCTGTCCTGCTACAATCACCACGCCGACGGCTCTGGCGTCGCGCTGATGACCCAGGCGCGCCCGATGCTTGACACGAGGCCGCGCCAGTTCGCCCTGATGGACCCGGTCGAGGGCGGTTCAGGCACCGCGCGCTGGGTCGCGGAGAGCTATATCGACCAGTGGCTGCACACGATCGGCATGGACCACGACGTCATCACCGATCACGACCTGCACGATGAGGGGCTGGCAGCGCTCTCGCCTTATCGCGTGGTGATCGCCGGACAGCATCCGGAATACCATTCCGAGCGGATGATGCAGGCCTTCGAAGACCATCTCAAGATCGGCGGCCGGCTCATGTATCTCGGCGGCAACGGCTTTTACTGGCGCGCCGAACCCTCGGCCGATCAGCCCGAGACGCTGGAGGTCCGCCGTGCTGAGGGCGGCATCCGTGTTTGGGAGGCGATGCCGGGCGAGAGCTACCATCAGTTCGGCGGTGCCTATGGCGGGCTTTGGCGACGCATCGGGCGCTCCAGCCACAAGCTGGTCGGCATCAGCTTCTCCACCCAAGGCCGCCATCTCGGCTTTCCTTACCATTTCATCGATGGCATGCAGGATGATCGCGTCGCCTTCATGCGCGCCGGGCTCGACGTTACGTCGGGTGTTACGTTCGGCACCGCCGGCTACATGGGCGGCGGCGCCGCGGGCTTCGAACTCGACAGTGTCAATCCGAAATACGGCACGCCGCCGCACGCATTGGTGGTCGCCAAGGGCATCGTCATCCATCCAGACTATGCCTGGGTGAACGAAGACATGCTGGTCCATCGCCATCCCCTGCCCCAGCAGGACTGGTCCTGCGCTGACATGACGTTCTTTGAAACCCATGCCGGCGGCGCGGTATTCTCGGTCGGCTCCATGACCTATGTCGGCAGCCTCATGGTCAATGGCGGCGATACCGCACTGAGCCGGCTGACCGCCAACGTGGTCCGTCGCTTTGCCGATCCGGCACCGTTCGTTGTGCCCGACATGTGACCCATGCGGCCGCCACGCGAAGTACAAATCCTCAAGCCCGCAGTTCCGACGGTAATTTTTGATTGCACCGAGCAAAGGCATGAATTTCTAACTGAGTGCGGGCGGGCCATCTTGCGGACCCGCCATGGATTTTACCATGCCACACAGAAAGCGTTGGAAGACATCAATACTACGTCGGGCGTGACATTCAGAACCTGAAGGTCACAAGTTCAAATCCTGTCCCCGTAACCAAATTCTCCCGGAAAATCATAAGGTCGGCGGATTGCGTGCTTCCAGGACCTGGCGTCAAAAAAGGCCCTTAGAACGCCTAGCACCACCGCTTTCGCCGCGATAAGCTAGCTGCATGACAGAACACAGCATCGATGACGCGACGATCGTGGCCGCAGGGCGGCTCGTCGCAGTGAGTTACTCAGACGCTGAGCGCGCACAAATGCGCGACAATCTCGGCGGGCAGATCGACCATGCGATCGCCCGTCGCGCGGTGCACCTCGCCAACGCCTCCCCTCCTGCGACATTGTTTGATCCGCGCCTGCCGGGATTTGCGATGCCGGCGCAGGCGGCGATGAACGTGCCGCTCCCGGCCTCCCCATTGCCGGATAACGATGAGGACATTGCCTTTGCGCCGGTTCGGCGTCTGGCTGGGTGGATTGCCGCAGGCCAATTGACGTCGGTGCGCCTGACGAAGATCTATCTCGACCGTATCCGGCGCCTCGACCCCGTGCTGCACGCCTTCACGACCGTCTGTGACCGCGTGGCGCTCGATCAGGCAGCGCGCGCCGATGCTCTGATCGCGGTCGGCACCATCCTCGGTCCGCTGCACGGCATCCCCTATGCTGCGAAGGACGTGCTCGACACCGCCGGCATCACCACCGGTTGGGGGGCAGAACCTTATGCCGACAGGGTTCCCGATACCGACGCGACGGTCGTAACGCGCCTTGCCGCCGCGGGTGCGGTATTGCTTGGCAAAGTCGTTAGCGGCGCCCTCGCCTTTGGCGACATCTGGTATGGCGGCCAGACGCGCAACCCCTGGAACCCCGAGGAAGGTGCGCGCGGATCAAGCGCCGGCCCGGCTTCTGCGACCGCGGCAGGCCTCGTCGGTTTCGCCATCGGCTCCGAAACGCTGGGTTCGATCCTGTTTCCCTCCGCACGCTGCGGCGTGGCCGGCTTGCGGCCGACCTTCGGTCGGGTCTCGCGGGCTGGCGCCATGGCGCTCTGTTGGTCGCTCGACAAGATCGGCCCGATCTGCCGCGAGGTCGGCGATATCGCTTTGGTTCTAGCGGCCATCAACGGTTTCGATGCAGCCGATGAAGGGAGCATCGATGCACCCTTCGGCTGGGACGCCGGGAGGCAGGCGACCGATCTTCGGGTCGGATACATTGCTGCCGATTTCGTTGACCCGCTCGACACCGCCGTGCTCACGGCACTGCGCGGCATCGGGATCGTGCCGCAGCCGGTCGAACTCGCGGCGCTCCCATACATGGCGCTGCAGAACATCTTGTTCGCCGAGGCTGCCGCCGCCTTCGAGGATCTTACTCTCGACGGGCGGGACGATCTGCTGACCAGGCAGGATCCAGGTGCATGGCCGAACAGCTTCCGCAAGGCCCGCTTCCTGTCAGCCGTTGATCACATCCAGCTAGACCGGCTGCGCCGCCAGGTGATGCGGGAGATGGACTCAGTGTTCGGTCGCGTAGATGTCCTACTTGGCCCCATGCTCCAGGGGCCGCTGACCGTCATCGGGAATATGACCGGCCATCCCGGTCTCGCGGTCCGCACTGGCTTTATACAGTCACGCACACGGGAAATGCCGGCCTACCTGAACGCGGAAGTTCGGGAAGGCAGCGGCGCCTATCACACGGTACCGCACGCCATTTCGATCCTGGCGCCGCTGTTTGATGAGGCCGCGGCGCTGACGCTGGGTCAGGCCCTGGAGCGGGCACTCGCGGTTGCCGATCGCCGGCCGCCGTTGCCCTAAGCCGCAACCTCCACCGCCGACATCGGCATACCTTCGGCAGGCCAATAGCGGGAGGTCTCGGGGATACGATCTTCGTCTACCGCTCTTCACCCATGGAACCCTGATGCAAAACGCCTTATACGAAGCGCCCTTGATGTTGACCCATGAAGAATGGATCAACGGCGCTTGGTATAAGTCTTTGCTTGGCGCACCGCCGCCGGCCAACCCGGTGCGCAATACCAAGCGCCCGAATGGCTGGAACGGTCAGGCCTTCCGCACCCCCCAGAACACCGGATACGGCGAGCGCGCGAACCCGGTGAACTCGGCGCGGAACGCTGTCGGCGCGAACGACAGCCCGAGCGGCGCAAACGGCACCTCGGTCAGCGCCCGCTGCTGCATCCGCGCCGTTATTGCCTGCTGCGCTTTCAGGTCCGGCGCCTCGAACCAGGCGTCGCGCATCTCCTCCATCGCCGAATCCATCGGCCGCCACCAGGCGTTTGCCTTCGCGCCGTCGCCGCGCAGCGGCAGATGCCCGGCGGGATTTACCACCGACAACCCGATCCAGCTCGTGCAGTAGCAAGACCAGCCGCCCTTGTCCGGCGCCTCCTTGGAGTTGCGCCGCTGGATCATCGTGCCCCAGTCGACCGAGACGTACTGCGAGTTGAGGCCGAGCGACTTGAACAGCGCATGTGCCACCTGCGCGCTGGCCTGGATCGCCGGCTGGTCAGACGGCGACATCAGCACGATTGGCTCGCCCTTATAGCCGCTCTCCGCGACCATTTTCCGCGCCGCATCGAGGTTGCGCGGGCCGGTGATCGCCTCCAGCCCTGCGGCGCTAGCGTAGGGCGAAGCCGGCGGGAAGATCCCGACCCCGGTCTTCGACAGCGCCTTCTGGTCGCCCACCACGGCATCAACGAAATCCTGCTGCACCAGGGCCGCCACGACCGCGCGCCGCAGCTTCACGTTGTCGAACGGCGCTTGGTAGTGATTGAACGCCATCATCATCCAGTTGCCGACCTTATCGAACACATCGACCTTCACCCCCGGGGCCTTAGCCAGCATCGGCGCGAGATCGACCAGCGGCGTCTCCACCCAGTCTACCTCGCCGCGCTGCAACGCGGCCGCCGCCGTCGCCGGATCGGGGATCGTCTTCCATTCGATGCGGTCGAAATGGGTCACCTTGCCACCCGCCCACATGCTGATCGGCTCATTGCGCGGGACATACTTGTCATTGCGTAGATAAAGCGCCGAGGAGCCCGCTTTCCACTCGTCGCGCACGAACTGGTAGGGCCCGCTGCCGACATGCTCGGTGATCATGGTGAAGGCGTCGGTTTTGGCGATCCGTTCCGGCATGATGAACACCGCCGTCAGTGCGAAGGGCAGCAGCGCGAACGGCTTTTTTAAGCGGAACTGCAAGGTGCGGTCATCGAGCGCGCTCATCTCCTCGGTCCGCGCCATCAGACTCTCCACCACCGGCGTCCGCCGCGCCGAGCGCAGGATCGAGGGGATGCAGTCCTGAGCCCGCACCGGCACCCCGTCGGTGAACAGCAGTCCGTCGCGCAGCCGCAGCTTCCAGGTCAGCCCATCGGCCGACACCTCCTCGGCCCCCACCATCTGCTTTTGCGGAATGAGGTTCTCGTCAAAATCATACAACTTGTCCCAAACCAGGAAAGCATGCTCGGCCGCGATGACCGTGGTCGACCACACCGGATCGGGGTTCGCCAAGTCCGCCTGTGGCACAAAGCGCAGCACGCGCGCCGGTTGCGCGATGGCGGGCCGTGCGAGCGAGGCGGCGGCGGCAGTTGAAAGCAGGGTGCGGCGTTTCATCAGCGGGAGATCCTTCGCGACGGTGACGGAAGCCCCAACTGTGCCGCAGCTTTGCCGGGCTGGCGAGGGGGGGGCGCGCGCTCAATTGGCCTGCCAGTGAACGTTGCCTGTCTGGCAACCCAGTATGGTGCACGTCCCATTATACCAAGCGCCGTTGACCCATTCTTCATGGGTCAACGGCGCTTGGTATAAGGTGAAGGTTTTTGAGCGCTCGCTGATCGAGGTTCGTCTTCGCGACGGCTGGTGCGTCAGCTTCACCGCTGCGAATTTATCGAAAATGCTGACGCAGTGGTCCTGGTCGGCGGCCCGGGCACTGGCAAAAGCCACATTGCCTCGGCATTTGGCGTGCAGGCGGTGGAACACCAGCGCAAGAAGGTCCGCTTCGTCGGAACCGTCGGCCTGGTCAATGGGCTGGAGCAGGAGAAAGCCCAGGGCCGGGCGGGCCAGATTGCCGACCGGCTGATGCGATGCGACTTCGTGGTCCTCGATAAGCTGGGGTATCTGCCGTTCAGCGCCTCCGGCGGGGCATTGCGGTTCCACCTGCTGAGCAAGCTGTGCGAGAAGGCCTCTGTCGCCATCACCACCAATCTGAGCTTCAGCGAATGGGCCGGCGTGTTTGGCGACGCCAAGATGACGACGGCTATGCTCGACCGCCTCACGCATCATTGCCA
>JANXRN010000312.1 GCA_025352995.1 Acetobacteraceae bacterium
CCGCGATGCCCGGCCACCCATACGCGCTTGCCGGACAAGCCAAATGTCTTATCAGTCATTTAAGGAATAACACCCTATGATGAAAGGATTATCGGGCTTCCAGTAAACTGAAACTTCGTGGAGGTAAAGCAACTGCGCGGCGATGCAGTTGCCTTGTGCCAGGAAGCCTGGGCCGATAGAATGGCGCGGTTGCGTGAAATGCAGCATAGCATTTTTTATACGTTTGGAGATTTGAGAGCGCATGGCACCTGGTTCCGAACTTCCGCCGCAAGCGCTTGTCGAGCGGCTCTACCGGTCGCTCCATTTCATCCGTCATGCCGAGGAAGAAGTCGCGCGCATCTACCCAAGCGATCAGATCAAAAGCCCGGTGCATCTGTCGATCGGGCAGGAAGCGATTTCGGTTGGGGTGTGTGACGCGCTGAACACTGATGACGTCGTCGGCGGCACCTATCGCGGCCATGCGGTTTATCTCGCCAAAGGCGGCGACCTTAACGCGATGATGGCGGAGATGTACGGCAAGATCACCGGTTGCGCGCGGGGCAAGGGTGGCTCGATGCATCTTGTCGGCATGGACCATTTCGTGCTCGGCACCTCGGCCGTGGTCGCAACCACCATCCCGGTCGCGGTCGGCTATGCGCTGGCGCTCAAGCGGGAAGGCAAGGGCCGGGTTGCGGTGACGTTTTTCGGCGATGGCGCATCCGAGGAGGGCGCCTTTTATGAAAGCCTGAATTTCGCCGCGCTGCATAAACTCCCGATTTTGTTTGTCTGCGAAAACAATGGCTTCGCCATCCATGAACCGCTCTCCAAGCGGTGGGCCGCGCATGATTTGTGCCGCCGCGTCGAAGGCTTCGGGGTCCCCGCCACCCGCGTGACCGACGGTGATATTTTCGCCATCCGGACTGCCACGGCTGCCACCGCAGCCCGCATGCGCCAGGGCAATGGCCCGGAACTGCTCGAATGCATGACCTATCGCTGGAAGGAGCATGTCGGCCCGAACGAGGATTTCAATCAGAATTATCGTGATGCGGCTGAGGCCGCCCCGTGGATCGCTGGCGACCAGGTGCCAAGGCTTGCCGCAATGCTGCCAACCCAGCTTGCCGCCGCCATCGAAGCCGATAGTCGCGTGCGGGTTGCCGATGCCGTCCGCTTCGCCGAGGAAAGCCCGTTCCCCACATTTGAAGAGCTTCACACGCATGTCTACGCACTCTGAAGGCCGCATCCTGCGCTATGTCGACGCGCTGGCGGAAGCCGTCGCGCAGGAAATGGCGCAAGACCCGGCAGTGTTCGTCATGGGCCTCGATGTCGACGATCATCGGGCGATCCAGGGCTCGACCCGTGGATTGCTGGAAAAATTCGGCGCCGATCGGGTGTTCACCACCCCGCTGTCGGAAGACGCGATGACCGGGGTGGCGATCGGCGCGGCGATGGCCGGGATGCGGCCGATCCATGTCCATATCCGGATGGATTTCTTGCTGCTGTGCATGAACCAGCTGATCAATATCGCCGCCAAGGCGCATTATATGTATGGCGGCACGGTGTCGGTGCCGCTGGTGGTGCGCAGCATCATCGGCCGTGGCTGGGGGCAGGGCGCCCAGCACAGCCAGGCGCTGCACGGCATGTTCATGCATGTGCCGGGGCTGAAAGTGGTCGCGCCGTCCAACGCGCATGACGCCAAGGGCTGCCTGATCGCCGCCATCCGTGACAACAACCCGGTGATGTTCGTCGAACACCGGCTGCTTTACACCACCGAAGCCTATGTTCCGGAAGCGCAATATACCGTGGAATTCGGCCGGGCGCGGATTTGCACCAAGGGCGATGACATCACCGTGGTCGGCATTTCCAACATGGTGGTGGAAAGCCTGCGCGCGCAGGAACTGCTCAAGGATATCGACATCCATGCCGAGATCATCGATCCGATCTCCCTGGTGCCACTCGATATCGACACAATCCTGAATTCAGCCCTGCGCACCAAAAAGTTGCTGGTGGTCGATAATGCCTGGGTGCCGTGCGGTGCTGGGGCGGAAATCGTGGCCCAGGTGCTGGAACGCGCTGGCCCCGGTGCCGGCATTACCGTCAAGCGCATCGGCTTTGCCCACACGCCGACCCCCACCACCTCCGCGCTCGAACAGTTTTTCTATCCCAATCCCGGCACCATCGCCCAGGCCGTGCAGCAAATGGTGCGGCCGGGTTCAGCGCCGTGGCAACCGGATCCGGAGCGCACCAAGCTCGCCTACCAGGTGCAATTCCGCGGACCGTTCTGATGTCGCAGCTGGCCGAGCTTATCCTCGAAGACGCCAAGCTGGTCACCGCACGGCTTGATTTGTCGCCCCTGGTGGGCAGGCAAATCCTGGTCACGGGCGCGTCTGGCTTGCTGGGGCTGCATTTCCTGGCAGCCTTCGCGCAATGGCGCCGCCAGCATGGCGGGGTGTTCGAGGGCGTCGCCGTCACCCATTCACCGCTGCCCGATTGGGCGATGGAACTGGTGGCGGCATCCGGCCTGCGCCATGTCCAGGGGGACCTGACCGACCCGGCTTTCTGCGCCGCGTTGCCGCCGTCCGACCTTGTGATCCATGCTGCCGGCTATGGCCAGCCGGGCAAATTCCTCGAAAACGCCACCAAAACCATCCAGATCGCCACTGCCGCCACCATCGCGCTGCTGGCCAATCTGCGTCCCGGAGGCCGCTTCCTGTTCCTGAGTTCGTCCGAAGTTTATAGCGGCGCCACCCAGGCCCCGTTCCGCGAAGACATGATCGGCACCACCGACCCGAGCCACACCCGCGCCTGCTACATCGAAGGCAAGCGCTGTGGGGAGGCAATCGTGCACGGCTTCCGCCGCCAGGGGGTGAACGCCCACATCGCCCGCATCGGCTTCAGCTACGGCCCCGGCACCCGGGCCGACGATGTGCGCGTGCTCAACAGCCTGATCCGGCGCGGCATCACCGACGGCGCGATCAAACTCTGGGACCAGGGCCAGGCGACCCGCGCCTGCTGCTACGTGACCGATGCGATCGAAATGATGCTGGCCATCGCCATGTCCGGCCGGGAAGCGGTCTATAATGTCGGCGGCCCGGAAATCAGCACCATCCTCGG
>JANXRN010000308.1 GCA_025352995.1 Acetobacteraceae bacterium
GCGGTGGCAGCGGCCGTCGCAACCCGGAAGGCCATCTCGAACATGGCGGGCGCTGGCTCAGCCTAGCTGACTGGCCGCCACCGGCGATGGAGCCGACGCCGTGGTATTTACACGGCGACGGCCTGCTGTCGCCCGACCAGCAGGCCAAGGGCGCCGCACCGCTCGCCTATGATTTTGACCCCGCCAACCCGGTGCCCACCATCGGCGGCAATTTCAGCAGCCTCGACCCGATCGCCCATTCCGGCAGTTGGAACCAGGTCGAGGCGCCGGAATTCTTTGGCTGCACCGCGCCCTATTTGCCGCTGTCATCGCGCGCCGACGTGCTGGCGTTCCAGTCGCCACCCTTGGCCGATCCGGTGCAGATCGCCGGCCCGGTTGAGGTCACGCTCTGGGTTTCAACCGACGGCCCGGATACTGATTTCACCGCCAAGCTCATCGATGTCCATCCGCCGAGCGCCGACTACCCGCAAGGCTACGCCATGCTGCTCACCGACAGCATCATCCGCTTGCGCTATGTTGAAGACCCGACCCAGGAACGCTTCCGCACGCAAGGTGAAGTGGTGAAAGCCGTGCTGACCCTGCCGCCGATCGCCAATTTATTCACCAAGGGTCATCGCATCCGGCTCGATGTATCGTCATCCAACTTCCCCAAATTCGACGTGAACCCCAACACCGGTGAGGCCGAGGGCTACGCCCGCCGCCGCCGCATCGCGGTCAATAGCGTCCATGTTGATGCCAACTGGCCGAGCCATGTGCTGCTGCCGATCCTGCCGCTGTAAAGGACCCCAACCATGCCGCAACCCGATCATATTTCCGTCCTCGGCGTGCCTGATCCGGCGAGCCTCGATGATGACCTCAAAATCATCTGGGCCAAATGTGTCGAAAAACTCGGCTTCGTGCCGAATGTGTTTTCGACCTACAGCCTGAAGCCGCAGCGCCTGCGTAACTTCATGGCGATGTATAACGACATCATGCTGTCCAAATCCGGCCTGTCCAAGCTGGAACGCGAAATGATCGCCGTTGTCGTTTCATCCGCCAATCGCTGCTATTACTGCCTCGTCGCCCATGGTGCGGCCGTCCGCGCCCTCTCGGGCGATCCCGAACTCGGCGAAATGATGGCGCTCAACTACCGCGTCGCCAAACTCGATCCCCGCCAGCGCGCCATGCTCGATTTCACCTGGAAGCTGACCACGACCCCCAATTTGATCGATGACGCTGACCGAGACGGGCTGCGGGCGCAGGGCTTGAGCAACGACGATATTTTTGATCTGGCGGAGACTGTGGCATTCTTCAACCTGTCCAACCGGATGGCTTCGGTGACGGATATGATGCCGAATAAGGAATATCATAAGGCAGACAGAGCTTAAGGAAGGTCTTCTTTTTGTGAACAAAAAGACGCAAAAAAACTTTCCTGCTTTGGTTCCGGGTGCGCACGAACAGCGTTGCTCTATGGATAAAAAGAACATCCTTTCTTGGAGTAAACTTGATGCCCTACGACTTCGACCTTTTCGTCATAGGCGGCGGCTCCGGCGGCGTCCGTTGCGCGCGCATTGCGGCCGGCCACGGCGCGAAAGTTGGCGTCGCAGAGGAACGTTTCTGGGGCGGCACCTGCGTCAATATCGGCTGCGTGCCGAAGAAGTTGCTGGTGATGGCGAGCGAGTATGGCGCGGGGATCGATGATGCGCGGGGATTCGGCTGGGATGTCGCGCCGGCGAAGCATGATTGGCGGGCGCTGATTGCGGCGAAGAACAATGAAATCGACCGGCTGCAGGCGACCTATAAGCGCCTGATGGATGGCGCCGGCTGCACGGTGTTTGACGCGCGCGCCAGGCTGGTCGATGCGCACACGATTTCGGTCGGCGACAAGATCGTGACCGCCGACCGCATCGTGATCGCAACGGGAGGCCGCCCGACACGGCCTGATTTTCCCGGCGCCGAGCATGTGATCGTGTCGGATGATGCGTTCTATTTACCGAACCTGCCGGAGCGGATTGCCATTCTGGGCAGCGGCTATATCGCGGTCGAGTTTGCCGGGATATTCGCGGGCCTCGGCGCCAAGGTTGATCTGATTTTCCGCCAGCCACTGCCGTTGCGCGGCTTTGACGAAGACATGCGCACCGCTTTGGACGAATCCCTACAAGCTCAGGGCATCAATCTGGAGCGCGGCGCCCAGGTCGCCAGCATTGATGCCGACAAGCGCATCACCTTAACCGATGGACGCGTGATCGAAACCGATCTGGTGTTCGCAGCCCTTGGCCGCCACGCTTTTACCCAGGACCTCGGGCTGGAAGAAGCCGGCGTGCTGGTCAACAAGAAGGGCGCCATCGCCGTCGATGCGCAAAGCGGCACGTCGCAAGGCAACATTTTCGCCATTGGCGACGTCACGGACCGGCTGAACCTGACCCCGGTTGCCATCGCCGAGGGCCATTCGCTGGCCGAACGGCTGTTCGGCCCCGGCCCGCGCAAATGGCATCTCGATCGGGTCGCAACGGCGGTATTTACGTCGCCCCCGATCGGCACCGTTGGCCTGACGGAGGCTGAAGCCGCCGCCGAAGGGCCAGCCGACATCTACGTCGCCCGTTTCACCCCGATGCGCCATACGCTGTCCGGTCGCGTTCGTAAGACCACGATGAAGCTGATCGTCGATCAGGCGAGCCAGCGCGTGGTGGGTGCCCATATGTTGGGCGAGGACGCGCCGGAAATCATCCAGGGCCTGTCGATCGCGATCAACGCCGGGGCGACAAAAGCCGATTTCGACCGCACGGTGGGCATCCACCCAACTGCGGGGGAGGAGTTCGTGACCATGCGGACCCGGACCAGGGTGGCGGGGGCGCAGGCGTTGGCGGCGGAGTAGGGACCTACAGCCCGAAATCCTGCCGGAACCGCTCAATCTGATGCATCCGCTCGTGCAGGATGGTCACAATGCCGACATCGCCATTGTCGAGCTTGCGCCAGTAGATGAGGTGCCTCTCGTAGCGGCTGACGAAGCCCTTGACGTCGAATTCGGCAGGGACTGGGCGGGAGATCACTGTGTGGCTCGCGAGCTTGTCGAATGTCGCGAACAGGCCAGCAAGATACTGATCAGCGTGCGCTGTGCCCCATTGGTCGCGCGAATAACGGTAGATCTCGTCGAGCCGATGTGATGCTGCTTCCTGAATTCGGACGGTGGACATCGTTAACGGGAATTGCGGCCGATGATTTCTGCCGCGGTCAGCGTTTGGTAGCTCGCGTCGGGCGCAGCAAACGCGAGCTTCAACTCGGCTTTCAACCGCGCGAATGTGGATTGTTCGGCCTGCGCCTTGTCTCGCCGAATAAGGTCGCGAATATATTCGCTGACATTTTCGTAGGCGCCCGTTTCACCAACGCTGGCAGCGACGAAGTCACTCAGTGCGCCGCTGATGCGGACTGTCATGGTGGTGGTGGTTCGGGGCATGGGGACAGGTCCGAAACTGACTGTCTTCAATATACACAAATATGCTTACACTTCAACTGGAGCGAGCTACTCCAGGGCCTCCACATCAGGCAGCGTCGCCAGAAATCCATCCCAACTCACTGCCGCGCGCAGCCGATCCACAACCACCGGCAGTGGATCGGGCCAGATTTCCGGCAGATCGGCTTCCCCCGGCAATTTGGGCGCATAGGCCAGCGCTTCCACCGGCGGCGTAAAGGCGGTTGCCACGCCGGGCTTGTCGCCACGCGGGTCGATCCGATACCAACCATGATCCCGCAACCACGCCGCGTTGAAGCCATGCAGGGTGAAAGGCGGGCCGGTATCGTCGATCGATAGGCGCTGGTAGCAAAAGCCCGTCGGAATTCCATTGGCCCGCAACAATGCCGCCAGCAAATGGCTTTTGGCAAAGCAATAGCCCGTGCGATGCGCCAGTACGTCGGACGCACGGCAGGTCACCGGGTTCATCTGGTAATCGACGCTGTGGCGGAT
>JANXRN010000316.1 GCA_025352995.1 Acetobacteraceae bacterium
TAGGCGACCGCCTCAAACTTATCGATCAGCACCCCACCATGCGCCTCGATGACTTTCTGCGACACGAAGTTGTCAGGGTCAGTGGTCAGATCAACATACTCCATCCGCAACGGCGCGATTTCCCTTAGCAGCAACCCCAGCGCCCGCGTCGCCACGCCCTGGCGGCGCTTCCATGGCACCACCGCGTAGCCGATATGGCCGAGCACATAGTCGGGCAGTTCGGACGTGCCGGGCTGATGACGAAAGCCGATGCTGCCGCAGAATTCACCGTCCCACATCCAGCGCCGGAATCCCGGCAGGCGGCGAACCACCCGGCCATCGCCGAGGGTGATCGGGCCGCCCAAAGCCTCGGGATCGTCGAGCTCGGCCAGAAAAGCCGCTGGGTTGGCCTTGATCTTTGCCATTTCCTCGACCGCAAACGCCGCCGAATTGATGTTGCTCGCCGACCATCCCGCGTCCAATGCTGCGATGTAGTGCGGTAAGTATTCAGACGTTGGTCGCACCAGACGCAAGGCGGTCACTTCCTGGGTTTCCACGCATCGATCGCGGGCCGCGCGAGGCCGAGGTTTTCGCGCAATGTTTCCCCTGCGTAGTCCAGATGATAAAGCCCGCGCCGTTGCAGTTCGGGGATCACCAGATCGACGAAATCGGCATAATTGCCCGGCACATAGGCCGCCGAGACAACAAAGCCGTCGCAGCCGCGGGTGACAAACATTTCCTCCAGGTGATCGGCGACCTCCTTCGGGCCGCCGACGATGGCGTTGTCGGCGCGGCCGCGACCACTGAATTTGGCGAAATCGCGCACGGTCGGGTTGGCGATGCCGCTCACCCGGATCACGCTGTCGCGGATGGTCTGGATGCCAGACATGCCGCGTAATTCATTGTCGGTGAAGGCTTCATCCATCGGCTTGCTGGCGAAATCGAAATTCAGCGCTTCAGACAACAGCGACAGCGTATCGACTTCGAGCGGCAATTTCTCGATCAGCGCCATTTTGTCCTCGGCTTCGGACTTCGTCGCGGCCACCACCGGCAGGATCAGATTGCACATTTTGACCTGTTCTGGATCGCGCCCGGCGGCGGCGATTTCGTCCTTCTGGGCTTTGTAGCCGGCCTGGGCGTGGGCAAGATTATGGGCGGCGGCGAAAATCACTTCTGACCAGCGCGCGGCAAAGCGCCGCCCCCGTCCGGATGATCCGGCCTGGATGATCACCGGCTGACCCTGGGGCGAACGCGGGACGGTGAACGGGCCACGCGATTTGAAATTCGGCCCAACATGGTCGAGCCGGCGTACCTTGTGGCCATCGCCGAAGCGGCCATTGGCGCGATCCAGGACCAACGCGTCATCGTCCCAACTATTCCAGTGGCCGAGCACCACTTCCATGAATTCATCGGCGCGGTCATAGCGGCTGTCATGCTCCATGACCCCATCGCGGCCCATGTTGTGGGCTTCACCGTCATTAAGCGACGTTACCACGTTCCAGGCCGCACGCCCGGCGGTCATCAGATCAACCGTTGCGAACTGGCGGGCGATGTGGAACGGCTCGTAATAGGTGGTCGACGCGGTGGCGCCGAGGCCGAGCCGCTTGGTTGCCATGCCCATTGCCATCAGCACCGCCACCGGGTCCATCTTCACGCAGCGAATGCCGTGATCGACGGCGTGGACATGGTCGTCGCCAAAGCGATCCGGCATCGCCAGGCGGTCATCGAAGAAGCCCATATGGAATTTGCCGCGTTCCAGGATGCGGCCGATTTCCTGGTAGTAATCGGCGGTCATGAAATCGAGTCGGCTTTCGGGATGGCGCCAGCTAAACGCAAGGTTGGTGCAGTTCTGCGCCTGCAGGAATCCGACCATCACCATCTGCCGCGTCATGCTGGTCTCCCGGGGCTTGCTGGTTTCATGCCAGATCGAGTTCGGCGGTCAATTTGTAATCGCTTGCGAGTTCGCGCAATTTGTTCCAGGTCGCGTCCTCCACGTCGATGCCTGCGCGTTGGCGCTGCTGCTCGCGGATATGCTCGATCTCGCCGGGATAGAACACGCCAGGTGAGCCTTCGGAAGGTGGCGTCGCCTTGAGATACCGCGCGAACTCGGCGACCTCTTTCTTGAAATCCTTCAGCGGACGGAATGCCGCGACGTTGAACACCGCCATGAAGCATCCGTCATTGTGCCGCCCCGTCGGCTCGACGCCGAAGCCGAGGCCTGTCAGCAATCCGCACAGCACCTCGACCATCGCCGCAAGGCCGCTGCCCTTGTAGCCTTCGGTGCCACCGAGCGGCAGCAGCGCGCCGCCTTTGCGCCACTGACCGGGGTCGGTGGTCTGCCGTCCTTCGCGATCGACGACCCAGCCCTTCGGAATTTCCTCGCCGCGCGCGGCCGAGAGCGCGATCTTTCCGGCCGCCACCGCCGAGGTCGCCATGTCGAGATAGAACGGGGCTTCCAGGTCCGACGGCACCGCGATCGAAATCGGATTGGTGCCGAGCCGCGCCTCACGGCCGCCGAAGGGTGCGACGATCTTCGGCGACCGGCCGGAATCGGCGGTCGCAAGACCGATCATGCCTTCCTTCACCGCCATCAGCGGGTAGGCGCCGAGCCGCCCAACATGGCTTTGCCGGAAAACCGTACAAGCCGCGACGTTGGCGGTTTTCGCCTTTTCGATGGTCAGCGCCATCGCCTTGGCGTTGACATGAAAGCCGAAGCCCC
>JANXRN010000363.1 GCA_025352995.1 Acetobacteraceae bacterium
AGCCAACGGCAACAATAGATGAAGTTTTTTTGCTTCTTTTTGTTCACAAAAAGAAGAATCTTGCTTCCTTATGATTTCTTGCTCCCACATGAGCGCGGCGCTGGCCTTAGCCCGCCGCGGCATTGGCAACACCTGGCCTAACCCATCGGTCGGCTGCGTCATCGTGCGCGATGGGGTCGTAGTTGGCCGGGGCGCCACTGCCCCCGGTGGCCGTCCGCATGCCGAACCGCAGGCGCTGGCCATGGCCGGGGACGCCGCACGCGGCGCGACCGCCTATGTCAGCCTCGAACCCTGTTGCTTTCACGGCCGCAGCCCGCCTTGCACCGACGCGTTAATTGCCGCCGGGATTGTTCGGGTGGTGGTCGGCACCGGCGATCCGGACGCGCGGGTGAACGGCGCGGGAATTGCCCGGCTGCGTGCGGCGGGGATTGAGGTGGTGGAAGGCGTCCTGGAAACGGAAGCGCAGGAGGTTGCCGAGGGGCTGATCAGCCGCATTACCCGCAATCGGCCGTTCGTGACCTTGAAGCTCGCCAGCACGCTCGATGGCCGGATTGCCACCCGGACCGGCGAAAGCCAATGGATTACCGGCCCCGCCGCCCGTCGCGCCGCCCATGCGTTGCGCGGCCGGCATGATGCGGTTCTGGTCGGGATTGGCACCGTGCTGGCCGATGATCCGGACCTGACCTGCCGGATTGATGGCTACAAGTCGGTGCCGATGGTGCGCGTGGTGGCCGACAGTTATTTGCGCATTCCATTGACGTCACGGCTGGTGCGCACCGTCGCGACATCGCCGGTCTGGTTGCTGGCACGACAGGACGCCGATCCGGCGCGCCACGCGGCGTTGCTGGGGCTTGGCTGCGTGGTCGAAGCCCTGCCGCCGGCTGAGCCGGGGATCGATCTCGCCGCCGGTTTGCAGGCGCTCGCCGCGCGCGGCATCACCCGGGTGCTGGCGGAGGGCGGCGCGGGACTTGCAGCGGCGCTGCTGCGTGCCGATTTAGTTGATAGAATCGCCTGGTTTCATGCCCCGGCGATTATCGGCGGCGATGGGCTGGCGGCGGTGGCGGGTTGGGGCGTGGAAACATTGGCGGCCATGCGGCGGTTCCGCCGGGTGCGCACGATTGAGACGGGGGAAGATATGCTGACCGAACTGGAGCCCGCCTAGATGTTCACTGGGATTGTCACTGGCCTTGGCACCGTCCGGGCGATTACGCCGATCGGCAGTGGCGCCGACATGCGGATGGAAATCACCACCCCGTGGGCGGATCATTCCACTATTGCAATCGGCGCTTCGATCGCCTGTTCGGGCTGTTGCCTGACCGCGATTGAACTGGGGCCGGATTGGTTCGCGGTGACCGCCAGTCAGGAAACCTTGTCTCTGACGACGCTCGGGCGCTGGAAAATCGGAACTAAAATCAATCTCGAACGTGCGCTTAAGCTCGGCGACGAGCTTGGCGGGCATATCGTGTCGGGCCATGTCGATGGCCTCGGGCACGTGGTGTCGGCAACGCAAGAACACGGCTCAACGCGCTTTGTGTTCCGGGTGCCGACCGCGCTTGCCCGCTTCATCGCCCAGAAAGGCAGCGTCACCATTGACGGGGTTTCGTTGACGGTGAACGAAGCCGGCCCGGACAGTTTCGGCGTCAACATCATCCCGCACACGGCTGAGGTCACCAGCTTCGGCTTGCTGAAACCGGGTGACCAAACCAATATCGAAATTGACACGCTGGCGCGGTACGTTGCGCGCCTCCAGGAGTTCCGATGAACGAGATCCTCACCCGCAGCCTGCAGAACTACCTCGCCTCCGCCGAGGAACTGATCGAGGAAGCCCGCGAAGGCCGCATGTTCATCCTGGTCGATGATGAGGACCGGGAAAACGAGGGCGATCTGGTGATCCCGGCGCAGTTCGCGACGCCGGAACGGGTGAATTTTATGGCGCGCCACGCGCGTGGACTGATTTGCCTCGCCATGACCCGCCAGCGCGTCGAACAGCTTGGCCTGCCGCTGATGAGCCAGTCGAACGGCACGCGTCACGAAACCGCGTTCACCGTGTCGATCGAGGCCGCTGAGGGCGTTACCACCGGCATTTCCGCCCATGACCGCGCCCACACGATTGCGGTGGCCATCGATCCGTCGAAGGGCCGGTCGGAAATCGTCACCCCCGGCCATGTCTTCCCGCTGATGGCGCGTGAAGGTGGCATGCTGGTGCGCGCCGGCCACACCGAAGCCGCCGTTGATATCGCCCGTCTCGCCGGATTGCAGCCGGCCGGGGTGATTTGCGAAATCATGAACGATGACGGCACCATGGCGCGGCTGCCCGATCTTGTGACCTTCGCCCAGCTCCATAATCTCAAGCTCGGCACCATTGCCGACCTCATCAAGCATCGCCGGCGCACCGAAAAGCTGGTCAAGCGCATCCAGGAGACCACCTATCGCCACGAAATCGGCGGCGAGTGGAAAGCGGTCTTGTTCGCCAACCAGGTCGAATATGCCGAGCATCTGGTGCTGGTGAAGGGCGATCTGACCGAACCTGGCCCGGTGCTGGTGCGCATGCACGGCGTCGATCTATTCGGCGACCTGCTCGGCGGGCGCAACAAAAGCGCGCTGCACGCGGCGATGCAGATGATTAGCGACGAAGGCCGCGGTGCGGTGGTGATTTTGCGCGAAATGCAGAAAACCACGTTGTCCGAACGGCTTGCCAAGCTCGAAGACGGTGCAGCGCCGCCGGCGCAACTGCGCGATTACGGCATCGGCGCGCAAATCCTGCTCGATCTTGGGGTGCGTGACATGGTGCTGCTCTCCAACACCGCGCGGACCTTGATTGGGCTGGATGGCTACGGCCTCAACATTGTCGATACCCGCCCGCTGGGGAAACCGGCATGAGCACGGCGGACGCCCCCCTGCCCGCCGCCCCGGTTCTGGAAGGGCCGGCGCCGCATATGCTGATCGTGCGCGCGCCGTACTACACGCAAATTGTCGATGGCTTGCGCGAGGGCGCGATCCGCATCCTGACCGAGGCCGGCGCGA
>JANXRN010000378.1 GCA_025352995.1 Acetobacteraceae bacterium
GCCGGTTGCGGTGGCAAGGCCGGGCGGCACGGCGTGATCTGCCATGCTGTCGAACGCGAATTCGATCATCGGGCGCATGTCATCGGGGGTAACGATGGCGCCACGATGGAAAATGTCGCGGGCGCTGCGCCAGACCAAGGCAGGATCGGCATAGACCGCGGCCGTGCCTGGCATCGTGGCGCGCAACCAATTGGCGTCGGGCTGCTCGACGGCATCCGGCGAGACGATCAACAATTCGGGGATGCCCATCGGTCTTGCGTCGCGCTTATGACGCCACAGCCGGCCGGCGCGCTGGATCAACAGATCGGCCGGCGCGATGTCCGTGCAGAGAAGATCGAAGTCCAGATCGAGGCTTTGTTCGATCACCTGGGTCGCCACCAGCACGCCGCACCGGTCGGCTGCAGTGCCGCTGGGGCCGAAGCGGCGGAGCACCTCGGCTTCAATCGCCAGCCGGTCCGACATTGCGAACCGCGCATGGAACAGCAGCGCGTTGACGCCGCGGGCAAGCAGCGCCTCGGTCGCCGCGATTGCGTCATCGACGGTGTTGCGGACCCAAGCGATGGCGGCTCCCAATGTGGATGCTGCGACGATGCGGTCGATGGCGGCATCGGGGCAGTCCAGCCGGGTGACGGTAACGCGGCGGGCCAAACCGTCGCGCACCGCGCAGGGGGTTTCGCTGAGGCCATCACGGCCGATCAGGGTTGCCAACGGATAGGCGGCAGATGTCAGCGGCGCGGGACCGTGCCCGAGCCCGTTGCGAAACGCATCCGCTAGGCCCTGGCGCACGGCGCGCGGCAGGGTGGCCGACAACAAGATGGCCGAGCCGCCAAGAGCTGCATGAAAGCGCAGTAGGGCGATCATTTCACGCTGCATATAGGCATCGAAGGCGTGCGCTTCATCGATGATCAGCACCTTGCCGGCCAGTCCCCAGAGCCGGAGTGGCGCCTGCCGCACCGGCAATGCCGCGAGCAACGCCTGATCGAGCGTGCCGACCCCGATTTGCGCCAGCAAGCTGCGCCGACGGTCTTCGGCGAGCCAGGCCGCACAATGGGCCTCCGCCGGATCATCGGCGGGATCGGTTGAGGTCGGCTGCGATGGCAGAGTTGGGTCGGGCGCAATGGCGGCTGCAAAGTCCTGGTTCAATCCGGCACGCCCGTGTGCAAGGGCGAGGGATGGATTCGTCGCCGGATCGAACAGGCCACGATATGAACGCGACAGCCGGCCGAACATGGCGTTGGCAGTTGCCATGGTGGGCAGGCCCATGAAGACGCCCTGCGCTCGGCCATCAGCGATCAAGCGATGCGCCAGAGTGATCGCGGCCTCGGTCTTGCCGCTGCCGGTAAGGTCTTCGATCACCGCCAGAACCGGACCCGTCGGCAGATCAATCGTTTCCGCCCAGCGCTGCACGGGCGACGGGGTGACAATAGCGGGGAACAGGGCGCGCAAGCCGGCATAGGGCGCGGGTTGCAGTGCGGCGAGGCCCGCAGACCGAACCGCGGCTGTGGCCTGCGGCAATGCGTGGGCGCGCCAGTAATCGGCGATATCGTCGCACGTAGCGTAGGGGAACCAGGCTTGGCGCGATCCGATCCAATCGGCGACAGTGGTCAGGCCTGCGAGATGCCAGGTGAGGCGCGTGACATCCTTTTCGTCTGCCGGCAGCGGAAACGGTGCGGGATCGAACAGCACAAGTAGGGCGGCCACGAATTCGCTGATCGCAGCCAGGCAGCCGTAACACACGATATTCGTCGGCAAAGGGCCATCAAGCGTAGGCGCGGGGCGGCCATGGTGCCCCGCCAGGGCGGCGAGGATGCGGCCGCGGGAGGCTCGGGGCCAGCCGCGCCCGGCAATGCGTGGCGGGAAAATCCGGTTGAGGGTTTCATCGAGCGTGCGGCTCATGACCGCGCCGCCGACAGCATCATGGCGCGGGCCGGCTGGCACGCCAGCGCCAGGAAACGGCCCGAGTGCGGCTTGCGGCCAATGTGCAGGCACTTTTCCTTGAAATGGACGGGAGAATTTGCCGATGTCGTGCAAGGCGACGAGAAACGCGAGGGTGTTTGGGTCCATGCCATAATTGGCTGGCAGCCCGAGCGTGACGGCGACGGCGGCCACATCGAGCGAATGCGCGGCAAGCGGGTGCATGCGCGGGGCACCTGCCTCGTCCGACTGCGCCTTTCCCCAGAAAGCTTGGTACATCATCATTAATCTTACTCGCAACGTCTGATTTCGAACTATCCTTATTCGTCCGGTGCGGGTGTTCGCTCCAAAACTTGAATCCGCCCTTGGAAACAATAATATTAAAAATCACCAATATCTTTCCAAAATTGATAGGTAGAGTCAAAATTTGGTGCCTGTAATACCAACCGCCCTAACCATTGACCGATGCCCATTCGCGTATCCCGATTGATTGAATGCGTTGCGGATCATCGATGAGGAACTTCCAAGCCTTTGCACACGCCTGGACGGTATCGTCATAGGTGTTCCACACGAGGTTACAGAGCTTGTTTGTGCGCAGATAGGCCCAAACGTTTTCCATCGGGTTGAGTTCCGGCGCATAGGGCGGCAGGTGCAGCAGAGCTATGTTGTCTGGCACAATCAATGCTCCACCGGTCTGATGCCAGCCGGCGCCATCGAGGATCAGCAACGCGATGGCGCCAGCGCTGACCTGGGCGCTGATTTCTTGCAGATG
>JANXRN010000176.1 GCA_025352995.1 Acetobacteraceae bacterium
GCCGGAGGCGCCTTTGTCGTTCATGGGGGTGAACGTGCTGCCGATGGAAGTGGCGATCGTGGTTGGCGCTTTGGCAATGATGCTGGCGGTGGAGGTGTTCAATCGCCGTTCGATCTACGGCAAGGCGGTGGTGGCAACCGCAGTCGATCGGGATGCGGCCAGCCTGTTCGGCCGTGCCACCATCAAGAAAGTCTGATCGGTGATGGGCAATGTCCTGAAAGCCGGCCTCGTCGTGGCCCTGGCGCTGTTCCCGTTTGTCGTCACCAGCCCGTATTATTTGCATCTGCTTGTGGTGGTGGCGATTTTTTCCATTGTCGCGCTCGGGCTTGATATCGTGTTCGGATACACGGGGGAAGTTTCGCTCGGCCATGCCGCCTTGTTCGGCGTCGGCGCCTACACTGCTGGCGTGCTGGCGTTTCAGTTCGAACTAGGCTTCTGGTCGGCTTTGCCGCTGGCGGTGATTGTTTCGGCAGGCTTCGGCGCGCTGCTCGCTTTGCCGGCGCTGCGGGTCACCGGGCCGTATCTGGCGATGGTGACGTTGGCCTTCGGCACCATCATCGCGATTTTGATCAATGAAATGACCTTTCTGACCAACGGGCCGCTGGGGATTTCGCTGACCAAGCCGCTATTCGCCGATCTGCGGGAACAATTGCCGTGGCTCGAAATGTCCAAGCCCCGCATGCGCGACGTGGAATATTACTACGTTGTCGTCGCCTGCCTGCTGGGCACGTTGGTGGTGATCAGCCGGCTGCTGGCGTCGCGCTATGGCCGCGCGTTCGAAGCGTTGCGCGACAGCCCGGTGGCGTCGGACTGCATGGGGGTCAGCGTCTATTCCCATAAAGTGCTGGCCTTCGTGCTCAGCGCCGGTTTTGCCGGATTGGCCGGGGTGCTGTTCACCTATTCGGAGCAATATATCGCGCCGAATAATTTCAGCTTCGATTTGTCGATCGGGTTTCTGCTCGCGGTCACCATGGGCGGGCGCAAATCGCGTATCGGGCCGATCCTCGGCACGGTGGTCGTGGTGTTCTTGCCGAATTTGCTGGCCGACATTGATTTGTTCCGCATTTTCGCCGGCGTGATCGCAGCGACTGCCCTGCTGGTCGGCGGCATCATCGCCGTGCGCCAGCCCGATCGGCGTGGCTTCATCGCGGTGCCGGTGGCACTTTGCCTCGGCTTTTTCGTCTTCGCCCTGTGGCTGCCCAAAATCACCGACTACAAGCTCACGGTGTACGGGCTGATGATCTTGTTCGTGGTGTATTATTTGCCGGACGGGATTTACGGGCTGGTGCGCCAGGCGCTGCAACGCTGGAAGCGGGCAGGGACGGCGACGATCGCCGGCTCCAACGCCTGGTCGGCACCGCCGGTGCTCGGGTCCGGGCCGTTGCTCGAACTCAGCGACGTGGTCATGCAATTTGGCGGACTGCGCGCGCTCGATACGGTTAACATGGTGGTCATGCCCGGCACCATCCACGGGCTGATCGGCCCGAACGGCTCGGGCAAATCGACGATGATGAACGTGCTGACCGGGATTTATACCCCGACTGCGGGCGATATCCGCTTTGAAGGCGCCAGCATCGCCGGCTGGAAACCCCCCGCCATCGCCGCTGCCGGCATCGCGCGCACTTTCCAGAACGTGCAGCTGTTCGGCGAATTATCACGGCTGCAGAACATCCTGGTCGGGCTCAACCATTTCTATCGCGGCGGGGTGGCCGATATCGCGCTCGCCTTGCCGCGCGCCCGGCGGGAGGAGGCGGCTGCCCGCGCGCGCGCCACCAGCCTGCTGGAATTCGTCGGGCTTGCGAGCCTTGCCGATGAAGAAGCCCGCAACCTGCCCTACGGCAAGCAGCGCCTGCTGGAAATCGCCCGTGCGCTCGCGCTCGATCCCAAGCTGCTGCTGCTCGATGAACCGGCGGCCGGCCTCACCGCGCCGGACATTGTCGAACTCATCGAGATCATCCGCAAAATCCGCGATCACGGCATCACCCAGGTGCTGATCGAACATCATATGGATGTGGTCATGTCGCTGTCCGATACCGTCACCGTGCTCGATTTCGGCCAGAAGATCGCCGAGGGCAAGCCGGCCGAGGTCCAGGCCAATCCGGCCGTCATCGCTGCCTATCTCGGTGGCAGCATCGAGCACGCCGCCTGATGCTCACCATCGAAAACCTTTCCGCTGGATACGGCAAAGTGCAGGTGCTGCACGGCATTTCGCTGGAAGTCGCCAAAGGCACGCTGGTCACCCTGATCGGATCGAACGGCGCCGGCAAAACCACCACTTTGCGCGCGCTTTCGGGCATGATCGCGCCGACATCGGGGCGCATTATGCTCGGCGGGACGGATATCGCCGGCCTGGCATCGCACGACATCGCCCGCCGTGGCCTCGCCCATTCGCCCGAAGGCCGGCGGGTGTTCGCCACCTTGTCGGTTGCCGATAATTTGCTGCTCGGCAGTTTCAGCCGCCTCACCGGATCACGCCCCAAGGGCGACGTCGCAAGCGATCTCGATCGCATGTACACGCTGTTCCCGCGTCTGGCCGAGCGCCGCACCCAGTACGCCGGCACGCTGTCAGGGGGCGAGCAGCAGATGCTCGCCATGGCCCGCGCGCTGATGCTGGCCCCGGACGTGCTGCTGCTTGATGAGCCGTCGATGGGCCTCGCCCCCAAGCTGGTGGCGGAGGTGTTTGCCACCATCGCGCTGCTGCGCGACAACCAGGTGACGATGCTGCTGGTCGAACAATTCGCCGCCGCCGCCTTGGATGTTGCCGATATTGGCTATGTGCTGGAAAACGGTCGGGTTACCGCATCGGGGCCCGCCGCCGCGCTCAAAACCGATCCTGCGGTGCAGGCGGCCTATCTCGGCGCCGCACATGGCTGATCCACCAAAACCCTCTTGCGGAACCCCGGCTCGATAGCTAGGAAGAGCGCCGTGGCTGCTGTAGCTCAGTGGTAGAGCACTCCCTTGGTAAGGGAGAGGTCGACAGTTCAATCCCGTCCAGCAGCACCATTTCCCGATCACATCGCCGGTTCAGGCTGAAGCTCCTTGACGGCGTCCGCGAAGGCGCGCTCGAGCGCGGTGAGCTGATCTTGCGTCGGCCCGGCAGTTTGCCGCGCCCCTTGCTCGATCGTGCGCGCGATGTCTGTAAGGCTGGCCAACCCTAAGGTTGCAGCGTTGCCCTTGATGGCATGGGCGGACTGGGCGACGCCGGCGAGGTTGCCGCGTGCCGCGTGTTGGCGCAGCTCGGTGAGGGTTACCTGTGTATCGGTGCAGAAGGCAGCGATCACGGCGGCCACTATGTCGTCACCCAGGTTGGTCCGCATCTCGTCCAACGCCGCGTTCTTCGGCTCCGGCAGAGGCACCGGTATCGTGCCGAGCCCAAGGGCTGCGACAATTTCCTCCGCCAGCCGTTCGCTGTTGATCGGCTTGGTGGCAAAGCCGGTCATGCCGGCCGCGCGCCCGGCATCTTCATCGCTGCGAAACGCGTTGGCGGAAATGCCGATGATCGGGATTGATGCTTGAGGCCCGGGTAATGCCCTGATTGCCCGCGTGGCGGCCAGACCGTCCATCACCGGCATCATGATGTCCATCATCACCAAATCAATCCCGCCATCGCCGATCGCCGCCACCGCGTCCTGGCCATTGACCACCGCCCGTACTTGGCAGCCGAGCCGTTCCAGCATGTGGGTTGCGACCAGTCGATTGACCTGGGTGTCTTCTGCGATCAGCACCATCGGCGCGCGCGCGGCGATCAGCCCAGGCCCGCTGCTGGGTAGCAGTCGGACGCGCTGTGCCGCCGATCGCGTATCTTCGGCCACCCGGATGGCAAAGCTGAACACACTACCAACGCCAAGCGTGCTTTTGACCGCAATGCTGCCGTCCATTGCCTCGACCAGCCGGCGGCAGATCGCGAGCCCAAGTCCGGTGCCGCCGAAGCGTCGGGTGATCGAGCCGTCGGATTGGGTGAATTCGGCGAATAAACCGGACTGGGCGGCCTCTGAAATGCCAATACCGGTATCGCGCACCGCGCCGTCGAGCCACCAGCCGCCGCTCGCATGCGCTCGGATTGCCAGGCTCGCCTCTACGGCGCCGAACTCGGGGGTGAATTTGATCGCATTGCCGATCAGGTTGAACAAGATCTGTCGCAGCCGATGTGGGTCACCGACCACCGACCCCGGTAAATTCACGGTCGGCGCGGCGGTCAGCGTCACGCCCTGGGCGGTGGCGCGCGATGCCAGCACTTCGGTCACTTCGCGCAAAATCTCGCCTGGCGCGAAGGGAATTTCGTCGAGTTCGACGCCACGCTCATCTATCTTCGAATAATCTAGGATTTCGGTGAGCATCTCGAGCAGATGTGATCCGGCCTGATGGATAATATCGGCATATTCGCGCTGATTATCCGGCAGTGGCCGCGCCCGCATCAAATCGGCCGCACCCAGAATGCCGTTGAGTGGGGTGCGGATTTCGTGGCTCATCGCGGCGAGGAATTGTGCCCGCGCCCGCACCGCTGCCTCGGCGGCATCGCGGGCGTCGGTCAGGACGCGCTGCTGCGCGGTCGCTTCGGTCATGTCGGTGAAGCTGCACACCTGCGTTCCGTCATCCAGCGCTTCAATGCGGGTTTCGATGATCCGTCCAGCCATGTCCTGCCGACTGAGCGGTGCGCGCAGCAGCGCCGGGTCGGCCTGCAAGTCGGGGTCGCCAGCCGGCAGGCTAAGCAGATTAGCGGTGCGCGCATTGAACATCGCAATCCTGCCGCCCGGATTGACCACCATCACCCCCACGCCAACATGCTCGAACGCGGTTTGCATCAGCCGCTGTGCCCGCTCGGCGCGCTTGCGCTGGCCGGCGGCGCGCAGCGTGAGCGCGATGACCACCCCGGTCATCGCCAGCGCGGCCAGAATGGTGCGCGATGCGTCGGCATCGAGTTCGACGAGAATATCGCGCTCGGCCATCGACACTTCCAGCACCAAGGGCTGGTTGGCGATCCGACGGTAGCTGATGATGCGGGCAATCAGGTCGGTCGGATCGGTCCAACGCGTCGCCCCGCTCGCCGCGTCCATGGCAAGCGCAATTATCGGTCCTGCGGTCCGCGCGCCGATGACCGTCGGACCCGCCCGCGCCGCGCCATCCATTTGTGCCCGGATGATCCCGTCGAGCCCGGTAATCGCAATCCGCCCACCGGGCCCGATCTCGATGGTTTGGGAAAACCGGGTGAGGTCGCCAGGGGAAACCGACAGCACCACGATCCCGTCGAAACCGCCTTCCGGGGTTTTCAGCATCCGCACGAACTGGATGGTCCAGAGCTTGGACACCCGGCCGAGCACGGGGGCGGAAATATAAAGATGGTCATCGGGTGCGTCGGCAAAATGGCGGAAATGCGCCCGGTCGGACAAATCGACCCGGGTGGTGGCCGGGGCGAGGTTACTGAAGCTCATCAGTCCGTGCCGGTCGGCAAGTGCGACCTGGCTGATCAACCGATAGGCCGTGTCGTCGTCAACGAGCAGGGTACGGAAATTACGCGCCAGGGTCCCTTGAGCGTGCAGCGCGCGAACATGCAGCAGGGTCTGGTCAATTTCGCGGATGCTGCGCACCAGCGATTCCTCATACGCGCGCGCCAGATTTGCGGTGGCGAGCTGCGCGGTATGCAGCGCCTGGCTGCGCTGGGCGTCGTTATGCAGGAAAAGTGCAGTCCAGATCAGCAAAACCGCGCCCACCGGCACCAACCAGGCCGCCGGACGCCGGGCATGCAGCATGATGTCAGGCAAGCGCTGCATGCCCCAGCAGCGCCGTTGCCGCATCCTCACCCAAGGGCTGGGCGAATAAATAGCCCTGTCCGATCGCTACCCCAAGGTCATGCAGGCGCTGCGCCACTGCCTCACTCTCGATCCCTTCGGCGACCAGCTTCAAATCCATTGATTTGGCCAGCGAAATCACCGCGCCAACAATTTTCGGCAATTCTGGATCGCGCAGCAGCCCCATGACAAAATGCTGATCGATCTTGAGTTCGCTGAACGGCAGCCGCAGCAGCGACAGCAGCGAGGAATGGCCAGTGCCGAAATCATCGATGGCGATGCCGACGCCACGAATGCGCAAGCGCGTCAGAATATCGGCCGCGGCGACGTAATCGGCCATCAGCGCGCCTTCGGTCACTTCCAGGATGAGCCGCGCCGGCGCGATCCCATGCCCGGCCAGCACGTCGCTGATCCGTTCGGGCAACATCAGATCGCCCAGGCTGGACGGCGATAAATTCACCGCCATTTCAAGACCCGGATCCGTATCGTGCCAGGCGCTCAGCTGATGCAGCGCGCGGTCGAGCACATGGACCGTAATCCGGTCGATCAGCCCGTGGCGTTCGGCGAACGGGATGAAGGCATCGGGGCCGATCATGCCGAAGGCCGGGCTGTGCCAGCGCACCAACGCTTCGAACCCGACCACGCGGCGGTCGGCCAGTCGAATTTTTGGCTGATAAAGGCAGTAAATTTCCCCGGCATCGAGGGCGGCATCGAGCATGCCGGGGGTGAGCGTCATCCGTTGCGCCCGGCTGCTGCGCGGCTTGTCGTGCGGCACCGCGGCGATCAGCGCCATCAGCTGATCCAGCGCCAGCGGCTTGCCGATTGTCCCTGCCACCCGCAAGCCAAGCGCCACCGCCAGCCGCGCCGCCGCTTCGCGCACCCGTTCGTCAAAGCCCGAAATCAGGATCAGCACCGGATCGCGTTCCAGCCGGGCGATTTCGCGCAGGACTTCGATCCCGTCATGTTCGCGCAGCGACAAATCGAGCACCACTACATCGGCGTCCTGCCCATGGAGCCACGCCGTCGCCTCGATCAGCGAGCCGGCGCCATGGGCGGTATAGCCGAGCTTTTCGGCCGCCCGCGACACGATCAGCCGCTGCACCGCTTCATCATCAATGACCAGCAGTACTGGCGGGGCGTGTGTCGTCAGGGTCAACTCCATGGCATCCTCGTGGGTGTGAGGGGACCAGGATGC
Organism: Acetobacteraceae bacterium; assembly: GCA_025352995.1. GTDB lineage: Bacteria > Pseudomonadota > Alphaproteobacteria > Acetobacterales > Acetobacteraceae > CAITOL01. The sequence continues at coordinate 6,982 of JANXRN010000176.1, forward strand.
ATGACCAAATGAAAAGAATTCTTAAACGACGCGGTTTATGACCCGCTGAACCAGTTATAGCCCTGGTCCTCCCAATATCCGCCGGGATTGTCGTTGGTAACGATGATGGCGACGATATGCTTGGGGTTTTTGAAGCCGAGTTTGGTGGGGACGCGTAGTTTCAGCGGGAAACCATATTTGGTTGGCAGCGGCGCGGTGCCGAAATCGAGCGCCAGGTTGGTTTGCGGGTGCAAGGCCGTCGCCATGTCGATGCTGCTGTAATAGCGGTCAGCGCATTTGAAGCCGACGAAGCCCGCGCGCAAATCGGCGCCTACCCGTTCCAGAAACACCCGTAGCGGCACGCCGCTCCATTGGCCGATCGCGCTCCAGCCCTCGATGCAAATATGGCGGGTTATTTGGCCTTGCTGCGGCAGGGCGCGCAGGCGGGCGAGCGTCCAGGGGGCGGTATCGCTGACCCGGCCGCTGACGGCGAGGCGGTAATCATCGGCGTCGATCTCGGGCGCATCGTCTTCCGGGTAGTAGGCATTGAACGGAAACGGCGTGGTGATGTCGCGGGCGGCGTAGGTTGGCGCGAGGCGATTGGGATCGAACAGCCAGGCCTGGACCCGGTCATTCCAGCGCGACATTGACCACAGCAGCCGATCAACCGCATCGCCGTCCTGCAAATTGCAGCCAGTGAGCAGACCGAGCGCACTGAGCGAAAGCCCGCGGCGCAGCAGGAGCCGGCGTTCGAGCAGGCGCAGCGCCCTGCGGTGGTCCTGGTCGCCGATCATGTCCGTGCCCGCCCCAAGATCATGCCCCATAGAACCGACGGCACCAGCAACGCCATGCCAACATGCAGAACGGTGAAGCCTGCGATCACCGCCATGGCGATGAAATGGACCCGGCGCGCCCATTCATAGCCGCCAAGGGCCGCCGCCAGGGTTTGCAGCTGCACCGGCTTCCACAGCGCCAGGCCCGACAGCAGCACCATCACGCCGGCGAGCAGCACCACGCAATAGGTCAGGCGTTGGATGGCGTTGTACTCGCCGGCTTGATGCGGCAGGCGGAACCGCAGGGCCGCCCGCACATCGTCCAGCACCGCGCCTGGCCCAAGCGGGCGCAGCCGCCGATAATAGCCGGAGCCGAGCAGATAAACGGCGTAGAGCAACCCATTGCCCACCAGCAGCCACATCAGCGCCAGATGCCAGGCGATCGCCCCGCCCAGCCAGCCACCGAGCGTCGCCCAGCGCGGAAAGCTGAAACCGAACAAGGGGGAAGCATTATAGATCGCCCAGCCGCTCATCATCATGCCGATGATGGCGGCGGCGTTGATCCAATGGGTGAGCCTGATCGGGATTGGCTGCACGGCCGCGCCTACATTGGCGGGACGAGGCCGTTCTTGCCGATCGACACATTGGTCGCGGTCACCGCGCCATCGGCCGCCCTTGTGCCGTTAACCAAAACATGGGCGCCAACCGTGAGAGCGGTGCGATCGGCGGCTTCGTAGGTCACGAAGGGCACATCGTCAGGGACCAGCACCTGCTTTTCACCACCGGCATAAGTCACCGTCATCATCCGACCCTGGGCCATGACGACGTTGCCCACGGTGCCGTTGGTCATCATGCTTTGCGGCATCAGGTCCCAGGGCCGGCTGCCTTCACCGACGCCCCGCATGGCGGCCGGGAAGACCTGAACTTCCAGCGCTTTGAGCGAACCATCGGCCTGCGGCACAGTGACGGTGCCGATATAGCTGCCGGTTTTGACGTCGGCGGGGTTGGTCAAGGTAAGCCAGGTCATCCGCGCGGTCTCTGCCAGCGCCACCTTGGCCTTGGTGCCATTCCGCAAGGTGAGGTCGAGGGTGGTGGCGCTGACCGCGTCGATCGTGCCGCGCAGCCGTGCAGGGGTGGGGGCGGGCTGAGCCTGCACGGCGGTAGGAAGTGCGGCCAGGGCAGTGCCGGACAGAAACAGGCGACGGTTGATCATGGGCGGGATCCTCACTGGGTATTAGTGGCGTCACAGGGAATGTGGCACGCCGAGCCCAGCCGGCCAGTCCTTATCAGGGCCCGAAAGATAAAATTTTGTTTAACGGAATAAAATTCGGCGGCAGCGTTCAGCGAATTTCGAGTTGGGTGGCGATGTCCTCGGCCTTGGCCGCGAGCTTGGCGATCCGTTTGGCGGATGCGGTATCGGCCTTGGCCGGCTTGCTGGTTTGGGCGCGCAGATTTTCCGCCTCGACTCGCAGATCATGCAGTTCATCCGCCATCAGCAGGGCGGCGAGCGCGAGCAGGCGGCCTTCGCCAGAATGACCGCCGAGCGCCTTGATGCTGTCGACTCGGCTTTGCACGTCGGTCGCCATATTCGTCAGATGGGATTCCTGGCCATCCTCGCAGCCCAGCGTGTAGCTGTAGCCGTTGATCTTGACCGTCACTTGCGCCACGTGCGTGTCCTTAATTCTGTGGGTCGGCGGCGAGTTCGTCGCGCAGCCGGGCAATCATGCGATCAAGCTGGGCGGCCATCGCGGTGGCATTTTCGCCTACGGCCGGGCGCGGGCCAGCGGCGGCAATCCGGTCAAGCGCTGCGTCCAGACGCTGGGCGGCAGCTTCGGTATCGGCGTCGGTCGCATCAGGTTGAATTGCCAAGTGTGCCTCCAGCCAAAATAATTGCGCAACCGAATGGGGAGCATCCGGCGAAACTTGAGTTACACCGCCCAAGCGCTTAGGCGTCAAGCATGTTCTCGCGTTCGGCGGTGATTGTACACGGAATTGATCAGGTGCGGCAGGCGCTGGCGCCCGGCCAGCCGGTGGTTTTGCTGTCGGGTCTGGGGGCTGCGTTATATGCGGGCAGCTTCTGGTGGCGTGGGATGATGGCGATCGGGCGGGCGGAATATCCCGCGACGCCGATGGTCGATATTCTCGATTGCGCCGGCGCTCCGGGCCGGGCGCTGGAAGCGCTGCGGGCCGGGCAGACGGCGATCCGGCTCGATGCGTCAGTGCCGGCCTGGCCCCGGGTTTGTGCGATTGCCGACGGCCTCGGCGCACGGGTCTTCGCGCAGCGGCCGCCGGCGATCGATCTTGGCCACGGCGATGGCTGGCGACTTGATGCGTGGCTCACAGGTGACACGACGCCAAAGCTGCGCTAGATGATCGTCCGTTCGAACGATTTCGTTCGGGCGGACAAAGATGATCGTGAAAACAAGCGTCTAGCGCGGATATTATTGTAGCCCCAAGCGGAGGAAGCCCCACAATGCGCATCACCCAGCGCGTCAAAAAAATTCTCGATTGGTACGAGAGCGACAATCCCGGCAGCAAGGCGAGCCTCGCCCGCATCCTCATGGAGGGCAAGCTTGGCGGCACCGGCAAGCTGGTGATCCTGCCGGTTGATCAGGGCTTCGAGCATGGCCCAGCGCGCAGCTTCGCGCCGAACCCGGCGGCTTACGATCCGCATTACCATTTCCAACTGGCAATCGATGCCGGCCTGTCGGCCTATGCTGCCCCGCTCGGGATGTTGGAGGCCGGCGCCGATAGTTTTGCCGGCGCCATTCCGCTGATCCTGAAGATGAATTCGTCGAACTCGCTGGCGACCAGCAAGGACCAGGCGGTGACGGCGTCAGTCAGCGACGCGCTGCGGCTGGGCTGTTCGGCGATCGGCTTCACGATTTATCCGGGCAGCGAATACGCGTTCGACCAGATGGAAGAACTGCGCGATTTGGCGGATGAGGCGAAAGCGTCAGGCCTCGCCGTGGTCACCTGGTCTTATCCGCGTGGCCCGAATCTCGACAAGAAAGCCGAAACTGCGGTCGATATCTGCGCTTACGCCGCCCATATGGCGGCCCTGATGGGCGCCCATATCATCAAGGTGAAGCCGCCGACTGCCGAAATCGGCCTGGAAGCGGCGCGCAAATCCTATGACGGGGTTGATATCTCGACGATGGCCAAGCGGGTCGAGCACGTGATGCAGGCAAGCTTCGCCGGCAAACGCATCGTGGTGTTCTCGGGTGGCGAAGCGAAAGACCTTGAAGGCCTGTTCGCCGAAGTGCGCGGGTTGCGCGATGGCGGCGCCAATGGCTCGATCATCGGCCGCAACACGTTCCAGCGCCCGAAAGCCGATGCGCTGGCGATGCTGGCCAAGATCATTGAGATCTACCAGGGCAAGGCGTAACGATTATGGCGGGGAATGACTGCCGACTTTATCTGATCACCCCGCCCTACATCGATTTTTCAGCTTTCCCCGCCGCGATGGCGCAGGCCCTGGATGCCGGCGATGTCGCGGCGGTGCAGTTGCGGCTGAAAGATGTGGATGATGAAACGGTGCGGCGGGCGATCGACCTGCTTCGCCCAATCGTCCAGTCACGCGACGTGGCGTTCCTGATCAATGATCGCCCCGACCTTGCGGTTGAGCATGGCTGCGATGGCGCCCATGTCGGGCAAACCGATATGCATGCGACGGACGCGCGCAAACTGCTCGGCAAGCTCACCATGGGGGTGACCTGTCACGCCAGCCGTGATCTTGCGATGCAGGCGGGGGAAGATGGTGCCGACTACGTCGCCTTCGGGGCGTTCTTCCCGACCGACACCAAGGAAGGCACCGCCGACGCCGAGCCGGAAATCTTGCAGTGGTGGTCCGAATTGATGGAATTGCCAGTCGTTGCGATCGGCGGCATCAATGCCGGCAATTGCGCGCAGCTGGTCAAGGCCGGGGCAAATTTTCTTGCGGTGGTTGGTGCGGTTTGGGGACATCCGGACGGGGCTGCCGCAGGGGTGCGGGCGATGAATTTGGCGATAGGGCAAGCATGAAGGAAGTGATCTTCTTTTTGTGAACAAAAAGAAGCAAAAAAACTTTATCCATTCTGGTCGTTGGCTTGGGCGCTTACCGCCGTAGCACGGCAAATTTACAGGTGTTCTTTTTGTTCACAAAAAGAACATTCTTTCTTGAAAACCTAGACCAACGCCGGATGGCGCAAATACCACAGGCGTTCATAGGCGGCGACCAAACTGTCCAGGCTGCGGCGGCGATTTGCGTCGGCCGCCATCGGCCGTTGGCGCAGCATGTTTTCCAACACGTTCAACAATTGTTCGGCAACCTCAAAATCGCCCTGGTCGCAGGCGTGATGGAATGCGATCAGAATCTTGTCTGACAGGCGACGGCTATGCCGCGGTGGCGCCGACGCCGATTGGTCACGGCCTATATCGTCCATTACGCTCACTCAGACCCCACCCTGACAAAAACCGCTCAAGCGCGCATTATATCGACATATTCAGCTTCCTGCTAGCCTTGTTCGCAACGTCGCCGTCAATTCTTGCGCCGTGCTCCCTGGGCGATACAATCCTCGTAATTTACCGTCCGGGCCCATCAGATAAATGAAAGACGAGTGGTCCATCAGATACTGCGTGGTGTCCTTGCGTTCCGCCTTGGCATAGTAAACCCGATAGGCGCGGGCGACGGCGGCGATGTCAGCGACGCTGCCGGTCAGCCCGATCAGCCGATCATCGAACAGCTTGACGTAGCCACCGATGATCTCCGGCGTGTCGCGCTCGGGATCAATGGTAATGAAGATCGGGATGATCTTGGCAGCGTCCGGCCCCAGCCCATCAAGCGCGGATGCGATGACTTGCAATTCGGTCGGGCAGACATCAGGGCAGAAACTGTAGCCGAAATAAACCAGCATCCATTTGCCGCGAAAATCTGTGTCGCTAACCGGCTTGCCGGCGCTATCGACCAGCTTGAACGGCCCGCCGACGGTGACGCCGGCCGACACCCCCAGCGCATCGCCATCAAGCCCGAGCCGCTTGGCCCCGCCGTTGGTAAACCAGTATCCGCCCCACAGGGCGGCCACAACCGCCAGCAGCCCATAGGCGGCAATCCTGACGCGACGCATGATAAAAACCCTCACTCAATCCTCGATGCAGGTTTTATCACGCGCCATGCCCGCCCGCATCAGCGCGGGGCGAAGAAATTGCCGTCCGCGGTTGCCATTGCCGCCGTCACGTCGCCGAACGCTTCTTCCCAACTGCCAAGGGTGGATGCCTTGCTGTATTCGGTGGAGCGGTTTTCGAAGAAATTCGCATGCTCCACCGCATTCAACATTTCATCGAGCCAGGGCAGCGGGTTCTTCTCGACATGATACAGCTCATCCAGGCCCAACTGGGTTAGCCGGCGATCGGCGATGTAGCGGATATATTGCTTCACCTCGGCGCCGGTCAGGCCCTGGATGTCGCCGAGCTCGAAGGCCAGATCAATGAACGCGTCTTCGTGATCGACGATGGTGGCGCAGCACAAATAAAGCTCCCGCCGCAGATCCTCGGTCCAGATTTCCGGGTTTTCCTGCACGAAGGTGCGGAACAGCTGGATCACCGAAATGCAGTGCAGCGACTCGTCACGCACCGACCAGGAAATGATCTGCCCCATACCCTTCATTTTCCCATAGCGCGGGAAATTCAGCAGGATGGCAAAGCTTGCGAATAATTGCAGCCCTTCGGTGAAGGCGCCGAAGGCTGCCAGAGTCTTGGCGATTTCGTGTTTATTATCAACCGTAAAGCCCTGCATGTAGTCGAACTTGTCCTTCATCTCCTTGTATTTGAGGAAGGCGGTATATTCGATTTCCGGCATGCCCACCGTGTCGAGCAAATGGCTGTAGGCGGCAATGTGAATGGTCTCGGTATTGGAAAATGCCGACAGCATCATCAGCACTTCGGTGGGCTTAAACACCTGGCTGTAATGCTTCATGTAGCAATTATTCACCTCGACATCGGCCTGAGTGAAAAAGCGGAAAATCTGGGTGAGCAGATTATGCTCGGACGGGGTCAGATTACGGTGCCAGTCCTTCACGTCGTCGGCCAGCGGCACTTCTTCCGGCAGCCAATGCACCCGCTGCTGCATCAGCCAGGCCTCATACGCCCACGGGTAGCGGAAGGGCTTGTAAACCGGGTTGGCAGTCAGCAGATCGAACTGAACGGGAGTTTCGTCGGGCGTGCTGGAAGCGGTCATCTTGGTGCCTGGGTTCGAATCGTTGATGGCCGAGGATAGCGCCGGATGACCACAAGATATAGAGTGTGAAGGTAAAAAAATCGCAAGATATAGAAGAGCAGGTTAAGGCAAGTAGTTCTTTTTGTGAACAAAAAGAACCAAAAAAACTTTTTAATACTTAGGTACGGTTGCCGTGCGACTGCGGCCGTCTCCCGAGCCATCGGCCAGGGAGTAGCCAGACAAAGTTTTTTTGCTTCTTTTTGTTCACAAAAAGAAGGCCTTACTTGCCTACTGACAGGCCAGGCATTCCTCGTAATCCGTCGTCCCCGCCCGCGCCACCAACGGCAACTGGCCTTGATCATTGGCCACCGGAATCCCGGTGAACTCATCCGGACGGACGACTTTTTCGGACACCGAGTCCGCCCGCGCAATCGACAGGCTGCGGCAGTAATAGAGCGACTTCACCCCACGCTTCCACGCCATCATGTGGATCTGGTGCAGATCGCGCTTATGCACGTTGGCCGGCAGGAACAAATTCACCGATTGGCTCTGGCAGATATAGGGCGTGCGGTCGGCGGCGTGTTCGATCACCCAGCGCTGATCAAGCTCAAACGCGGTGCGATACACCGCCTTGTCCTGGTCATCGAGGAAATCGAGATGCTGGACGCTGCCCTTGTTGAGGGTGATCGACGACCAGACTTCGTCAGTGTCGTGGCCCTTGAGCGCCAGCAGCTTTTGCAAATGCCGGTTGCGCACCGAGAAGCTGCCCGACAGCGTCTTTTGCAAGAACACGTTGGCGGCGATTGGTTCAATGCCGGGCGACGCGTTGCCGGCAATGATTGAAATCGACGCGGTCGGCGCGATCGCCATCTTGTGGCTGAAGCGCTCATGGATGCCGTATTCGGCGGCATCGGGGCAGGGGCCGCGTTCATCGGCGAGCAGGCGGCTGGCATTGTCGGCCTGGGCGCGGATATGGGCGAACATGCGCTTGTTCCAAACTTTCGCGATCACCGATTCCCACGGCACGTTCTGCGATTGCAGGAAGGAATGGAACCCCATCACCCCAAGCCCGACTGACCGTTCGCGCATCGCCGAATATTGCGCGCGCTCCATGCCCGGCGGCGACCGGTCGATGAAATCCTGCAGCACGTTATCGAGGAAGCGCATCACGTCCTCGATGAATAGCGGATGGTCTTTCCATTCGAACCATGATTCGAGGTTCAACGACGACAGGCAGCACACCGCGGTGCGTTGCTGGCCGTGCTGATCAATCCCGGTCGGCAGCATGATCTCGCTGCACAAGTTCGAGGTTTTGACTTCGAGGCCCGCCAGCTTGTGCTGTTCCGGCCGGGCGTTATTCACATGGTCGGAGAAGATCAGATACGGCTCGCCCGTTTCAATCCGCGCCATCAGGATGCGGATCCACAGGCCGCGGGCGCTGATCTTGCGCACCACCGCGCCATCCTTGGGCGAGGTCAGCGCCCATTCCTCATCGGCTTCGACCGCGCGCATGAAAGCGTCCGGCACCAGAATGCCGTGATGCAAATTGAGCGCCTTGCGATTGGGATCGCCGCCGGTTGGGCGGCGAATTTCGACGAATTCCTCGATTTCCGGATGCGACAGCGGCAGGTAAACCGCCGCCGAGCCACGCCGCAAGCTGCCCTGGCTGATCGCCAAGGTCAGGCTGTCCATCACCCGGATGAACGGGATCACGCCCGAAGTCTTGCCGTTCATCCCGACTTTTTCGCCGATCGAACGCAAATTACCCCAATAGGAGCCGATGCCGCCGCCCTTGGAGGCGAGCCAGACATTCTCGTTCCACAGCCCGACAATGCCATCGAGGCTGTCGCTGGCTTCGTTCAGAAAGCAGGAAATCGGCAGCCCCCGCGTCGTGCCGCCATTGGACAGCACCGGGGTTGCCGGCATGAACCACATTTTGGACATGTAGTCGTAAATGCGCTGAGCGTGGGCGGCGTCTTCGCCATAGAAGCTCGATACCCGGGCGAACAGATCCTGGTAGCTTTCGCCCGGCAGCAGATAGCGGTCGTCCAAGGTGGCGCGGCCAAAATCGGTAATCAACGCGTCGCGGCTTCGGTCAACCCGAACCTCGTGGCGTCCCTGCATCTGCACAACATCAAGCACAGCCAATCCCCCCTGCGCGGAACCTCGGCACGATCACCTGGTCCGCCGTCTCGGTCCCCATCCTGCCCAATGGGTTGCGCACGTCAATTCATTTTTCACTATATGTGGCGCATCCATGCGTTGCGCACACTAGATGAGGTAGGTGCCACCCTTTCTTCACATGGCTGGCAAGAACGAAAGGGAAACTTAGCGCGCGCGCGTCAGGCGGCCAAGGGGGGCAAGCCAAGTTGTCCCCAGGATTCACGTTCTTAACCGACAGATGGATTCGGCATTAATCGCCGGTAAGCTCCCCAGCCAACGGCCAGGGAAAACCCGTCGGAAAGTTTTTGTTCTTTTTGGTAACTGCCCAGGTTCTCCCTGGACCGTACCGCAGGAAGACTAACGCCAAGAAAGCACTTCTTTTTTTAAAAAAAGGAGCAAAAAAACTTTACCACTTTGGTTCCGCGCGCTCCGCTGTTGCGGGGGAGGCACGCCAACGGGAAGGAATGGATAAAAAGTTTTTTTGGTTCTTTTTGTTCACAAAAAGAACTGCTTGCCTTCTGACTTTTCCTGACTTTGAGTCTTTCCTGTCAGCTAGCCAAGAAATCCATCGCCGCCCCCACCCCGCCCGCGGTGTGCGGCACGCCGGCAATCCGCAGCGCCATTTCCACCGCGCCCAAGGTGCCAAGCACCATCGGCTCATTCAGATCGCCGAGATGGCCGATGCGGAACACTTTGCCATTGAGCTTGCCGAGCCCGCCGCCGAGCGAAACATTGAAGCGCCCGGCGCAGATTTTGCGAATGGCCTCGGCATCGTGCCCGTCGGGCAGTAGCACTGCGGTGACCGAGTTCGATTCGCGGGTTTTGTTGCGGCAGAACAGTTCCGGCCCGTTATTGCCCGACCAGTGCCGCACGCAGCGGCGGACCGCTTCGGCGAGGCGGGCATGGCGGGCGAACACCTCATCAAGCCCTTCCTCGTCAATCAGTCGGATCGATTCGCGCAAGCCGAAGAACTGGTTGGTCGGCACAGTGCCGATAAAGCTGCGCTGCTTCCTCGCCGACATCGCCTTCCAGCTGAAATAATGCTTGGGCAGGGTGGAGGTTTCGGACGCCGCCATCGCCTTGTCGGACACGCCGGTGAACGCCATGCCGGTTGGCAGCATCAGCCCTTTCTGGCTGCCACCGACCACCACGTCGATCTTCCATTCATCCATCCGAAGATCGATGCAGCCGAGCGACGAAATCGTGTCGACCAGCAGCAAGGCCGGGTGGCCGGCCGCATCCATCGCGTCGCGGATCGCATCAACCGGCAGGAACATACCGGTCGAGGTTTCGTTCTGCACCACGCAGACCGCCTTGATGGCATGGGCGGTGTCGGCCGCGAGTGCGGCGCCGAGGGCTGCGATATCAATCCCGTCACGCCAGTCGCAGGCCAATTTTTGCACCGTCAGGCCAACGTCGCGCATCATGCCGGACCAGCTATCGGAAAACACCCCGGTTTCCGGCACCAGCACGGTATCGCCAGCCGACAGCACGTTCACCACGGCAGCTTCCCAGGCGGCATGGCCGGACCCGGTATACATGAACATGTTCTGCTTGGTTTTCATGATGCGCAAAATGCCGTCCCAGCATTCGTCGTAGAGCTTCATGAATTCCGGCGTGTGGAAATCCACCGCGTGATGGCCGATCGCGTGGAGGATCGATTCGGGGATATTGGTCGGGCCTGGATTGGCAAAAAACAGACGGCCGCGGGGCTTCTTGGTGGCGGCTTGGACGGTATCGGGCATTGGGTCGTTTTCCTCAGGCGATTTCGCCCTAGGTTACTGCCGGGGCACAAGCCTGGCAAATTCGGCATCGCCCGCTTTGGCGACTCGCGCGGCCCGCGCCAAACTGTGCCCGTGACGGATGATCCGCGAACTTACTCGGGCGCAAATCTCGGCCCCCTTCTGCGCCTCACCCCGCACGGGCAGTTGCGGCTGGACAAGGCTGGCGACGCGTATGCCCGGCTTGAGGCAGCTTTCGCCGCTGGCAGTGGCACGGGATTGCTGGCCCTGTGCGCCGCCGATTTAGGGTCCGACTTGCCGCCAGCGCTGGTCTGGTGGCGCGATTTCGCCAACCTCTATCTCGCCGCGATTTGTTTGCTGGGGGAAGCGCCCGGCGCACCGCCGCCGCCGTCGGATGCCGCGCTTGCCACACTGGTACTGACTGCGCCGATGATGCCGGGGGCCGAATATATTACTACCGACATGCTGCGTCGCCACTGGGTCGACCTGGATGCAGCCTTTGCCGCCGCCCTTGTGGGCAAGGATCGGCAGGCGGTGATGACCGCGCTGAACCCGGCATGGAACCTGGTCGGGCGGGTTCATTTCAATTTAGCCGAAAACCGCCGCGACCCCGATCTGCCTTTTGCCTTCATGGCAACTTACACAACTTCTTTGTCGGCCGCGGCGCGCGCCCAGCATGTCCCGCTCGGCCAGGCGATGCGTGACTATGCCGGCCCAGCCAATCGCGCCCGGCTGCTGGCGCTGTTGCAGCCGGTGCAGCGCGCGGCTGAAAGCTGCGACTGGTTGCGCGCGATGGTGGAGGGTGGAGAGATTTTCCACCCGCTGCGCTGGACTGCGCCCGAGGCCGGGCGCTTGCTTGCCAGCGCCGGAGACCTGGAGCGCGCCGGGGTGGTGTTGCGCATGCCGGCCAACTGGCGCGCCAGCCGGCCACTGCGCCCGAAAGTCGCGGCTTCCATCGGCGACAACCGACCGTCGCGGGTTGGGCTCGACGGGCTGATGGATTTCCGCATGGAAGTCACGCTTGACGGTGATCCGCTGACCACCGGCGAAATAGCTGACCTGCTGGCCGGGACGGATGGGCTGGTGCTGCTGCGCGGACACTGGGTGGAGGTCGATCGCGCCCGGCTCGCCAAAACCATGGATGCGTTCAAGCGTGCCGAGGATTTGGCCGCCCGTGACCAACTGACCTTCGCCGAGGCCATGCGGATGCTGGCGGGCACGGCGCTGACCGCGGATGCCGAAGCTGCGACGAACGCGGATTGGGCGTCGGTGACCGCTGGACCGTGGCTTGCTGAAGCGCTCCACGCGCTGCGCGCAGCCGACGGCGACATCGATCCCGGCCCGGCGCTGCACGCGACATTGCGGCCCTATCAGAAATCCGGCGTGCGATGGCTGCATCTGCTGGCCGAGCTTGGCCTGGGCGCCTGCCTCGCTGACGATATGGGACTGGGCAAGACCATCCAGGTGCTGTCGTTGCTGCTGGTGCGCCAGAAAGGTCCGAACCTGCTGGTCGCGCCTGCATCTTTGCTGGCCAACTGGCAGGCGGAAATCGCCCGCTTTGCGCCCGGCCTAAAAGCACGGACCGTGCATCCGTCGGTGATGCCAGCCGAAGAACTGCGGGGGCTGACGCAGGCGGATTTCGACGATTTCGATCTCATCATCACCAGCTATGGCGGGTTGCTGCGCATTCCGGCGCTGGCGAAGGCCGCGTGGCGCCTGGTGGTGCTGGATGAAGCGCAAGCGATCAAGAACGCGGGCAGCAAGCAGACCCGGGCCGCCAAGGCGTTGCGGGCCGAAGCCCGCATCGCGCTGACCGGCACCCCGGTGGAAAACCATCTCGGCGATCTCTGGTCGATTTTCGACTTCATCAATCCGGGATTGCTCGGCACCGCCAAACAGTTCGCCGGACATGTCAAAGCCCTGGCCAAGCGCGCCCATAATCCCTATGGGCCGATGCGGGCGCTCGTCGGGCCTTATATTCTGCGGCGGATGAAGACCGATCGCGCGGTGATCGCCGATCTGCCCGACAAGACCGAAATGGTCGCGCATTGCCATCTCAGCCGCAAACAGGCCGCCTTGTATGAGCGAACAGTGGCTGATCTCGCGGATGCGTTGGCAGATGCCGGCGGCATGGCGCGGCGCGGGGTGGTGCTGGCGACGCTGATGCGGCTGAAGCAGATTTGCAATCATCCCTCGCACTGGCTGGGTGACGATGGCTGGGCGGAAGCTGATAGCGGAAAGCTTACGCGTTTGCGGGAAATCGCCGAAGTCGTTGCCGCACGCCAGGAGAAAATGCTGGTGTTCACCCAGTTCAAGGAAATGACCGCGCCATTGTCGCGGCTGCTCGCCGGGATTTTCGGGCGGCCCGGGCTGGTGCTGCATGGGGCCGTTGCGGTCAAGGATCGTCGCGCGCTGGTTGATGCCTTCCAGTCCGATGACGGGCCGCCGTTTTTTGTGCTGTCGTTGAAGGCAGGCGGCGCTGGTTTGAATTTGACCGCCGCAAGCCATGTTGTGCATTTCGACCGCTGGTGGAACCCGGCGGTGGAGAACCAGGCCACCGACCGCGCCTTTCGCATCGGCCAGAAGCGTAATGTTGTGGTGCATAAATTCAGTTGCCTTGGCACGATCGAGGAAAAAATCGCCAAGATGATCGCTGACAAGCAGATGCTGTCCGATGAAGTGCTCGCCGGTGGGGGTGAAATCAGCCTGACCGAACTCAACGACAGCGCGCTCTTGCAGTTGGTGGCGCTCGATATCAACGCAGCCTTGAAGGACTAGGGCGATGACATTTGGCTATCGCGACTACGTAACTGTTGCGGACAAGCGTGCCAACGCCGAACGGGAAGTCGCCCGCCGGCGCAAGACCGGTGAGAAACTTGATCCGGTGGTGCTGGAAAAACGTGCCCTTGCCACAAGTTTCTGGGGCAAGGCGTGGTGCGACAATTTGGAATCCTACAAGGATTTTGAATATCGCCTCAATCGTGGGCGCAGCTATGTGCGCAATGGCGCGGTCATCGACCTCCAGATCGTCGGTGGCGTCATCACCGGGCTGGTGAGCGGGTCGGAGGTTTACAAGGTCAAGATCGTCATTGGTCCGGTCGCACCCAAGGAATGGCAGGCGATCCGCCGTGACTGCGTCGGCAGTGTGGCTTCGATGATTGAGCTGCTGCAGGGCAAATTGTCCCAGCCGGTGATGGAACGCATCTGCCGCCATGATCACGGCCTGTTTCCGCGGCCGAAAGAAATCGTCTTCAAGTGCGATTGTTACGACTGGGCCGATATGTGCAAGCATGTCGCGGCGGTGATGTATGGCGTTGGGCACCGGCTTGATTGCGATCCGGCGCTGATTTTTGCGCTGCGCAAGGTCAGCCCCGATGATCTGATCGCCGCGCTTGATGCGGGCCCGGCGGCAGCAGTTCCGGCGCCGACACGGGTTCTCGCAACCGATGACATTGCGGCGTTGTTTGGCCTGGACATGGCGGCGCCCGCGGAACCGGTCGCCAGGCCGAAGCGCGCCATCGCCAAGCAGGTTCCCAAGCAAGCGAGCGTCAAGACTGTGAAGCCGGGCCGAACCAAGCTAAGACCGGTCAACTCCAAGACCCTATGAGGTAAAAATGACGACCGAAAATCACGCGACCGGCCTGCAACTGCGTTCGCTGGTGAAATCCAGCGGCGTGCTGGAACTTTCCCTGGCCAAAGTCGCGACCGCCACCCCCACCGAAGATGAAGTGGTGGTGCGGGTCGAAGGATCGCCGATCAACCCTTCCGATCTCGGGTTGCTACTCGGCGCTGCGGACATGGCGACCGCCAAGGTCACCGGCACTGCCGCCCACCCGGTGCTGACCGCCAGCATTCCGCCCGGCCTGATGCGCGCCATGGCCGGCCGGGTGGATGACAGCATGCCGGTTGGCAATGAAGGCGCCGGCACCGTGGTTGCCGCTGGCGCCAACGCCCAGGCGCTGATTGGCAAGAAAGTCGCGATCCTGGGCGGTGCGATGTATGCGCAATATCGCGTCATGGCGGCAGCCCAATGTTTGGTGCTGCCCGACGGCACCAGCGCGGCCGAAGGCGCGTCCTGCTTCGTCAATCCGCTGACCGCGCTCGGCATGGTCGGCACCATGCGGCGCGAAAACCATACCGCCCTGGTGCATACCGCAGCGGCCTCCAATCTCGGGCAAATGCTCAATAAAATCTGCCTCGAAGATGGGGTTGGTCTGGTCAATGTGGTGCGCAGTGCTGAACAGGCAGCCTTGCTGCGCGGCATCGGCGCCCAGCATGTCGTCAATTCCAGCGAACCAAGCTTCATGGATGATCTGATCAAGGCGTTGATCGCCACCGGTGCGACCCTCGCCTTCGATGCGATCGGCGGTGGCAAGCTTGCCGGGCAAATCCTGACGGCGATGGAGGCGGCGGCCAACGCGACCGCCAAGACCTATAGTCGCTACGGTTCGACGACCTACAAGCAGGTTTATATTTATGGCGGGCTGAATACGGCAGCGACCGAGCTCAATCGCGGCTTCGGCATGGCCTGGGGCCTCGGCGGCTGGCTGCTGACCCCATACCTCGTCAAAATCGGTCAAGGCGAGGTCGCCAAGATGCATGCCCGCGTCGTCGCCGGCCTCAAAACCACCTTCGCCAGCCACTATACCGGCGAATTGTCGCTTGCCGAAACGCTCCAGCTCGACAAGGTCGCGCTCTATAATCGGCGCGCCACCGGGGAGAAGTTCCTGATCAACCCGACCAAGGGCATGTGATTTTCTTGACATTGGCACCTTAACTGACTAGTTAGAGCACTAGTCAGATGAGGATTTGTGTCTTGAACGCTTGGTCGGTGCAGGACGCTAAGGCCCGTTTCAGCGAATTCCTCGATACCTGCATCGCCGAAGGGCCGCAGATCGTCACCAAGCGGGGCGCGGGGGCGGCGGTGTTGGTGCCGCTCCCCGAATGGGAACGGCTGCAACGGACCGCGCGCCCGAGCTTGAAGGAACTTTTGCTCGCCCCCAGCCCGCGCGGTGATCTCGATCTGCCGGCACGCGGTGGGCGGCACCGCCGGGCGCCGGAGGCTTTGGACTAATCTTGCGTGTATTTGCTCGACACCAATGTCGTGTCCGAACTGCGGAAAACCCGTCCGCATGGCGCGGTGCTGGCATGGATCGGCCGGGTCGCCGACGCCGATTTGCATATATCTTCTGTCACCATCGGCGAAATTCAGGCGGGGATCGAGATGACCCGTGTCCAGGACAAAATCCGCGCCGCAGAAATCGAATTCTGGCTCGACCAGGTGGCCGCGACCTACAATATTCTGCCCATGGACGCCCGTGCCTTCCGCGCCTGGGCCAAGCTGATGCATCGGCAATCGGCGCAATTGATCGAAGACGCGATGATCGCGGCCACCGCGATGGTGCATGGGCTGACAGTCGTTACCCGCAACATGCGGGATTTCGAGCAGTTGGGCGTGCGGTGTTTCGATCCGTTCAAGCAGCCGGCCAACTGATCGGCCGCAAGATCTCGGGCAGATAAAGCGGGTGCACCGGCACGCCGTGCTTGGATAGTCGCAGCATTTTCAGGGCAATCCCGGCCTGCCGCAGGGTCGCGCACACCGTATCGGCATGCACCTGCAAGCCCTTCGGCAACTGCCCATGGGCCACCACTGTCACATCGGCATCGCGCGCCATGCCGATGATGGCGTCGATATTGCCTGGCCCCACCGGATCATCCACCCCAAGCAACGCCATTTTGTCGGTGGCGCGATAGGCGCAGACATTGCCGACATAAAGCCGCCCATAGCCCCAGGCGCGGGCGAAGCGCATCGCCTTGGCAACTGTCGGGTCGTTGACCTGCTCATCAGCGGTGCTCGGGTTCATCATCACGAACAACGCCGATTTCAGGCCGGCATCCCAGGTGCGGCTGAGGGTGAACCGATAGCGCCGACAGTCGGAAAACTGCGCCACCGACACCACATCGGCCGCCAGCGCGTGCCGCACTTTGCCGCCAGGATCGTGATCTTTCATGCGCCGGTGATGGCGCATCCCCGACCGGCGTGCAAGCGACAAGGCCGGCGGCGTGAAAGGGACCCGCAAAAATTTTGCCATTCATGTCATACGGGTGCGCAGGCCGTGTGCCAGTCGGCCTTGGCACCCAAATGGGGCAGGGCTACACTTTGCCCTTCATCTGGAGGCCGCGCCCATGTCCAACAAAATCCTCTACGCGCCGAGCGGCGATGCCGACCGCGACATCGCGCCCGATCTGGTACCGGCCGGGTATGAGCTGATTGAGTGCGCGTTGGGCACCGCAGAGATGAACGCGCATTTGGCGGATGCGGAGTATCTGGTGGGTTTCGGCGCGCCGCAAATGAACGATGCGTTTTTCAAATCCGCGCCGAAGCTCAAGCTGATCCAGCTGCTCAGCGCTGGTTATGATCGCTGCGATGTCGAAGCCGCGCGGCGCGCTGGGGTGCCGATTGCCAATAATGGCGGCGCCAATGCGGTCGCGGTTGCCGAGCACACGCTGATGCTGATGCTGGCAATCAGCCGCCGGCTGGTCTGGCAGCATAAATCGGTGTCATCCGGCGTGTGGCGCGGCAATGACTGGCAGGACAAGCATGTTTACGAATTGCAGGGCAAAATGCTCGGCATTATCGGGCTTGGCACTATCGGCAAGAAAGTCGCCCGGCTCGCCCAGGCGTTCGGGATGCGAGTGCAGTATTATGACACGATCCGGCTGAACGAAGATGGCGAGGACGCGATTGGCGCGCGCTTCCGGCTGATGGATGAAATTCTGGCGACGTCCGATCTGGTGTCGCTGCACGTGCCGTTGCTGGCCGATACCAAGCATATGATCAGCACGCGGGAATTGGGGCTGATGAAGCCGTCCGCCTTCCTGATCAACACCTGCCGCGGGCCGGTGGTCGATGAAGCGGCTTTGATTAAGGCGTTGCAAGATAATGTCATCGCCGGCGCGGGTCTGGACGTGCTCGACCAGGAGCCGCCGCCGCCTGACAACCCGCTGTTCGGGCTTGAAAACTGCATTCTGACCGCGCATCTCGCCGGCCCGACTTACGAAAACCGGGCGAAACGCTTCCGCAACGCCTTCGACAACATCCAGCGTGTCGCGCGTGGGCAGACTCCCTATTGGGTGATCCCGGAATTGCGCGGATGAGCGCCTGGTGGGAAATCGTCCGCGACACGTTGAAGCGGTCGGAGGTCAAGCTCGTCACCTACGTGCCGGACAATGTGCTGAACCCACTGATCGCGGCGATCCATGCTGATGACTACTTCAACGCCTTCGTCTGCACCCGGGAAGAAGAAGCCGTCGGCATCGTCGCCGGCGCCTGGATGGGCGGGATGCGCGGGGTGGTGATGATGCAGACATCCGGCTTCGCCACCTTGCCGAACGTGCTGGCGTCACTTGCGGTGCCGTATCAAATTCCGGTGCTGATGGTGGTGTCCGAACGCGGCACGCTCGGCGAATTCAATATCGGTCAGGCAATGGTGGCGCGCACCATGCGCCCCGCCCTCGATGCGATGGGGATCGAGCATCACACGCTGACCCGCCTGGATGAGGTTGAATTCATCGTCGAACGCAGCATCCGCCAGGCGGTGACCACCCAAGCACCCGTCTGCCTGATCTTGTCGCCCATGCTGACCGGGGGGAAGGCGCCATGAGGAACGACGCCATCACCCGCGATCAGGCCAAGATCATGGGGCGGTTTGATATTACCAAGTCCCTGGTTGCGAAATTGCACAAGGACGAAGCGGTCATCGGCGGTATTGGCCACACCAACTGGGACCTTTGGGCATCAGGCCGACGGCCACAGAATTTCTACATGCTCGGCAGCATGGGGCTCGCGGTGCCGATCGCCATGGGGGTGGCGCTTGCCCAGCCCGATCGCAAAATCTTCGCGCTGGAAGGCGATGGATCGGTGCTGATGCAGCTTGGTGCGCTGGCAACGGTTGCCAATCAGCGCGTCCCCAATCTTTGCATTATCATCATGGATAATGGCATCTACCAGATCACTGGCGGGCAGGTGACGGCCACAGGGCAAGGGGCGGATATCGTTGCCATCGCCCGCGGCGCTGGCATCGTCCAGGCCGAATGGGCGCAGGATGAAACCCACTTCGCCGCCTTGATGGACCAGGCACTCGCAACGCCCGGGCCAATGCTGGTGGGCGTGCGGACCGATGGGCAGAAGCCGTTTGGGCAAACCGAACGTGATCCGCCGCAGTTGCGGGATCGGTTTATGCGGGGGCTGGGGGTCAAAAAGTGAAAGTAAGAATCTTCTTTTTGTGAACAAAAAGAAGCAAAAAAACTTTACCACGTTACTCCCTGCCCGTTGGGTCGGGAGCCTACCGCAGGCGCACGGCAACCGTACTAAGTGTGAAAAAGTTTTTTTGGTTCTTTTTGTTCACAAAAAGAACTGCTTGCCTTCCTTAGGGAGCCTTTCATGAGCCTCGTTCTACTATCCATCGAAAACCACATCGCCCGAGTCACGATCAACCGCCCCGAAAAGCTCAACGCAATGAACTCCGCGTTGATAGCCGAGTTCTTTGCGGTGTTCGCGCATCTGGCGGAAGACCAGGAACTGCGCGCGGTGGTACTGACTGGTGCCGGATCGAAAAGCTTCGTCGGCGGCGCCGATATTGCCGAAATGGGCACGATCCAGACCCCAGCCCAGGCGCGCGCGTTCATCACCAGCGTGCATCGCTGCTGCGACGCGGTGCGGACGCTGCCGGTGCCGGTGATTGCGCGCATTCAGGGGTTTTGTTTTGGGGCGGGTCTGGAACTGGCCGCTTCATGTGATTTGCGAGTGGCGGGGCAGGGGGCGGCTTTTGGCATGCAGGAGGTCAAGCTCGGCATCCCGAGCGTGATTGAGGCGGCGTTATTGCCCGGCCTGGTGGGCTGGGGGCGGACGCGGGAGATGCTGTTGCTGGGCGAGACTTTTTCGGCGGCGGATGCGGCGCGGTGGAATTTGGTCGAGCGGGTGGTGCCGGATGGTGATTTGGATGCGGCGGTCGATGACTGGCTGGCGAAATTGCTGACCAGCGCGCCATTGGCAGTGCGCAATCAGAAGGCGTTGATGCGGCGCTGGGAGAGATTGCCGCTGGCCGAGGCGATCCAGGCCGGCATTGATAGTTTTGCCCAGAGTTTTGACAGCGACGAACCCAAGCAGGCGCTGGGGCATTTTCTGGCCGCAGCGGCAGCGCGCAAACATGGCGTTTGATCCGGCGGCACATCGGCTGGCAGAGCAGCGCTGGTTCGAGGATTTCAGCCTCGGTGAAAAATTCAATTTGCCGAGCCGGACGATGACCGAGGCGCTGTTTCTGGCGTTCCAGTCGGCGAGCGGGGATAACCACCCGATCCATTACGATGTAGAATTTTGTCGCGCGCGTGGCATGCCGCATATGCTGGCGCATGGCTATCAGGTGCTGATCCAGACTGCGGCCGGGGCAGGGATGTTTCCGTTCATGGTCGAAGATAGTTTGCTCGGGTTCTTGGATCAGTCGAGCCGGTTTCTGGCGCCGGTTTATGTCGGGGATACGCTTTATGGTGCGCTGGAGGTGGCCGAAATTGCCCCCAATCGGACTACTGGCGTGATCGGGTTGAAGTCCAGCGTGCACAACCAGAAAGGCATACTGGTGATGGATGGGACCCAGCGTTACTTGATAAGGAAGCGCCCGGCATGACCGCGATTGCGCCTGATACCACGGGGATGAATTTCTACCGCGCCGATCCGTCGCTCGCTGATTTATTGCGGCTTTATTTGCCGGCTGATTTGTTCGCCCATATTGATCCGCATCTCGACCGATTGGGCGCATTGGCCGGCGGGCGATTGGATGAATGTGCGCGGCTAGCCGATCGGCACACGCCGGTTTTGCATCATCGCGATCGTTTCGGACGCGACGTTCAGCATATCGAGTACCACCCGGCTTATCGCGAACTGGAAGCGGCAGCTTTCGGGCAGTTCGGCATTCATGCGATGTCGCATCGCAAGGGCATTTTGGGGTGGCAGGGCACGTACCCAAGTGCGGCCAAGCATGCTTTCACCTATTTGTTCAACCAGGCGGAGTTCGGGTTGGGCTGCCCGATCAACGTGACCGACGGCGCGGCGATGCTGCTGTCGCGCTTTGGCACTGATGAATTGAAAGCGAAATATCTCGACGGCCTGACCCAGACCGACATGGCGCGCCTGACCCAGGGCGCGCAGTTCATGACGGAGAAAGAGGGTGGTTCGGATGTCGGCGCACTGACCACGCGCGCGGTGCCGGACGGCGAGCATTTTCGTTTGTATGGCGAGAAATGGTTCTGTTCGAACGCTGATGCGCCAGTGGTGACCTTGCTCGCTAGGCCGGACGGCGCGGGGCCAGGCACGCGCGGCGTCGGGCTGTTCCTGATGCCGCGCTTTTTGGATGATGGCAGCCCCAATCACTATCGGATCGTTCGGCTGAAGGACAAGCTCGGCACGCGGTCAATGGCGTCAGGCGAAATCAGGTTCGAAGGCGCAATTGCCTATCCGCTCGGGCGGCTGGATCGCGGCTTCGTGCAAATGGCCGAAATGGTCAACTGGTCGCGGCTGTCGAACGGGGTGAAATCTACCGCGCTCATGCGGCGCGCGCTGCATGATGCTGAAACGGTTGCCCATGGCCGCGTCGTGTTCGGCAAGCGGATCATCGATCTGCCGTTGGCGCGGCGGCAGTTGCTGAAAATCATGCTGCCGATGGAACAGGCCTTGTCGTTATGCTTCGCCACGACGTCCGCCTTGGATCGTGCCGAGGCTGGCAGCCAGGACGCGGCGACGCTTTTGCGCATTCTGACCCCGGTGCTGAAATTCCGCGCGACGCGCGATGCGCGCAAGGTTTGTGGGGATGCCTTGGAGTTTCGCGGCGGGATTGGCTATGTCGAGGAATTCGTCACCCCAAGATTGTTGCGCGATGCCCATCTCGGCTCGATTTGGGAAGGCACCGGCAATATCGTCGCGCTCGATGCGCTGACCCGCGCCGTCGGGCGCCATGGCGCCGAAGCGGCGCTGCTGGCCGAACTCCATGCCAAGCTTGATGATGTGCCAACGGCGTGGGCAGATCGGCTGCGCGGCCTGGTCGATCGGGCGATCGGATTTGCCCGACAGGTGGCGGGCGATGCCGCGCATGAGGGTGACGCCCGCAAGGCCACCAGCACGCTGTATCACGTGGCGAGTGCGGTGACCCTGGCGTGGGAGGGCACCCATATCCACGCCGCCTGCGGCGATGCGCGGCGGTTGCTGCTATCGCGGATGGTGGTGGATCAGCGGCTGACCCCGGCTGATCCGTTTGGGTTGGGCGCCGAGCCGGGCCTTGCGGATGCGGTTCTGGCGGGGCGGGCGGTGCCGATCGACGAGGCGACAAGATTGCTGATGTAGCGCGTTCGGGAATGTGATATCGATCCCACTAAGGCTAAAAACGAAGAAAGGGGGACGACGTCATGCTGCATCGCCGCTCATTGTTGCAAGCTACTGCTGCGTCCATGCTGGCAGCCCCCGCCATTGCCCAACCGGCCAAGACCGCGACCTTGCGCTTCGTGCCGCAGGCAAATCTCACCTTGCTCGATCCCGTATTCACCACGGCAACGGTTACCAGCAACCACGGCTATTACGTGTTCGATACGCTCTATTCGGTGGGGCCGGACGGCGTATCGCGCCCGCAAATGGCCGAAGGCCACACGATTTCCGATGACCAGCTGACCTGGCGCATCAAGCTGCGGGAAGGCCTGTGGTTCCATGACGGCACGCCGGTGCGCGCGACCGACTGCATCGCCAGCATCCAGCGCTGGTCCGTGCGCGATCCGTTCGGCCAGATGGTGGCGGCAGCCGTGGACAGCTACGCGGCCGATGGCGACCGTACCATTGTCGTCAAGCTCAAGCGGCCTTTCGCGTTGCTGGCGACAGCGCTGGGCAAGCCAGATTCGGCGGTGCCCTTCATCATGCCAGAACGGCTCGCCAACACCGCCGCCGACAAACAGGTGACGGACATGATTGGCTCCGGACCGTATCGTTTCGTTGCCGCCGAGTATGTCAGCGGCAGCAAGGTCGCGTATGAGAAGTTCGATAAATATGTGTCGCGTTCGGAACCCGCATCCTGGGCCGCTGGCGCCAAACAGGCGTTTTACCCGCGCATCGAATGGTCGATCATCCCCGATGCTGCAACGGTCGCGGCCGCACTGCAAAATAACGAAATCGACTGGTGGGAACAACCGCTTGCCGATCTGCTGCCCAAACTGGTGGCCGACAAGAACATCGCGCTGCAAATCGATCAGCCCTGGGGCCGCACCTCCGAACTGATCATGAACCAGATGCAGCCGCCGTTTAACGACGTCCGGGTGCGCCGCGCGGTGATGATGGCGGTGCGGCAGGAAGACTACATGCGCGCCTGTTTCGGCGATGATCAATCGCTGTGGCGGGTCAGCAAGGACGTCTTCCCATTCGGCACGCCCTATTACACCGGCGCCGACAGCGACCGGATGGCCGGTGACCTCGCACTCGCCAGTAAAATGCTGAAAGAATCCGGTTATGCTGGGCAGAAAGTCGTCGTGATAAACCCGACCGATTTCCCCGCCATCCATCCGCTCGGCCTGGTGACCGCCGATACGCTGAAAAAAATCGGCATGAATGTCGATTTGCAGGAAACCGACTGGGGCACCGTGGTGCAGCGGCGATCGAGCATGGAACCGGTGGAGAAGGGCGGGTGGAGCGTTTTCCACACATTCTCATCATCTGTCGCACTTGCCACGCCCGCGACCCATCCGCTGATCAATGGCCGCGGCGCCAAAGGCTGGTTCGGCTGGTGGGATAGTGCGGACGCCCGCACCCTGACCGAACAATGGGTCGCCGCCCCCGACCTCGCCGCCCAGGAAAAGGCCGCCAAGGCGCTGTCGCGTGTCGCGATGACCGATGTTGGCGCCACCATGGTTGGGCAATGGTATGGCAAGACCGCCTATCGCCGCAGTATTGCCGGGGTGTTGCAGGGCGTGGCGCCGTATCCGTGGAATGTTCGGCCGTCGTAGGAAGGTCTTCTTTTTGTGAACAAAAAGAAGCAAAAAAACTTCATCTATTGTTGCCGTTGGCTTGGGTCTGCGGAGGGACCCGAGCCAACAGCAACAATCGTGAAAAAGTTTTTTTGGTTCTTTTTGTTCACAAAAAAGAACTGCTTCACTTACTGACTAACCCACCCACCATCCACACTCAGTGCCACCCCGGTCATCGTCGCCGCCCCATCCGAACACAAGAACACCGCGGTTGCCCCGATCTGCTCCGGCGCGGTGAATTTATGCATTGGCTGCTTTTCAGCGAGGAACGCGGCGGCCGCCTGTTCGACCGTGATGCCGTCGCGGGCCGCGCGTGCGTCAAGTTGCGCCTGCACCAGCGGCGTCAGCACCCAGCCGGGGCAGATTGCGTTGCAGGTCACGCCAGCGTTGGCAAGCTCGATCCCCGCGGTTTTGGTGAGGCCAAGTAGCCCGTGCTTGGCCGCCACATAGGCAGATTTTTCGCCGCTCGCCACCAGGCCGTGGGCGGAGGCGATGTTGATGATGCGCCCCCAGCCGCGGGCTTTCATGCCGGGGATTGCGGCTTGCATCGCCAGGAACGCGCCGGTCAGGTTGATCGCGATGATTTTGTTCCATTGGGCCACCGGAAAGCTCTCGATCGGGGCGACGAACTGGATTCCGGCATTGTTGACCAGGATATCGAGGCTGCCGTGATCTGCCCCGGCACCGGCCACCATGGTGGCAATTTGCGCGGCGTCACTGATGTCGGCGGGGGAGTAGGTCACTTTGACCCCGTACGTTTTGGCGAGTTCGGCTTGCTGGGCGGCGATTGCTGCCGCATCGCCAAACCCGTTGAGCACCAGATTGGCGCCGTCAGCCGCCAGGCAGCGCGCGATTGCCAAGCCAATGCCGCTGGTCGAGCCGGTTACCAGCGCGGTTTTTCCTTTGAGTGTCATGCAAAATCCTATGGTTTAGAACTCACCGTCGGCGATCATTTTCAACCGCGTCGGGTCCAACAGGTCAATCGAATGCGCATCGGGCAGGGCGATCAGCCGGTCGGTTTTGAGTTTGGTGAGAGTGCGGCTCACGGTTTCAATGGTCAGGCCAAGATAGTCCGCGATGTCCGCGCGTGACATCGGCAGCGTAACCAGGCGATGCTGATTGAAGCGCGGCGCCAAGGGGCAATCGCTGGACATCGCCCCGCGTGCGAGCAGAAAGCTCGCCAGCCGTTCGCGCGCGGTTTTGCGGCCCAGCAGCAGCATATGGTCTTGCGCCAGCACTAATTCCGAGCAGGCAATTTCGAGCAATCGGTGCTCCAGCGCGGCAAAATCCTCCATCAAGGCCTCCAGCCCGGCCCGGCTGAAACGGCACACCCGCATTGGTTCGAGCGCTTCGGCGGCGAAGCCGTAATGGGCTTGCGCGGCAAGGCCGAGGAAGGTGCCAGGGGCGGCAAAGCCGGTGATCTGGCGGCGGCCATCGGGCATGGATTTGAATAGCCGGGCGGTGCCCCCAGTGATGTTGTAAAAAAAACCGGCCGAGTCGCCTTCTTCGATGAAGCCCTGTCCGGCGGGGATCGCCATGTTCACCGCAACTGCGGCGAGGCGGTGTAAATCTTCATCCGGGATTGAATTACAAACGCTTATCGTGCGTTGTTCGCACTTTGCGCAAACAGTAGTCGGGCGCAGCGGAACCACCACGGATGGGCGAACAACAGCCATCGAACTTTGCGACATAAGGCCCCCACGGCGATTTTTACCGGCGTTGGCAGCAGCATAGCGCAAAATCGATAGCGCGACAGGCCGGCGGCTTTCTGGCATGCTGCGCGAACAATGATCATTGAGAGGTTTCACAGGATGGGCGCGACGGAAAACTGGGTGCGGGTGGCTGCCTTGGATGACATTGAAGCGGGTTCGGCGCTTGGGGTGACGGTCGGCGATCTCAATCTGGCGATTTATCATCTTGATGATGGACGTGTGTTTTGCACCGATAATATCTGCACCCACGCCTTCGCCTTGCTCACCGATGGCTGGATGGAAGGCACCACGATCGAGTGCCCTTTGCATGCCGGGCAGTTCGATGTGTGCACTGGCAAGGGGCTGGGCGCGCCGATCGAGGAGGATTTGAAGGCGTTTGCGGTGCGGGTCGAGGCGGGCGAGATTTTGGTGGATATCCAGGCGTAGGCAACGCGCGGCGGGAAATCTATCCGACGCTCCGCCAGATCATATAGGCTGCCACCACCATCACCACCCCGGCGAACACAATGTTCAGCGCATCCTTGCGGTCGGCCAGCTGCACCGCCAGCCGCAGGCCGATCTGCCCGCCGACCAGACCGCCAGCGATATATTCGCCCGCGACCACCCAATCCACCCAGCCGGAGACCGCATAATTCACCGCCGTTGTCAGCCCGAAGGCGCCGACCGCCAGCAATGATGTGCCGATTGCGTGGATCAGCCGCATCCGTGTTGCCATCACCAGCCCGGGCACGATCAGAAACCCGCCGCCAATGCCGAAAAATCCGGCGAGCAGCCCCACTGCCAGCCCGGTGCCGCCGACGCCGAGGGTGCGGCGCAAACTCGGGGGGCTGCCCGCGTCCCCGGCATCGCGACGCTTGCGCAACATCAGCAGCGCCACCACGATCATCAGTCCGGCAAATGCCAGCACCAGTTTTTGCCCATCGACCAGCTTGCCGATGCTGGACCCGACAAACGCGCCCGAAACCCCGGTGGCCGCGAACAGCGCGCCTATCCGCCAACGCACATTGCCGACCCGGGCATGGTTGGCGAGGTTCATGAACGCGTTGGCCGACACTGCCAGCGCCCCGGTGCCGATCGCCAGATGCGGGTCTTTCATGCCGACCACATATAACAGTAGTGGGGTCGCCAGGATGGAACCGCCACCGCCGATCAGCGCCAGAATGAACCCCACCAGCGAACCGCTGATCACCGCGAGCCCGTGGGACAGCATCATGCGACTCCCTTCCAACATCTTGCCGCAGTTCATATTCGAAATGGCGCATATTACAAAATCATTGCGACCGCGCCCGACCGCTCCGGACTGGTTGACTTTGCCCCCCGGCACGGGAAGATAGCGGGATTATGTCGCGTTAAGGCAAAACGCGCGGTAACACGAAGCTAACGACTGCCTAAACCTGGAGACAAATCCATGAGCCAGATTGAATTTCTGCAACAATTGCATCGTGCCGGCCGGATCGGGCGGCGCGAACTGCTCGGCCGTATCTCGGCGCTTGGGGCGGGCGCCGCGGCATTAACCACGGTTGTTGCCTCGGAAGACGCTTACGCCGCCGAAACCCCGCGGCGCGGCGGCACGATGCGCATGGGCGTGGGCGGCGGCAGCACCACCGACAGCCTTGATCCATCGACCTGGAACGATTCGGTCGGCACCGTCGGCGGCTTCGCTTTCCTGGAAGCGCTGATCGAAACCGGCGCCGGCAATAAGCCCGAGCCCGGCCTGGCTGCGAGCTGGGAAGCCAAGGCGGGGGCGACCGAATGGGTGTTCAACCTGCAGAAGGGCGTGACCTTCCATAACGGCAAGACCTTCACCGCCGATGACGCGGTGTTTTCCATCAACATGCATCGCGGCAAGACCAAATCCGGCGCGGCCGGTGCGTTTTCGGCCATCACGGACGTGAAAAAGACCGGCGAAAACCAGATCACCATCAGCCTGAAATCGGGTGATGCCGAATTCCCGATGGTGCTGACCGATTACCATTGCCGCATGGTGCCCGATGGCACCACCGATTTTTCCAAGGCAATCGGCACCGGCGCCTTCACGCTTGGCGGCTATCAGCCCGGCGTGCGGGTGCAGGGCAAGCATTTTGCCAATTACTGGCGTAAGGATCGCGGCTTCCTCGACGCGTTCGATCTGACGGTGATCAATGACGGGACGGCGCGGTTGAACGCGCTGATGTCAGGCCAGGTCGATGTGATCAACCGGGTCGATCCGAAAGTTGCTGGCCTGATCAAGACGAAGAAGGATTTTGAACTGGTTGTTTCCCCTGGCGGCTGGCACACCGTGGTGTCGTTGTTGCAGGACAAAGGCGCGCTGTTTGAAAACCATGATCTGCGCCTGGCGATGAAATACGGCATTGACCGCGAGCAGGTGGTCAAGACCTTGTTGGGCGGTTACGGCAATGTCGGGATGGATCATCCGATCCCGCGCGGCGATGCCAATTTCAACACTGCCTTGAAGCCGACCGCGTTTGATCCGGACAAGGCGAAATTCCACCTCAAGAAGTCGGGCTTTGCCGGCAATGTGGTGATCCAGTCGTCCGAAGCCGCCTTCGCTGGCGCGGTCGATATGGCGACCTTGTTCCAGGGCAATCTCGCCAAGGCCGGCTTGAAAGTGGACGTGAAGAAGGAACCGGCGGACGGGTTCTGGAGCAATGTCTGGCTCAAAGGCAATTGCGTGGTGAGCTACTGGGCCGGCCGTACGACAGCGACACAAATGCTCGATGTTGCCTACGGCCCGACCGCGCCGTGGAATGAGAGCCGTTACAAGAACCCGAAATTCGCCGGCCTGCTTGATGCGGCACGCGCCGAAATTGATGCCGGCAAGCGTCGCACCATCTTGTTCGAAGCCCAGGCGCTGATGTCGGACGATGTCGCGGCGCTGATCCCGGCGTTCCGCAACAGTCTCGATGCCCATACCACCAAGGTCGGTGGGCATGTCCCGACGAGCTTGTCGGACATGGATAATTCGGCAATCGCGACGCGCGGCTGGATGAAGGCCTGATCCGGGCAGCGTTCCATGCTGCGCCTGGTCCTGCAACGGCTGGGTTTTGGCGGATTGACCATTCTGGCGGCCTCGGTGCTCATTTTCGTGGGCACCGAGCTGCTGCCGGGTGACTTGGCCTCGGCGATTTTGCAAAATACTGCGACGCCGGAAAATCTTGCCGAAATGCGCGCCCAGCTTGGCCTCGATCGGCCGGCGCCGGTGCGCTACATCGAATGGATCAGCCACGCGGCGCAGGGCGATCTTGGCGTGTCACTGTCCAATCAGCGGCCGGTAGCCGACGAACTGGCGCCACGGCTGCGCAATTCGTTTTTCCTGGCCGGATTTGCCGCCCTGGTTTCGGTGCCGTTGGCAGTGTTCCTGGGGCTGATGGCGGCGATTTATCAGAATTCCTATTATGATCGGGCGGTAAATTTCTTCACTTTGATGACTATTTCTATTCCGGAATATCTCGTCGGCTATTTGCTGGTGAAGTATTTTTCGGTGCGCTGGCAGATTTTCCCGTCGCTGGCCAATGTCACGTCGGAAACCGGGTTTCTTGAGCGGATCGACCTCACCTTTCTGCCGATGCTGACCCTGGTGCTGGTGGTTGTCGCCCACATGATGCGGATGACGCGGGCGAGCGTGCTCAACATCATGGCCAGCCCCTATATCGAAATGGCGTTCCTCAAAGGGCTGACCAAGGCGCGGGTGGTGGTGCGGCACGCCTTTCCCAATGCGCTGGCGCCGATCATTGCGGTGATTGCGCTCAACCTCGCCTATTTGGTGGTCGGCGTGGTGGTGGTGGAATCGGTGTTCGTTTATCCCGGTCTTGGGCAATTGCTGGTCGATGCGGTGTCGAAACACGATGTGCCGTTGGTGCAGGCGTGCGGGCTGATTTTCTCCTGCGTGTTCATTCTGCTGAACCTTACCGCCGACATTCTGGGCATCATCAGCAATCCGCGCTTGCGGCGGCCCCGATGAGAGTGCGGCTTTACGGACAGATTGTGCCGCTGCCGGCGATGATCGGGCTGGTGATCATCGCGGTGAACTTGTTTGCCGCCCTGTTCGCGCCAATTATCGCCCCGTTTGCCGAGGCCGATGTGGTGGGCGATGCCTGGGCGGAGGCGGATTGGACGTATTTGTTGGGCCTGGACAATCTCGGCCGTGATATTTTCAGTCGCTTGCTGTATGGCGCGCGCCTGTCGATCGGGCTCAGCCTGCTGATTACCATGCTGAGCTTTGCCATCGGGGTGATCGGCGGTTTTACGGCCGCGATCGGCAAGGGCTGGATTGATTCCAGCCTGTCGCGCATCGTCGATCTGGTGCTGGCGATGCCGACCTTGATCTTCGCCTTTGTGGTGCTGTCGGTGATGGGCACCGATCTGGGCGTGCTGGTGGTGACGCTTGCCTGTCTTGATAGTGTGAAAGTGTTCCGCCTTGCCCGTGCGCTGGCAGTGAACGTTTCTGCACTGGAATATGTTGAAGTCGCGCGGCTGCGCGGCGAGGGGCTGTGGTGGGTGATCACCCGCGAAATTCTGCCCAATACCGCCGCGCCGTTGATTGCCGAATTCGGGCTGCGCTTTTCCTTCGCCTTCCTGTTCGTCGCCGCTTTGTCGTTCCTCGGCCTTGGGGTGCAGCCGCCGACCGCGGATTGGGGCAGCATGGTGCGCGATTATCGCGACGTGATCGCGCTTGATCTCGCCGCACCTTTCTATCCGGCGGGGGCGATTGCGTTGCTCACCATCGGGGTGAATTTTGTCGTGGACTGGCTGCTGGCGATCCAGTCGCGCGGCTTCGGGGAAGGGGCATGAGCGACGGGCCCATCCTTGATGTTGAAAAGCTGCGCATCGAAGTGCGCACTGATGCCGGCCCCGGGCCGGTGCTGGTCGATGACATCAGTTTCAGCTTGCAAAAGGGCCAGGTGCTCGGCCTGATTGGCGAAAGCGGCGCTGGGAAATCCACTATCGGCATGGCGGTGTTGGGCTATACCCGCGCCAATTGCTACATCACTGGCGGCCGCCTGCTGTTTCAGGGGCGCGATATCCGCACCATGTCGGCCGACGAACGCCGGGCTTTGCGCGGCCCCGGCGTGGCCTATATCGCCCAGTCGGCGGCGGCGAGTTTCAACCCGGCGCACACGCTGATGGACCAGATTTGCGAAATCCCGGTCCAACTCGGGCTGATGTCGCAAGCCCAGGCCCGGGCAAGGGCGATCGAGCTGTTCGGCGAACTCGATTTGCCCAATCCGGCGGGCTTTGGCGATCGCTATCCCCACCAGGTCAGCGGCGGCCAGTTGCAACGCGCGATGGCGGCGATGGCGATGGCGGCGCGGCCGGCGGTGCTGATTTTTGACGAACCGACCACGGCACTTGACGTCACCACCCAGGTGGAAGTGCTGGCATCGTTCCGCAAGCTGATCCGCGAGGCCGGCACGGCGGCGATTTACATCACCCATGATCTGGCGGTGGTGGCGCAAATCGCTGATGACATCATGGTGCTGCGCCACGGCAAGATGATCGAATATGGCCGCGCCGACGATATTTTGCAGAACCCGCAGCAGGATTACACCAAGCGTCTGGTGGCCGAACGCGCGGAAGGCCATGGCGGCGGCCAGACCCACACCCAGACCCCGCTGCTCGAAATTCGCCATGTCACGGCGAGCTATACCGGCCTTGCCAAGGTGATCGACGATGTCAGCCTCGCCATCAGCCCTGGCGACACGCTGGCGGTGGTGGGCGAAAGCGGCAGCGGCAAATCCACTTTGGCGCGGGTGGTCATGGGGCTGCTGACGCGCGAACAGGGCGATGTGCGTTTCGCCGGCGACAGCCTGCCGGCGCGGCTGAACGATCGCACCCGCGAACAATTGCGCCGGGTGCAGATGATTTATCAAAGCCCGGATGTCGCGCTCAACCCGAACCAGACCTTGTTGCAAATCATCGGGCGCCCGGTGCAGTTCTATTTCGGTCGCAATCGCGCGGCGGTGCGGGCGCGGGTGCTGGAATTGCTCAAGATGATGGATTTGCCGGCCGATTTCATCGATCGCAAGCCGGCGGCGCTGAGCGGCGGGCAGAAGCAGCGCGTCGGCATTGCCCGCGCGCTCGCCGCCGAACCCGATCTGATTATTTGCGACGAAGTGACCTCGGCGCTTGACCAATTGGTCGGCGAGGAAATTCTGCGGCTGCTGAAGCGGCTGCAAGACGAGCTCGGCATCGCCTATATGTTCATCACCCATGATCTCGGGGTGGTGCGCCGCATTGCCAACAAGGTCGCGGTGATGCGCCACGGGGTGGTGGTGGCGGCGGGGGACACCAAAACCGTGTTCGCCCCGCCGATGCACCCTTATACCGAACTGCTGCTGTCGAGTGTGCCGGAAATGCGCGCCGACTGGCTTGATGACGTCTTGGCGGGGCGCGGATAAATGTCTGATCGGCGTCGTGAAAATACTGTGCTGATCTGGGTGTGCCTGTTGGTCGGGGTGAACCAGCTTGGCTTTGGCGCCATCGTGCCGGTGCTGCCGCAATACGCCCAGTCCTTTGGCGTGTCGGTGTCAGCGATCGGCATGGCGACCGGGATTTATGGGCTGGCGCGGTTTCTGTTGGCGGCCCCGGCCGGCGGGATCGCGGACCGGTTTGGCCGCCGCAAGGCGCTGGCGTTGGGCGGGCTGGCGACGGCTGCCGGCAATCTCTGGTGCGCTTACGCCAGTTCCTACCCGGAATTTCTGACCGCGCGCTTTCTTGCCGGCGCGGGGGCGGGATTGATCGTGACGACCGGACAGATCGTGCTCGCCGATATCAGCCCGATTGAGCGGCGCGGGCGGATTTTGTCGATTTATATGTCGGCGTTCGTGTTCTCGGTGGGGATTGGGCCGCTGCCCGGTGGGGTGCTGGCGCATCAGTTCGGGTTGGCGGCACCGTTTGTGGGCTTTGCCGTCGCTGGCAGCCTGTCCGGGCTGCTATCCTGGTTTGCCATTCCGGAAACCAGCCATATGGCGCATGCGGCCGCCGCCCAGGTGCCGGGGGTTCGGCCATCCTATGGCCGCCAGATCCAGGCGTTGTCACGCCAGCCCGGCTTTGCGCTGGCGTGCCTGGTCAATTTGATGAACACCGCCGCGCGCACCGGCGGGCTGTTCAGCATCGTGCCGCTGATCGGCGCAACCCGCCTTGGCATGTCGGTGCAGGATATCGGCATTGCCATGGCGCTTGGGCTGGTGACCGGCCTGATCGGCGCCTATCCGTCCGGGGTGCTGGTGGATTATTTCGGCCGCAAGGCGGTGATCGTGCCGGCAACGATGGCGTCCGGCGCCGCGCTGCTGCTGTTCTGCATTGCCAGCAGCCCGTCGGGCTATATCGCGGCAAGCCTGGTGTGGGGGCTGGCAAGTTCCATCGGCGGCTCGGCACCGACCGCCTACGCTGCCGATGCCGCGCCGCCCGGCATGAACGCCAGCACTTTGAGCCTGTTCCGCATGGTCGGCGATTTCGGCTACGTTGTGGGGCCGATCCTGATGGGGGTGCTCGCCGACCTCGCCGGCGCCAATATCGCGTTGGAGGTTGTGGCCGCGACCATGGTGGTGGTGGCGCTGCTGTTCGCCTGGAAAGCGCCGGAGACCTATCGCCGGCGCACGGCGTGACGACCGGATTTGACGTTATCATCGTCGGCGCCGGTGCCGCCGGGTTGATGTGTGCGATGACGGCCGGGGCGCGTGGGCGGCGGGTTTTGCTGCTTGATCACGCCGAGGCGGCTGGCAAGAAAATCCTGATTTCCGGCGGTGGGCGCTGCAATTTCACCAATCTGGACACCAAGGCCGATCGGTTCCTGTCCGACAACCCGCATTTCTGTCGCGCGGCACTGGCGGGCTATACCCCGCATGATTTCATCGCGCTGGTCGAGAAGCATGGCATTGCCTGGCATGAAAAGACCCTCGGCCAGCTATTCTGTGACGGCTCGGCGCGCCAGATCGTGGCGATGCTGCTGGGCGAATGCGCCGCGGTCGGGGTTGATCTGCGGCTGTCGCACCGGATCACCGGGGTAGAGCACGCCGACGGTTTTCAGCTTGCAACCGATCATGGCACTTTCAGCGCGCCGTCGCTGGTTCTGGCGACGGGTGGGCCGTCAATCCCGAAAATGGGGGCGAGCGGGTTTGCCTATGACATCGCCGCGCGTTTCGGATTGCGGGTGGTGCCGCCGCGCCCGGCTTTGGTGCCGCTGACCTTCGCCGGCGATGACATCGCCTTGATGCAACCGCTCAGCGGGGTGGCGCTTGAAGTAATCGCGCGAACCGGCAAGGCGTCGTTCCGCGAGGCGATGCTGTTCACCCATCGCGGCCTGTCCGGCC
>JANXRN010000416.1 GCA_025352995.1 Acetobacteraceae bacterium
GCCTAGGCTGCGAGCGGCTAAATCCCAGTCCGGATCGAAGCTTTCGAGGGATGCTGCCACGTTCATGAACACGAACGGCAAGGTCAGCAGGACATGGCCGGCGACCAGCCCGACCATGAAGCGGGTGCCCAGCCCGATGCCGTAAACCGCGAACAGCAGCGCGATCGCGGTCAGCACTTCGGGCAGCAGCAACGGCGCCAGCATGGCCACCCGCAGGACCGGTTTGCTGCGGCGAGCGTGACGAACGTGGAAAATCGCGGCGGCCGTGCCGATCACCCCAGAAATCGCGGTGGCGATTGCGGCGATCCACAGCGATGTCTGGATGGCGCGCCAGAACACCTCATTCTGGAAAAACACGACATACCACCGAAATGACAGGCCTTGTGGCGGGAAGGTCAGAAAGGCGCCGGCGTTGAAGCTCGCCAGCACCACCACCGCAATCGGCGCCAGCAGGAAGGCGTAAACCAAGCTGCAATAGGCGGAAAATCCATATTTCATTGCCGAGTTGCCCATTTCATCCGTGTGGCACGGGCAAATCCCGCCACGCAGGCGCCGCCGATGATCGCCAGGCCCAAGGCGAGCGCGGAGCCAAATGGCCACTGGAACGTGTCGATCAGTGCATCGACCACCGATACCGCCACCGTCTTGACCCGCAAGCCGCCAATCAACGCAGGGGTTACGTAGGCGCTGATCGCCAGCACGAACACCAGGATTGACCCGGCCTGCACCCCCGGCAACGACAGCGGCAGCAGCACCCGCCAGACGACGCTCCGCCGTCCTGCGCCCAGCGAGCGGGCAGCGAGGTCGAGCGCCGGATCGATGCCCTGGATCGCCCCCATCACCGGCAAAATCATGAACGGGAGCAGCACATGGGTCAGGGCGATAATGATGCCCAGCCCGTTATACATCAGCGGCAGCGGTGCCTCGATCAGGCCCCAGCCCACCAACGTCCGGTTGATCACCCCGTTATTGCCCAGCAGGATGGTCCAGCCATAGGACCGGATCACGATCCCGACCAGCAGGGGTGCCAGCACAATCCCGTACCGCAAGCCACGCCATGCCGCACTGCCGCGCGCTAATTGCCAGGCCACCGGGTAGCCGATCACCAGGCAGGCAAAAGTCGTTACTGCCCCGATCCATAGCGTATTGACCAGCTGCCCGAGATAAAACCCGTCGAACAGATATTTCCCGTAGTTGGCCAAGGTCCAGCCCGCCGCATAGGGCACGCCCTGGCCGGGCTGGCGGAAGCTCATCAAGATAATATTGAAGTAGGGCACGACAAGAAACAGCAGCAGCACCAACGCCGCCGGCAGGATCAGCAAATGCCGCGCGCCAAGCCGGCCGATCATCCGCCGAGCCGCCATAGAAGCGCCTGGGCAAATTCCAGCCCGACCGAAGCGCCGACGGCAAAGCGGGGCGAGGGATAATTTTGCGCGTGCAGCACGAGGCCCGGACCGGTTTTGATCGTATAATCCACCAGCCCGCCGGAATAGGTCGCATTGACCACTTTCGCCGCGTCGCCGGGCACCAGCCGAATTGCCTCTGGCCGCAGCACCAAATCGACCTGGGTGCCTGGCGCCGCTGCGACGGCGCCAGCGCTCGCGATATCGCCAAGCAAGGTGCGTACCAGATCGCCAGCAACCATCGTTCCGGTAACGATGTTGACCCGGCCAACGAAGTCAGCGACTGCGCGGCTCGCCGGGCGTTCATAAATCGCCTCCGCATCGCCGACCTGCGCAATATGCCCGCCGAACATGACGACGATTTTGTCCGACATGGTCAGCGCTTCGGCCTGATCATGGGTGACATAAATGGTGGTGATCCCGACCCGGCGTTGCAGGGCGCGAATGAAGTCGCGCATTTCATCGCGCAGCCGCGCATCCAGATTGGCGAGCGGTTCATCAAGCAGCAAAATCCGCGGTTCGATCACCAATGCCCGCGCCAGCGCCACCCGCTGTTGCTGCCCGCCCGATAATTCGCGCGAATAGCGCCCGCCCAGTCCGTCCAACTGCACGATCGCCAACGCGTCCGCCACACGCCGGGCGATTTCCGCCTTGGGCCGCTTGCGCATTTCCAGCCCGAACCCGACATTGCCGGCCACCGTCAGATGCGGAAACAGCGCGTAGGACTGGAACACCATGCCGATATCGCGCTGTTCGGCCGGCACAAGCACCAC
>JANXRN010000500.1 GCA_025352995.1 Acetobacteraceae bacterium
TGCATTGCCCCGGTGCGGCGCCAGTCAGCGAACATGTTGCCTTCAATCTCGGCAATCCGGTCGCCCTCGATAATCCCCGCCGCGTGCCGTCCGGCACTGCTGAACCTGATCCAACGCATGAGTGTGGTCCTCCCTACCCGCAGCCTAGCCCGGGCGGCGGCACCCGGCTAGGATGGTGGTAACCTTCGATGGAGTCCCTGCAAATGCCCGACAATATTTCGCCTGGTGTCGCTGACCAAAGCCTGCTGAGCGCGCGCTACGGCGCGGCCGATGTCCCGGCCGCTGGCCCGATCAACGACGTGATCCGCACCATGTTCGAACATCGGTCAGTGCGCGGCTATCTGCCGACGGCGTTGCCCGAAGGGACGATCGAAACCCTGATGGCGGCAGCGCAATCGGCGGCGACATCGTCGAACATGCAATATTGGAGCGTGGTTGCCGTCAGCGATCCGGCAATCAAGGACATCATGGCAAATGTTGCCAGCAACCAGCAGCACATCCGCGAATGCCCGGTGCTTTTGGTGTTCCTGGCCGATCAATCACGCCTGAAGCGGGTGCTGGATGGCGCGGGTAAGCCGATGCCGACGCTGGATTATCAGGAGGCGTTCACCGTGTCCGCCATCGATGCCGCATTGGCGGCGCAGAACGCGACACTTGCCGCTGAATCGCTCGGCCTCGGCACCGTCTATATCGGCGCTTTGCGCAATGATCCGGAGCGGGTGGCAGCAGCCATCGGCCTGCCGCCGCATGTGATGGCGGTGTTCGGGCTGTGCGTTGGTTACGCCGATCCGGCCCGCCTGTCCGAGATCAAACCGCGCCTGCCGCAAGGCACGGTTTTGTTCCATGACCGCTACGCTCCGGCAGACGAAGCCGCCCAAATCGCGCGCTATGACGGCGAACTTTCGGCGTTTTCCAAGCGCCAGGGGATGGATTCTGACACCTGGAGCGGCCGGGTGATTGCGCGGCTGTCGGGCGGCAACGGGCGGGAAGCGATGCGGGCGGCGATGCGTCGGCTTGGGTTTGAGTTGAAGTAAGGAAGGTTGTTCTTTTTGTGAACAAAAAGAACCAAAAAAACTTTCTATCCATGGCGCACCGCTGCCGGTGCGAACTCGGAACCAATATGGGAAGTTTTTTTGCTCCTTTTTTTCAAAAAAAGGAGTGCTTACCTGCTTTGTTTACGCAGAGGAACATGAGTATGGCCGTGAACAAAATCTATGAATCAACCACCGAAGCGCTGGCAGGCGTGCTGCGAGACGGCATGACGATTATGGCCGGCGGCTTTGGGCTATGCGGCATTCCGGGCGCGTTGATTGATGCGATCAAGCTGTCGGGCGTGCGCAACCTGATTTGTATTTCCAATAATGCCGGCGTGGATGATTGCGGTTTGGGGGTGTTGCTGCAAACCCGGCAGATCGCCAAGATGATCAGTTCGTATGTCGGCGAGAACGCCACGTTCGCGAAACAATATCTCGCCGGCGAACTGGAAATCGAGTTCAACCCGCAAGGCACGTTGGCCGAACGTATTCGCGCTGGCGGGGCGGGCATTCCGGCGTTCTTCACCCGCACCGGGGTTGGCACCGCGGTGGCGGACGGTAAGGAATTGCGCGAATTCGACGGCCAGACTTATGTGATGGAACGCGGGTTGCGGGCGGACCTGGCCATCATCCATGCCTGGAAGGCCGATCCGGAGGGCAATCTGGTTTATCGGAAAACCGCGCGGAACTTCAATCCGATGATGGCGACGGCGGCGGTGATGACGGTTGCGGAGGTGGAAGAAATCGTGCCGCTCGGCAGCTTCGATCCCGACCACATCATCACCCCGGGGATTTTCGTCAAGCGCATTGTCGCGCTCGATCATGTTGAAAAGCGCATCGAACAGCGCACCACACGCAAGCGCGCCGCGTAAAGGAACCGCAGACATGCCCTGGACACGCGAAGAAATGGCCGCCCGTGCGGCGCAGGAAATCCGAGACGGGTTCTACGTCAATCTCGGGATCGGCATCCCGACTTTGGTGGCGAACTTCATTCCGGATGGGATTTCGGTGCAGTTGCAGTCGGAAAACGGCATGCTCGGCATCGGGCCGTTCCCGTTTGAAGGCGATGAAGACCCGGATCTGATCAATGCCGGCAAGCAGACGGTGACCGCGCTGCCCAGCACCAGCTTCATGGATTCGGCCGCAAGCTTCGCCATGGTGCGCGGCGGGCATATCGACATGTCGATCCTGGGCGCACTGCAAGTGGCGGAAAATGGCGATCTGGCGAACTGGATGATCCCCGGCAAGATGGTCAAAGGGATGGGCGGCGCGATGGATTTGGTTGCCGGCGTGCGCCGGGTGGTGGTGCTGATGGAACACACCGCCGGCGGCAAACCCAAGCTGCTGCATCGCTGCACCTTGCCACTAACCGGGGCGGGCGTGGTGGATATGGTGATTTCCGAACTCGCGGTGTTCGACATCGATCGGCGCGGCGGCGGGGTGCGGCTGGTGGAACTGGCGCCGGGCGTGACGTTGGATGAAGTGCGGGCGAAGACGGAGGCGGATTTTACGCTCGCGAACTGAGAAAGGACAGCAGGAAGACTAAAGCCAAGAAAGCACTCCTTTTTTTGAAAAAAAAGGAGCAAAAAAACTTTTCCATTTTGGTTCCGAGCGCTTCGCTGTTGCGAGGCGCGCACGCCAACGGCAAGGAATGGATAGAAAGTTTTTTTGGTTCTTTTTGTTCACAAAAAGGACATTCTTCCCTTCCCTAACCGTCAGGGCGTTCGTCTTCGATCAGCAGCCGGTGGGCGAGGCGATCGAGCGCTTCGTCCCCCAAGGCGTGCATGGCGGCATTGTCCAAACCGGCGAAGGCGGCGA
The DNA here is from genome assembly GCA_025352995.1 of Acetobacteraceae bacterium. Lineage (GTDB taxonomy): Bacteria > Pseudomonadota > Alphaproteobacteria > Acetobacterales > Acetobacteraceae > CAITOL01. The sequence goes on from JANXRN010000500.1 coordinate 2,853, forward strand.
TCAGGGCGCGGAATTCCGCTGGGTTTTCCGCGCGAAACGCCGGAATTTCCGCGGGCGTTAGGTCCGCCGCCCCGGTTGCGCGGGCAAATTCGATGAAGGCGGCGACGTTGCTGGTCGCCTCCGCCGCATTGGCCGGGCGCCATTTCGGCTTGGACATCGCAAGGGGCCTTGATTGCCAGGGACGCGGACTGTATATGCCGCCCTCCCGCGAGGGAATGGGGCCATAGCTCAGCTGGGAGAGCGCCTGAATGGCATTCAGGAGGTCAGCGGTTCGATCCCGCTTGGCTCCACCAAGCCCCGAATTATGC
>JANXRN010000518.1 GCA_025352995.1 Acetobacteraceae bacterium
ACTGCCGGGTGCTGCTGGCGCCGACCTTGATGAAAAGCGTCGATGACAAGATCGCCCTTGCCCGCATCGTGCTGGACGCCGCCCGGACGTGACCGCGCGGACCGATATCTGGGCGGTGGTGCCGGTGAAGGAATTTACCGGCGCCAAGGATCGCCTCGCCGGCGCGCTCACGCCCGCGCAGCGGCAGGAATTGGCGCGCACCATGGTGACGGCGGTGCTGACGGCGCTGGCCGGCGCACCTGCGTTGGGCGGGCTGGCGGTGGTGACGGTTGATCCGGAAGCAACGGAACTCGCCCGTCGCCTCGGCGCGCGGATCATCACCGACGGCGCGCGGGATGGCCATACCGGCGCGGTCGAAGCTGGCCGGAAGCTGCTGGCCGCCGAAGGACGTGCCGGGTTCCTGACCATGCCGGGCGATATTACGTTGGTGACATCCGATGAAGTGTCCGCCGTGCTCGCCGCCGCCTGCCCGTTCACCATCGTGCCAGCCCATGACAGGCTTGGATCGAACGCCGTCCTGTGCATGCCGCCTTTGTCGGTGAAGCTGCGCTTTGGCGAAGATAGTTTCTACCCGCATCTTGCCGCGGCGCGCGATGCTGGGTTGGAACCGCGCGTGGTGGAACTGCCGGGGATCGGGATGGATATCGATCACCCGGCGGACCTGGTGCGGTTTCTCGGCATGGCGCAATCGATCGGGACACCAACCGAAAAATTGCTGCGGGCATGGGGATGGTGAAACGCTGGCTCAAGCGGCCGGGCGTGCAGAAAGCGTTGGCGCGGATTCTGGTCGCTTACTTGAAGTTCGCGCTCGGCACCACGCGCTGGACCCTGATCGGGCTTGACCACGCGGTCCACCCTCCTGGCCGCCCGACCATCGTGGCGTTCTGGCATCAACGCCTCGCGCTGATCCCGGCATTGCTGATGCTGGCGCGGCAAAAGGGGATCGAACGGCGGGTCACTGCGCTCACCAGCCGCCACCGCGACGGGATGCTGGTTTCGGCGGTGATGGAAGGCTTCGGCCTCGCGGTGGTCAATGGCTCGACTGCACGGGGTGGTCAGGAAAAAGGCGGTAGCGCGGCGCTGCGTCGGCTGTTGGCGTGCCTTGATGCCGGGCAGGTGGTGGCGCTGACCCCGGACGGCCCGCGCGGGCCGGCTTGCGTGCCGGCGCCCGGTCTGGCGCAACTGGCGGCATTGAGTGGCGCGCCGATCATTCCGTGTGCGGCGCAGGTGGCGTGGCGGATCAATTTGCCGGGTTGGGACCGGACGGTCCTGCCGCTGCCGTTCGGCCGCGGGGTCATGCTGTGCGGCGCGCCGATTTCGGTGCCGCGCCGCGACTGGTTGGATAGCTTGCCCGGCCTGAAAGCCGCGATCGATGCGGTTACCGCGCGCGCCGACGGGATGGTCTGAATGCTGCGCGCGCTTTATGCCGCTGCCACCACGCTCGCCGCGCCGGTTTTGCGCGTCTATCTCCGCCGCCGTGCCGGGCGTGACAAGGAAATCGCCGAACGCCTGCCCGAACGCGAGGGGATCGACGCAACCCCCCGTCCGTCGGGCAAATTGCTCTGGGTGCATGCGGCGAGCATGGGGGAATCGATTTCCGTGCTGCCGGTTCTCGCCGCCTTGCCGGACACAGTTGCGGTCTTGCTGACCACCGGCACGGTCACCTCGGCAGCTTTGCTCGCCACCCGCCTGCCGCAGCTGGGGCTTGATCGGCGTGTGCAGCATCGCTTCGTGCCGCTCGATGTGCCGGCCTGGGCGGCGCGCTTCCTCGATCATTGGCGGCCCGATGCGGCAGCTTTCGTCGAAAGCGAAATCTGGCCCAATCTGCTCGCCGCCTGCGCCCGGCGGGACATCAAGGTGATGCTGGTCAATGCCCGCATGTCGGAAAAAAGTTTCGCCAACTGGCGCCGCGTGCCTACCACCGCCCGGGCCGTGTTCGGCGGCTTTGCCACGGTGCAGCCGCAATCGCACGACGATGCCGAGCGCCTTGCCGCCCTCGGCGCGCGCAATCTGATGCCGGCGGGCAATCTGAAATTCGCCGCCAGCCCCCTACCGGTTGATCAGGACGCCTTGATGCAAGTCGATGCGATGCTCGGCGACCGGCCGGTCTGGCTTGCCGCCAGCACCCATGATGGCGAGGAAGCCCTGATCGCGGACGCCCATGCAAAATTGGCAGCCACCCGGCCGGGCCTGGTTACCATCATCGTGCCACGCCATCCCGAACGCGGGGCGGCGCTGGGCGGATCGCGCCGCAGTCTCGGCGAAGGCCCGCCCGCCGGCGGCGGCATCTGGATCGCCGATACAATGGGCGAGCTCGGGCTGTTTTACCGGCGCTGCCCGATTGTGTTCGTCGGCAAGTCGCTGATCGCACCTGGCGGCGGGCAGAACCCGCTGGAACCGGCGCGCCTGGGTTGCGCGGTGGCGATGGGCTTTTACGACGCCAACTTCATCGAAGCGGTGCGGATATTGCGCGATGCCGGGGCGCTGCATCAGGTCGGCAACGCGGCCGAGCTTGCCGCCTGGGTCGGGCTGATGTTCGACCATCCCGCCCAACGCGCCGCGATGGGGCAGGCCGGCATGGCGGCAGCAGCCGGCGCCACCGATCTTCCCGCCCGGATTGCCGCGACCCTGGCTGGGCTGGCGGGCGCATGAACGCGCCGGATTTCTGGTGGCGGCCGCAGCCGAGTTGGCAATCCTGGCTGCTGGCCCCATTCGGCGCGCTCTATGCCGCGATTACCGCGCGGCGCATGGCGCAACCTGGTTGGCGCGCGCCGGTGCCCGTGATTTGCTGCGGCAATCCCACCGTCGGCGGCAGCGGCAAGACCACTTTGGCGCTGGATATTGGTGCGCGCCTGCGCGCGCGGGGCCGCAAACCGGCATTTCTGCTCCGTGGCTATGGCGGCACCCAGCTTCAGCCAGTGCGGGTCAGTGGGCAAAGTGCGGCCGACATTGGGGACGAAGCCTTGCTGCTCGCCGCCTGCGCCCCGACCTATGTCGGGGCCGACCGTGCCGCGACAGCGAAACTGGCGATCGCCGACGGTGCCGATGTGTTGGTCCTGGATGACGGGCTGCAAAACCCGACGCTCGCAAAGGACTTCACCTTTATGGTCGTCGACGGCGCAGCCGGCTTCGGCAACGCACGGCCGATCCCCGCCGGCCCGTTGCGGGAGACCTTGCCAGCCGCCATCGCCCGCTGCCACGCCGCGGTACTGATCGGCGCCGATGCGGCGGGAATCGCCGGGCAACTCGGGCGCCTGCCGGTGCTGACGGCGCAATTGCACGCAGACGCCGATCTCACCGGGCGCAAACTCTACGCCTTCGCCGGCATCGGCCGCCCGACGAAATTCGGCGAAACCCTGGCCGCCGCCGGCGCCATTGTCGGGCGGGTCCATGCTTTCCCCGACCATCACCCTTATTCCGTCGCCGATATAAGCCAGGTGCTGGCCGCCGCCGCCGGCCTGGGTGCAACGCCGGTCACCACCCCCAAGGACGCCACCCGCCTGCCCGCCCTATTCCGCGACCGGGTCGAGATTGTCGGTGTGCGCCTGGCATGGACCAATCCCGACGCCATTGAAGCCGCCTTGACCCGCGCTTTGGGCGTACCCGCATGAGCCTTCAATTCCGCATCGAGGCCGCGCTTGCCACTTTGGTGTTGTGGCTTCTCGGGCGCCTGAACCCGGTTACCGCGTCCAATTTCGGTGGCGCCATCGCCCGCGGCATCGGCCCGTTTTTGCGCGTCAGCCGGCTGGCCGACGCCAATCTCCGCCTCGCTTTGCCCGCGTTGGACGACGCCGCCCGCCGGGACATCATCCGCGGCGTGTGGGACAATCTCGGCCGCACGGTTGGCGAAATGCCGCATGTCAGCCGCCTCAGGATCGAGATCATCGGCGCCGAGATCGGCCGCGCCGTCGCCGCAAATGGCCGACCGACCATCGCCATCAGCGCCCATTTCGGCAATTGGGAAATCCTGCCGCTTGTGGCTGCCGAGTTCGGCGTCGTGCTCGGGACTTTCTATCGCCCCGCCAGCAATCCGCTGGTGGACCGCGTCATTCAACGCATCCGTCAAACCGCCGTGCCGCAAGCGCGCTATTTCGCCAAGGGCGCCAAGGGTGCGCGCGAAGGCGCCGCCATGCTGCGCGCCGGCGGGGTGGTCGGCATGCTGATCGACCAGAAATTGAATGACGGTATCGCCGTCCCGTTCTTCGGCCGCGATGCGATGACCACCCGCGCCCCGGCCGCCCTGGCGCTCCATTTCAACGCCGATCTGATCGGTATCCGCACCGAGCGCCTCGGTCCCGCCCGGCTGCGCGTGACCATCGAAACCATTGCCAAACCGCCCCCCACCGATCATCGCGACGCTGACGTGCGGGCGCTGACCGCCGCGCTCAACGCGCGGCTCGAAACCTGGATCCGCGCCCGGCCGCAAGACTGGCTGTGGCTGCATCGCCGCTGGCCCAATGCGTAAACCGACCGCTCCCTTAAAGGAGGCCCCGTGACCAACCCCACCATCCTGTTCGACCTCGACGGCACCATCGCCGACTCACGTCCCGGCATCATCGCCAGCCTGCGCGCGGGGCTGCATGATCTCGGCCACACGCCTGCGCCGGATGAGGATTTTACCTGGACCGTGGGTCCGCCGCTGCCGGAAGTCTGGGGTCGGCTGATGACGCAGTTCGGCGATGATCGGGTCGATCTCGGGATGGCCCGCTACCGCGAACATTACGGCCTGACCGGGCTGTATGACGCCACCCTGTTCCCCGGTATCGCCGAGGCGATTGAGCAGCTTTACCGCGCCGGACATGAATTGATCGTCGCCACCGCCAAACGCGTCGATTTTGCCCGCCGGTTGGTGGAAAACCTCGGTCTGGCGCCGCGTTTTCTCGGCATCTATGGCAGCATTCCGGACGGCACGCTCGACGACAAAGCCGATCTGATCGCCGACATCATGCGGCGGGAGAACCTGACGGCGGAGACCATGGTCATGGTCGGCGACCGCAGCCACGACATCCACGCTGCCCATGCTAACGGCGTGCGGGCGATCGGGGTGGCGTGGGGATACGGTGCGCCGGGCGAATTGCAGGCCGCCGGCGCCGACGTGATCATCACCGCGCCAGCTGAGTTGGTGGATATGTACAGACTCTGAGGCTGCGCTTTCCCGTCCTGCAATTTCGGGACATAATTGGCTAGATTCTGAGGACATCACCATGACCAACAAGATCATCGACCACATCACCCCATACGTCCCCGAGCTGACCGCGATAAGGCGGGACATTCATGCCCATCCGGAAATCGGGATGGAAGAATATCGGACCTCCGAACTGGTCGCCAAGCAATTGGAAGCCTGGGGCGTTGAAGTGCATCGCAATGTCGGCAAGACCGGCGTGGTCGGCGTGCTGCGCAACGGTGCGGGCCCGGCAATCGGGCTGCGGGCCGATATGGATGCGCTGCCGATCCATGAGCAGACCAATCTGGAATATTCGTCGCGCAATCCTGGCGTGATGCATGCCTGCGGGCATGATGGCCACACCACCATGCTGCTCGGCGCCGCGCGTTACCTCGCGGAAACCCGCAACTTCACCGGCACGGTAAACTTCATTTTCCAGCCGGGCGAAGAAGGCATGGGCGGCGCGCTGGCCATGCTCGAAGACAAATTATTCGAGCGTTTCCCGTGCGAGGCGATTTTCGGCATGCACAACGCGCCCGGCATGCCGGTTGGCAAATTCGGCATAGCACCAGGCACGGCGATGGCGGCAGGCGCCTTCTTCGACATCACCATCACCGGGCGCGGCGCGCATGGCGCCCGGCCGGAAGAAAGCATCGATCCGGTGCTGGTGGCGGGCACCTTGGCGAGCGCGCTGCAATCAATCGTTTCGCGCAACATCTCACCATCCGATACCGCGGTGCTGTCCGTCACCCGCCTTCTGGTTGGGGATGCCTATAACGTCATTCCGGAAACCGGCCTGCTCGGCGGCACGGTGCGCACCATGAAGCGCGAAACCATGGCGCTGATTGAGGCGAACATGCGGCGCCTCGCCACCAGCATCGCCGCCGGCTATGGCGCGGAAGCCAAAGTGGATTTCCGGCTGATCTTCGCGCCTTTGGTCAATGATGCCGCGCAGTTGACCGTGGTGGCGGATGCCGCCGCATCGATCGTGGGGGAAGCCGAAATCAACCGCGCCCGCCCGCCGGTGATGGCGTCGGAGGATTTCGCCTTCATGATGGAAAAAATCCCTGGCGCCTTCATCAATCTCGGCAATGGCGGCGACAGCGCGCCGGTGCATAATCACCAGTATAACTTCAATGATGCGGCAATCCCTTATGGGGTGGCGCTATGGGCATCTGTGGTGGAAAGCAAGCTGGCGAAGTAACGCTACTTCTTCACGTCCAGAACCACTTCGGCCTCCACCCGCGCCTCGACGGTCACATCGGCGGCCTCGGCCACTGGCGCGGGGATTGCCGCACCCATCGCCGGGGCGGGCATCGCCATCGCAACCATCGCACGCGGCATCGGGCCGGTGCCGGGGTCGAGGTTCACCGCCCGGAACGACACGAAGACCAGGCC
>JANXRN010000520.1 GCA_025352995.1 Acetobacteraceae bacterium
GGCACCAGGGTCCAGGTGCCGCCCAACGGCATGTTCAACCGGGTCGCCCAGGCGCCCGACAATACGCCCGGCTTCGTCAACGCCATGGTGCGCGCGGTGGTGTTCCCGCAACTCAAAGAAGGCAGCCGCACCCATGTGGTCTGGCAACTGACCCAGACCACGCCTGCAATGTATGGCTTTAATGTTCAGCAGCTGGTGGCGCTCGAAATCGAAGCCGGCCCGCGCACCATCACCATCAATGTGCCCGCCGATCTGCCGTTCGCCTGGCGCGCGCGTGGTGGGTTCGAAGTTAGCGATGTCGCCACCGACGGCATGCGCCAGGTGGTGGCGTTCTTGCCCCACTATGCAAGTGCGGAGCCGGAAGCCGCGATGGTGCACGCCTCCGACGTGGTGCCGGGCTTCGCTGCCACGACCCTGCCGAGCTATGAAGCGATCGGCGCCATCACCGCCCAGGCTGCGGCCGGCCGGGCCGATGTCACGCCGGACATCCAGGCGCTCGCCGACCGCATCGCCGGGAACCGTACCGGGATTGCCGCGGCGCGCGCGATTTATGAATGGGTGACCGAGAACATCCGCTACGTCGCGGTTTATCTCAACATGGAAGATGGCTGGGTGCCGCATGCGGCCCAGGAGGTAATTAAAGCCGGCTATGGCGACTGCAAGGATTACAGCGTGCTGATGCAGGCGCTGCTCGCTGCGCGCGGCATCCGCTCCGAAATCACCCTGGTGCGCTGGGATCAAACCAGCGTCGATCCGCTGCTGTGGGGCGTGGTGTTCAACCACGCCATCATTTATCTGCCCGAATTCGATCGCTATCTGAACCCGACACGGCGCTATGCTCCGTTTGACGCCGCCGACCCGACATTGTCCGACCGGCTGGTGGTGCGGCTTGGCGATCATGCCGGCACGGTGGCGCGGACACCGGTTTTCAAGCCGGAACAGAATCAGTATCGCATGACCAGTCGCATGCGGCTCGATCCGGCCGGCACGATCGCGGGCAGCGCTGAATTTGAGCTGTCGCCCAGCGCCGAACCCGCATTGCGACAGGCCCTGGCCGGCGCGGCGTCCCCGGCTGCCCTGGCCGCGCAGTTCTTGCGTGGAACCCAGGAGGGCGGCGTCGGCACCTTGGCAGGGTCTGACCCGCGCGATCTGGCGCAACCGCTACGGCTCCATGCCGACTGGACCAGTCCGCACGCCACCACTGCCCAGGATGGGATGGTGCTGCTGGTTGTGCCGACCGGGCTGGATCTGGCACGCCCCAACCAGATGAACTTGGTCTTACGCCGCAACGGCGACACCGCGCGCCAATTGCCGGCCTTTGTTGCGGCCCGGGACCTTGGGTGGAACAGCGTCATCGACCTGCCCCCGGGCCGCTTTGCCGCGCAACTGCCGGACAATGTCGCGGTCAGCAACAAAATCGGCAGTTACCATGCAAATTATCAGGCGGGCACTGACCGGATCACAATCGAACGCCGGCTGGTGATCAATGACACGGTGATCGCGGCCATGGATTTTCCGGCTTTGGAGGCAGTTTTATACGCCGCCCAGATCGATGCACGGGCGGCGACGGCGCTGCGCCCGTTGGATGAATAGCGCGGTGATGCTGCGCGCGCTGGTGCTGCTGTGCTTGCTGGCAACGCCGGCCTGGGCGCAGCATGTCGTCCATGCGCGGCTCGACCGATCGCTTAGCAGCTACAAGGTCGATGCCGCGCTGGGCTACGTCCTGACCGCCACCCAGGACTGGACCTTGCTGACCCAGCGTGGCCTCGGCCTACGCGACCGGGCGTCATTCCAGTTCTACCCCTCCAAGCAAGCGGTGGAACTGGTGGAAGCCTGGGTCGATCAGCCCGACGGCACCCGCGTGCCGGTCCCGGCATCGAGCGTCTTCACCCGGATCAGCCCGATGCCGGCCAACGTCACCGGGTTTGTCACCAGCCGCACCATGACGGTGCTGTTTCCGCAACTCCGCCCCGGCAGCCGCACCCATGTGGTGTGGAAAATGACCCGCGCGGCGCTGCCCCCGTTCGGGTTCAATGCCGCGAGCGTGCTGGATTATGAGTGGGATACCGCGCTGAGCGAAACCCGGATCGATCTGCCCGCCACCGTCGCTGTCACCTGGCGCGCGCGCGGCGGCTTTGTGGTCAGTGACGTCACCGAGGCTGGCCGGCGTTACATTGTTGCCCGCATCACCGATCGGCAAGGCCAGGACATCGAACCCGGCATGGTCAATATCGGTGATTTCCAGCCACAATTCCAGGCGACGAGCTTGCCCGACTTCGAAGCCATTGGCACGGCTACCGCGCAGGCGGCCAAGGGAACCGGGACGGTGCAGCCCGCCTTGCAAAGTCTCGCGGATCGGATTGCCGGCGAATTGCTCGGGGAAGGGGCCGCGCGCGCCATTCATGACTGGGTCAAAACCAATATCCGCCCGACTGTGCTGGCGCTCAATCCGGTCGAAGGGTTTGCGCCGCGCCCGGCGCAGGCGGTGCTGCAAACCGGCTATGGCGATGGGCGCGATATGGCGGCCCTCACCCAGGCGCTGCTCGCCGCGCGCGGCATCCCATCCGAATTGGTGCTGATCGAGGAAGGCACAAGAAGCACCCCGCCGCTGCTATGGGCGCCGTTCGTCTTCAATCAGGTGATTTTGTACCTGCCCGATTTCGATCGTTATCTCAACATGTTCAGCCGCTTCAGCAGGTTCGACGCGCTGCAACCCAATATGCGCGACAAGCTTGTGGTCCATGTCAACGATCCCGGCCGGCAGGGGCGAACCCCACCCAACACGCCGGAGCAGTCGTGCTACCACGCGCGCCTGCGCACCAGCCTCGATCGTGCCGGCACCATCACCGGGCATGCCGATTTTGACATGTCCCCTACTGCCGAAGCCTTTGTGCGGGCCCAGATCGCTGAAGCAAGCTCGCTCGAACAACTCGCCGGGCAGTCGATTGCGACAACCCCGGAAGGCGGGTCGGGGACCTATGTCGCGTCCAACCCGCGCGATTTGTCCCAGCCCTTGCGCCTGGCCGCCGACTGGACCAGCCCGCGCGTGCTCAATCGGTTGGGCGGCGCGCTGACCTTGCAAGTGCCACAAGGCGTCGGGCCGCTGGTGGTGACGGGCCTGCGCGACCTGCTGCGCCAAACCGCATCCGGGCCGCGCCGCACCCCGGCCTGGGTCGGCGCGCGGGACTATCGCTGGGATGTCAGCCTGACCGTGCCCGATGGCTGGCGCATCACCCGGCTGCCACAGGATGTGCGGGTCGAGAACGTGATCGGGCGGTATGAGGCGCAGTATCGCGCCGAGGGGCAGACGATTTTGGTGCGGCGGCAATTGATCGTGGTGCTGAACGTGGTCGCGCCCGATCAGTTCTCGGATCTGGAGGCGCTGGCTTATGCGCCGATTGAGGACACGCGGGGGTTGGTGTTTCTCGAGCAGCCCAAGTGAAGGCAAGTAGTTCTTTTTGTGAACAAAAAGAACCAAAAAAACTTTTCCTCACTTGGTTTGGGGGAGCGGCACTGCTGGTTTTGTGCTTGGTGCATGGGTTGTTTGTGACGCGGGGGTTGGGTGCGCCGCCTGATCTGGATGCGCTGCGCGATATTGGCTTTGCGCA
>JANXRN010000541.1 GCA_025352995.1 Acetobacteraceae bacterium
GAAGTTTTTTTGCTTCTTTTTGTTCACAAAAAGAAGACCCTTCACTTCGCTTCCTCCAAAGCCTGCCTAAGAACTTCCAAGCTGCCAATATGATTGACCAGCAGCAGCACCAGTTTCGCATCAAGCTTGCGCGAAGCTTCGGGGGACAGGTCCCGATGGGCGTCGATCAGGGCGGCGAAGGCGCTGTCGGGGTCATCGAGGTTGGGGGTGGTGATGAGCATGTTCAGTGTCCGAGTGCGCGGCGTGTGGCAAGTGCGACGAGGTCGGGGTTGAAGTGGCGCCAGCGGGCGGCGACGTGTTGGTCAGGGCGGAGCAGGATGGTGGTGCCTGGGGTGGCGGCGTAGCGCGCGGCGGCTGGGCTGTCGGGCGGGATGAACAGATGCGGGCGGCCGTCGGCGGTATCGAAGCGCAGAATGGTGAAGCCTGGGTTGAGGGCATCGAGGAGCCAGCCGTCGCCAAGTGGGGCGTCTTCGGCGGCGGCGCCGGGCGGCACGCCGCCCGACCAGGGGTCGCTATCCGGCGTGTTGAGGGGGGATGCGGCCAGGACGGTTGGGCGCGACAGGCGGCCGGAATTGACCATGCTTCGGGCGAAGGGAAGGGTGGCGGAGAGTTCGAGCGCGGCGTCGCGATAGGCGCGGGTGGCGGGCGATTTGGGCGCGATGAATTCGGTGCTGCGGACGGAGTGGCGGATGTTTTCGTCGGCTGCCGGGATGCGTTCGGCTTCGTAGCTGGCGAGCAGGTCAGCCCCCGCGAGGCCGCGCAGGCAGGCATCGAGTTTCCAGGCGAGATTATCGGCATCCTGGATGCCGGAATTGCCGCCGCGCGCGCCGAACGGGCTGACCTGATGGGCGGCGTCGCCGAGGAAGATCACCCGGCCATGGCGGAAGCGTTCGAGGCGGCGGCAGCGGAATGTGTAAATGCTGACCCATTCGAGGGTGAAGCGGGCGGTTGGCCCGAGCATGGCGGCAACGCGGGCGCGCACCCGGTCCGGGTCCCGTTCGCGTTCGGCATCGGCGTCGGGGCCGAGTTGGAAATCGATGCGCCAGAGATCGTCGGCTTGGCGGTGCAGCAGGACGGAGCCGCCTGGGTGGAAATCGGGTTCGAACCAGAACCAGCGTTCGGGGGGGAAGACGGCTTCCATGGTGACGTCGGCGATCAGGAAGCGGTCGGGAAAATTGGTGCCGGTGAAGGGTAGGCCGAGGGCGCGGCGGACGAAGCTGCGGGCGCCGTCGGCGGCGAGGATATGGGTGGCTTGGAGGGTGTAGGCGCCGTCCTTGGTGGTGACGGTGAGCAGGCCGGCGTCGGCATCGATGCCGGTGACGGCGTGTTTCCAGCGGATATCGACAAGGCCGGTTGCGCGGCAGGCATCAACCAGCAGGATTTCGAGGTGATATTGTTGCAAATTGACGAAAGCGGGGAATTGGTGGCCGGCTTCGGCTTGCAAATCGAAGCCGTAGATTTCGCGTGCGCCGAAGAAGACGCGGCCGCGATTCCAGGTGACGCCTTTGGCGCGCACGGCTTGCCCGATGCCGAGGCGGGCGAGGATTTCGAGGCTGCGCTTAGCGTGGCAGATGGCGCGGCTGCCGAAGCTTACCGTGTCATCATCATCGAGCACGACCACGGGCTGGCCGCGTTGGGCGAGATCAAGGGCGACGGTCAGGCCGACCATGCCGGCGCCGATCACCACGATGGGGTGATGGCGGCCGGAAGCTGCGGTGGGGGCCGGATCGTAGCGCGGTGCGGTCCAAGCCATGGATTAGCGCTGGATTTCGCCATCGGTGGCGGCTTTGCCTTCGAGGCTGCGCCACATTTCGACATCGCGTTCGGCGGTCCAGATGCGCGGGTGATCGATGCCGGAGGCTTCATCGTAGGCGCGGGAGACGTTGAACGGCATACAATGGTCGAAAATCACCCAGTGTCCGAATTGCGGCCGCATGGCGGCGAGGGTTTCGTGGTAAAGTTCGCCCAAGGGCATACGCTTGGCGACGCCCTCTTTAACCAGACGGAACAAAGTGGTGACGAAGGCTTCGGTACCATCGAGGCCTTCGCGGACATCGTGGGCGTTGAGAAGCGCGCGGCCTCGGCCGGGCACCATTTTCTCGGCGCCAAGGTTACGCAGACGCTGCAAGGTGGCTGGCCAGTCGGCGAAATGGGCATCGCCGCAATAGGGGGTGGCGCCGAATTCGACGATGTCACCAGCGAAAAGGACTTTTTCGTCCGGCATCCACACCGCCGTGTCGCCGGCAGTGTGGGATCGGCCGACATGGATAATCTGGGCTTCGCGATCGCCGAGCGCGAGGGACATTTTCTGGTGGAAGACATGGGTTGGCCAGGTGAGGCCGGGGATGCCGGCTTGGCCGCGGAACAGGCGGGGGAAGCGGCCGATTTCGCTGTCCATGTCCTGCTGGCCGCGTTCGGTGATGAGGTCTCTTGTGACGTCAGAACAGATGATGTTGTGGGCCGGATAGCCGCTCGCCCCCAGCACCCGCACCGCGTGGTAGTGGGTCAGCACGATCTGGGTGACTTTTTTGTCGGTCACGGTGGCGATCTTGGCCTGCACTTCGGCGGCCATCGCGGGCGTTGCCTGGGCATCGACCACCACCACGCCGTCGCGCCCGACGATCACGCCGGAATTGGGATCGCCTTCGGCGGTATAAGCGTACAAGCAGCGCCCAAGCTCATCGAAAGACACGGTTTTTTCCGCGAGGTCGTTGGTCGATGCGAATCCTGACATTTCCTGCTCCCTGTGCGCTTGCGCGGCTCCCGTCTGGTTCTACCATAGTGCAAACCCGCCGAACTTTGGGATGGAGAAAATCATGGAAACGGTTCTGCCAATCGCCCGCCAGGTTGCCGAGCGGCTCAAAGCCCGCCGAGACACTGTGGGGGTGGCTGAAAGCTCCGCCGGGGGGCTGATCTCGGCCGCGTTGCTGGCGGTGCCGGGGGCATCTGCCTATTATATGGGCGGAACCGTGGTTTACACCCGCCGCGCCCGTCGCGAACTGCTCGGTCTGACCGATGACCAAATGGCGTCCGTTCCGCCGGGGACGGAGGCGCTGGCGTTGCTGCTGGCACGCGCGATGAAAGAACAGCTCAACACCGATTGGGCGATCGCCGAAATTGGTGCTACCGGCCCGACTGGCACCAGCTACGGCTATGGCGCGGGTCATGGGGTGTTTGCGGTGGTCGGCCCTGACGACCTTGAGGCCGCTATCGTGCTCGAAACCGCAAGTCCGGACCGGGAGGCCAACATGCGCCGTTTCGCGATTGGCGCTTTGGAGTTGTTCGCCAAGCAGTTGGCAGGGTAGAGGAAGGGATACTTCCAGCAGGGACACAGCCATGTCGCAGACAAACGGATCCACTCCAGCCGGCGCGCAAGTTACCGATGCGCCGCAAATGCCGTTGTTTTTCACCAATGTTACCGGCGTCAACCCTGGCGAAACCCCTGAACTCCGCCTGGACCGCGACCATGGCCACGCTTTCGCGGCCAAGGCGCAGACCGTCCCGGTGGGCCTCGGGGAGTTCGAAGCCGCGGCGCGCACCTTCCCGATCCTTTACACGACCGGCCCCAACCCGGTCCCGGTGGCGCTGGTCGGGCTGGACGCACGCGGCAATTTATTCGTGGGCCCGGACGGTAAATGGCGCGCCGACACTTACATTCCGGCCTATGTCCGCTGCTATCCGTTCGTGCTGATCGACGATCCGGCGAGCGGGTCCACCTTCATCGGCATGGAAGCCAGTTCCACGGCTTTGGGGATGACCGTTGGGGATCGCCTGTTCGAAGATGGCAAGCCGACCCAGTTGCTGAACGACACGATCGGGCTGTGCACCACGGTGCGCGATAACATCGCGGCGGCATCGGCCATGGCGCGCGCGTTGGCGGCCGAAGGGCTGCTGGAGGACGAGGAAGCCCATGTCACCTTCACCGGCGGCGGCGATCTGCATATTCGCGGCTTCCAACTGCTGCGCGCCGACCGGCTTGACGGGGTCAGCGACGCCACCTTGCTCGAATGGCGGCGGCGTGGCTGGCTCGGGCCGATTTACGCCCAGCTTTATTCGAGTGCGCAATGGGGCCGCCTGATCGAACTCGCCTCGACCGAGCGCGCTGCCTAGCGTCGGCGCGGTTCTTGCTTTGCATTTTTGAGGACGGGTTTTAGGAAAGGGCACACTCGCCGATGCTCAAAAAAGAGGCGTATGCGGTCGGCGCGTCGGCAAATGCGTTTGATGAGATGCTCGATTCCGACGGCAACCCGCGCGCCCCGTATCGTGCGCTGGCGGCTTGGCTGACGGCGCAAAACGGCTCGGACATTCGGCAAAAGCAGCAGGAAGCCGATACGATGTTCCGCCGGTTGGGCATCACCTTCGCAGTCTATGGCGATGCGGCGGCGAGTGAGCGGCTGATCCCGTTTGATATGATCCCGCGGGTGCTGGCCGCGGCCGAATGGCGCTTTCTTGAGCGTGGCATCCAGCAGCGGGTGCGGGCGCTGAATGCGTTTTTGTATGACATCTACCACCAGCAGGAAATCATCCGCGCCGGGGTGGTGCCGGGGCACATGATCGCTGGCAATGCGGCCTATCTACCGGAAATGATGGGGTTTGATCCGCCACGCAACATCTACGCCCACATCATCGGCACCGACATTGTGCGCACCGGCGATGGTGGGTTTTTCGTGCTGGAAGATAACCTCCGCACCCCGTCCGGCGTGTCCTACATGCTGGAAAACCGCGAAGCGATGATGCGGTTGTTCCCGGAACTGTTCGCCGGCCATCTGGTGGCGCCGATCGAACAATACCCGGACATGCTGCGCCAGACCCTGGAAAGCGTCGCGCCTGCTGATTGCGATGGCGATCCGACATTGGCCGTGCTCACCCCTGGCACCTTCAATTCGGCCTATTTCGAGCACGCCTTCCTCGCCGACCAGATGGGCGTCGAATTGGTGACCGGCAGCGATCTGATGATCGAGGATGGCGCGCTTTATATGCGGACCATTCGCGGTCGCGAGCGGGTGCATGTGCTTTATCGCCGCATTGATGACGCCTATATCGACCCGTTGAATTTCAACCCGGATTCGATGCTTGGCGTGCCTGGCTTGTTCGATCTTTATCGTGCCGGCAAGGTAACGTTGGTCAATGCGCCTGGCACCGGGATTGCCGACGACAAGGCGATTTACGCCTATGTTCCTGAAATCATTCAGTTCTATACGGGCGAAAAGCCGATCCTAAACAACGTGCCAACTATGCGCTGCGCCATTCCGGAAGAATGCGCCCAGGTGCTGGCCAATTTGCAGGACCTGGTGGTCAAGGAAGTCCATGGCTCGGGTGGCTACGGCATGCTAATCGGCCCGCATGCGACCAAAGTGGAATTGCGCCGCTTCGCCGGGCTAATCGCGGCCAACCCGGCCAACTACATCGCCCAGCCGACCTTGGCGCTGTCCACCTGCCCCGCTTTTGTCGGCAGCGGCACCGGCCTTGGTATCGGCCCCCGCCATGTCGATTTGCGCCCCTTCGTATTGGTCGGTGATCGCATCCGCGTCACCCCCGGCGGCCTCACAAGGGTGGCGCTGAAAAAGGGGTCATTGGTGGTCAATTCCAGCCAGGGCGGAGGCACCAAAGACACTTGGGTGCTGGAGGATTAAGCCATGCTCGGACGCACCGCCGCCAGCCTGTTCTGGATGTCGCGCTATATGGAGCGCGCCGAAAACGTCGCCCGCCTGACCGAGGTCGGCTATCGCAGCGCGCTCACCCCCGATAGCGGTGGTGGGCATCGCGGCGACTGGCAATCGGTGCTGCAGGCGGCCGGCTGCCTTGATGGTTTCGAAGCGCGCGGCTTTCCGCTGACGGCCGATGCGGCGCGGGACTATTTGTTATTTGACCGTGATAATCCGTCATCTGTAATGTCCTGCATCGAAATTGCCCGCAACAATGCGCGGTCGGTGCGCACCGCCGTCACCCGCGAAATGTGGGAAGCGCTGAATTCCACCTGGAATGAATTCGCGGCACTCGCTCCTGGCGCGGTTGGCCCCGCGCGGCTGCCGGAAATCCTCGACTGGATCCGCCAGCGCACCGCCTTGTTTCGTGGCGCCACCATCGGCACCTTGCTGCGCGACGAAGGCTATCATTTCAGCCAGATCGGCGCCTATCTCGAACGCGCCGACAACACGGCCCGCATCCTGAAGATGAAATACTCGGTCCTGCTGCCGAGCTCATCTGGGGAGATTAACGATCGCAGCGCCTATCAGTGGGAAACCATCTTGCGCTCAGTGTCCGCCCACAGCTCCTACCGACATTTCTACCAGGAATCCTACCGCCCGCATCACATCGCCGAATTCCTGGTCCTGCGCCAGGAAATGCCGCGCAGCCTGCGCCATTGCTGCGACCTGATCTGCGAATCGTTGCGCCATCTGGTGGTCCTGACCGAGGGCGGCCATCCCTGCGTGGCCCTTGCCGACCAGCGCTTTGGCGGGCTGTGCAACATGAAGGTCGAACAGATCATGACCTCCGGCCTCGGCGCGTTTCTCGACGGCTTCATCAATGACACGGGTGAGCTCGCCAACGCGATCGGCGCCGAGTTTCATTTTCTCTAGGGCAGCGCCATGCAGATCCAGATATCCCACCAAAGCGCCTATAGCTACGACAAGGTCGGTGGCCCGATCGTGCAGGCGCTGCGGCTGACCCCGCCAACCAGCCCCGGCCAGGCGATTGTCAGCTGGCAGCTGACCGCGCCCGGCATTGAGAACGCGGCGACCTACATCGATGCGTTCGGCAATCGCGTCCATCTGATCACCCCCGGCGGCCGTGACGGGGCCAGCGGATCGCTAATTTCGGTGCAGGGGGTTATTGCCACCAAAGACACCGCCGGCGTGGTCGGCAATCTGGAAGATTTTGGCCGCGCGGCGATTTATCTCCGCGAAACCCACACCACGAAGGCCAGCCCAGACATCGTCGAAATGGCCGACAGCGTGCGGGGTGCCGATGAAATGCCGACCTTGCACGCGCTGATGGCGCGCATTCACGCCGAAGTCGCCTATGACACCGATGCCACCAAGCCCTACACAACCGCCTCCGAAGCCTACGCCCAACGCCGCGGCGTCTGCCAGGACCACGCCCAGATTTTCGCCGCCGCCGCCCGCCATCTGCGCATTCCCGCCCGCTACGTAACGGGCTATTTGTTGACCGATCAGACCGACGCCGGTTCCGCCCATCACGCCTGGGCGGAGGCTTTGGTGCCGCATCTCGGCTGGGTCGGCTTCGATCCAGCGAACCTGACCTGCCCGACCGACGGCTATGTCCGCCTCGCCGTCGGCCTCGATGCCGGGGGCGCCGCCCCCATCCGCGGCGTGCGCATGGGGGCGGGGACGGAGCAGCTGTCGGTTGCCGTCATGGTGAACCAAACGGATGCGCAGTAGCGGTTGGCTTCCTTGCTGATAGTGATTTGCGCCATTATATCACGTCGATGTCCCTTTCCGACCTGCCCAATGACCGCGTGACCCTGCTGATCGGTGGCCCACGGTCGGGCACCACCTGGCTCGCCAAAATTTTCGACAGCCACCCTGACGTGCTCTACCGCCACGAACCGGACACCGTGCTGCGCGACGCCGCCCTCAACCGAAATTTCGAGCCTGCCGAAATCGCGGCCTTCCTTCCCGCCGCCCGAGACTATCTCCGCAAACTGTTCGAAGTTCGCACCATCAAATCAGCCGGATCGCTGCCGACCTTTAACAAATCCTACAATGGCGCCCTCGCCCACCGCACCCGCCAGGCGCTGGTGATGGCAATCAAGGTCGCCGCCAAGCTCAACATCGCCGCCACTACCGTCCAGGCGCTGCCCGTGCCTGACTTCATCGATCGTGCCGACGAAGCGCGCCTCCATCTGGTGATGAAATCGGTCAGCTCCCGCGGCCGCGCCCGCCTGTTCGCCGAAGCGCTACCCGGCTGCAAAATCGTCTTCATCGTCCGCGACCCGTGCGGTCAGATCGCGTCGACCACCCGGGGCGTGGCACTCGGCATGCTCGCCCGCCCGGTCCCGGTCCATGAAATCCTCGGCACCGCCCAGGCCGACCGCTACGGGCTGACCCAGGAACGCCTCGCCGCCATGCCCAAATCCGAGCAACTCGCCTGGCACTGGGCGGTCTCGAACGAAAAAACCATGGACGATCTGGCCGACCTGCCCAACGCGACCCTGATCCGCTACCAGGACCTCTGCGACCAACCGATGGCCAAGGCGCGCGAATTATTCGCCTTCACCGGCCTCGGCTGGTCCCCGCAAACCGAGGCCTTCGTCACCGAAAGCTCAACCTCCAACGCCCCCGATCGCTATTTTCAGGTTTTCAAGAACGCCAACGAAAGCCTCAACAAATGGCGCAATCAGCTCAGTGCCGAAGACGCCGCCGCCATCATCGCCGTCGTCCGGCAAACCCGCATGTGGGCACTCTGCAAGGAATATGATTCCTGATCCGCTTGAGTGTAAGTTTTTATTCTGTATTTTCGGCGCACGATGCGCCAACGCGCAATAGGATCGTCGAGACATGGCTTTGACGCAGGCTTCTGCCCCTCTCCCCGCCCATTTGCAGGCGCTGGAAGCCGAGGCGATTTACATTCTACGCGAAGTCGTCGGCCAGGCCCGCGCGCCGGTGCTGATGTATTCGATCGGCAAAGATAGCTCGGCCATGCTGCATCTCTGCCGCAAGGCCTTCTTCCCCGGCCGCTTGCCCTTCCCGTTGCTCCACATCAACACGCTGTGGAAATTCCGCGAAATGATCAGCTTCCGCGATCAGACCGTGCGCGAACTCGGCCTCGATCTGCGTGAATTCACCAACCCCGAGGGCATCCGCGACAACGTCAACCCGTTCGACCATGACAGTGTTCACTACAATACCGTAATGAAAACCGAAGCACTCAAACTCGCGCTGACCCAGGGCGGCTACGATGCCGCCATCGGTGGCGCCCGGCGCGACGAAGAACGCTCCCGCGCCAAGGAACGGATTTTCTCTATCCGTGGCCCCGGCCAAACCTGGGACCCCAAACGCCAGCGGCCGGAACTCTGGTCGGTCTATAACGGCCAAC
>JANXRN010000547.1 GCA_025352995.1 Acetobacteraceae bacterium
GCAACGCTGTCGCCTTCGGCCAGGCCGATATCGGGTACAAACCGATCATCCTGCGGGGTGTGCCAGCCATAAACCTTTGCGCCGGTCGCCGCCTTCATCGCCGGTAGGCCATCGACATGGTCGGCATGGGTATGGCTGAACAAAATCCGAGCAACCTTGCCGCCAGTTGCCGCCAACACCGCGGCCAAGTGTTCGGCATTTTCCGGACCGGGGTCGAGCACCGAATACCCGTCATCGCCCTCGATCAAATAAGTATTGGTGCCGCGATAGGTCATCGGCCCTGGATTGGGCGCGACAATGCGGGAAATGCCAGGGGCCACCGGCAAGGGCACGCCGCGCGGCGGTTCGGGTTCGGTCAGGAAGGACATGGGGCGCCTCGGGTGATTTTCGCCATCGTTGCCGCATGGCGGTGGTTTCGGCAACCTCTCGTGGGGAAAGGAAGCAAGTTGTTCTTTTTGTGAACAAAAAGAACCAAAAAAACTTCATCTATTCCTGGCCGTTGGCGTGCCAACTCTCCATGGTCCCAAGCCAACGGCAACAAAGTGAGGAAGTTTTTTTGCTTCTTTTTGTTCACAAAAAGAAGACCTTCCTTCCCCCTTCAGGCTAAACTTTTTGAAACTCAGGAGCCCCCCATGAAAATCTTCATTTCCGCCGATATCGAAGGCGTCGCCGGCGCGATGTCGGCGAGCTTGCGCTAACCCGCATGGAGCCTGCCGAATACGCTTTGATGGATGAGGCTGAGGGCGCGATGTGGTGGTATCGCGCCCTGCACGCTCGGCTATGCGCGCGGCTGGCGGCGATCGATGGCCCAATCCTTGATGCCGGATGCGGCACTGGCGGATTGCTGGCGCGGCTTGGCGCGGGGGATTTGTATGGGCTGGAATACGCGCATGACGCCGCGGCCCGGGCGGGCGCGAAATCCGCGGCGCGCATCACCCGGGGCACGGTGAATGCGCTGCCGTTCGCGGGTGGCAGTTTTGCCGCAATCGTCTCGGCTGATGTGCTGTGCCATGCGGCGGTCGACCCTGGCGTGGCGCTCGGCGAATTCCACCGGGTGTTGCGGCCTGGCGGGCTGCTGGTGGTGAATTTGCCGTCCTATCAATGGCTGGCGTCGGCGCATGATCGGCGGGTGCATAACGCGCGACGCAGCACCGCGGGCGGGTTGCGCGCCGACCTGGCGGCCGCGGGCTTTACCGACATTCGCGCGCGCTACTGGAATTTCCTGCTGCTGCCGCTGATGATTATGCAACGCAAGCTGCTCGCCAGCGCCGATGATGCGGCGTCCGACGTCGCCGCGTTTCCGCCCTGGTTGGATGCGACTTTGTTCGCTGTAACGGAAGCCGAACGTTGGCTGTCCTGTCCTTGGCCGGCGGGCGGGTCCATACTGGCGACTGCCATTCGTGCCTGACATTGCCGAGGATGCTGCCCTGATGCCGAACTCCGTCGCCGTCCCGACCTGCGGGTTGACCATCGTGGTGCCGGTTTACCGTGGTGCTGCGACCGTCGGGTTGCTGGTCGATGCGCTGTCGCGCCTGCGGCCGGAAGGTGGGATGGAGGTTATTCTGGTCAATGACGGCAGCCCGGATAATTCCGCCGAGGCCTGCCGCGCGGCGCAGGCCAGCACCCAAATGCAAGTGGTTTATGTCGAGCACACCCGCAATTTCGGCGAGCATAACGCGGTGATGAGCGGGCTGCGGCTCGCGCGGGGTACCTACGTCATCACCATGGATGATGATTTGCAGAACCCGCCAGAGGAAGTGGTGAAGCTGTACGACCACGCGCGCAACGGCGGCTGGGACGTGGTTTACACCCGCTATGCCAGCAAGAAGCACGCGGTGTGGCGCAATCTCGGCAGCATGTTCGCCAACCAGGTTGCCGACTGGCTGCTCGACAAGCCGAAAGGTCTGTACCTGTCGTCATTCCGCTGCATGTCGCACATGGTGGTGCAGTCGGTGACCGGCTATCACGGGCCGTATCCCTATGTGGACGGGCTGATCATGCAAGTGACCCAACGCATTGACAGCATTGAGGTCCTGCATCTGCCGCGCGCCGAGGGCCGTTCGAACTACACCATTGCCCGCCTGGTGCGGCTGTGGCTGAACCTTGCCACCAGCTTCTCGCTGGCGCCGTTGCGCTTGGCGATTTTCGCGGGCGTTGGCATGGCGCTGCTCGGCACGATCGGCGCGGTGGCGACGATTGTGGAAGCCCTGACAACCCATGCCACGCCGTCCGGCTGGGCATCGACCATGACGGTGCTGCTGCTGGTCGCCGGGGTGCAGTCGATCATTCTGGGGGTCATGGGCGAATATCTCGGGCGCACCTTCCTGTCGGCCAACGGCAAGCCGCAAGGCACGGTCCGCCTGATTGAGCGTCAAACCGAGGGCGCGACATGAACCCGTTCTGGGGCGCGCTGATCGCGGCGATCACCACCAGCCTGGCCGGACAAACGTTGCTCAAGCGCGGCGCGTCGGCGGGCGATTTCACCGCCCAATTGCTGCATTGGAGCACCCTGCTGGGGCTGGTGCTCTATGGCGGCGCGGCGATCTTGTACATTGTGGCTTTGCGGCGCATTCCAATGTCGGTGGCGCTACCTTGCACCGCGGTATCGTATTTTTTCGCCGCCGCGATCGGGCATTATGTTTTTGGCGAGCCATTCGGTTTGATGCATTTCGCCGCATTGCTGCTGATCGCGGCGGGCGTGGTGCTGCTAGCCTTCGCAGCGTGAGATGATCGACCGCCACGTCCTGCCGGCGCTTGGCCGAGCCTTGGCACCGGTGGCGGGCGGGTTGATCCGGCTGGGCGCAACGGCGGACGCGATCACCAGCGTTGGGCTGTGTTTCGGGCTGGCGGCGGCGGGATTGATCGCGTCGGGCAACTACGCCGCCGGCCTCACGGCGTTCGTCGCCAACCGGTTATGCGACGGGCTGGATGGCGCGGTGGCGCGGCGGCTGGGGCCAACCGACCGCGGCGCGTTCCTGGATATCGCCGGGGATTTCGCGGTCTATGCCGCGATTCCGTTCGGGTTCGCGCTGGCGGATCCTGCGGCCAACGCCTTGCCAGCGGCAGCCCTGCTGTTCGGCTTCATGGGCACGGCGAGCAGTTTCCTCGGTTTCGCGATTATCGCCGCCAAGCGCGGCATGACCAGCACCGCCTACCCCACCAAGGGGTTCTACTACCTTGGTGGGTTGACCGAGGGCGGGGAGACGATCGGGTTTTTCGTCGCCGTCTGCCTGTGGCCAGCCTGGTTCGCGCCGCTCGCCTGGGGGTTCGCGGCGTTGTGCGGGCTGACCACGGTCACGCGCTGGGTCGGCGGGATCGCCGCCTTTACGTCGTCACCAACCCCGCCGCCTGGTGATTGAACAGCTCCCGATAAATCCCGCCGCGCCGCATCAGCGCGTCATG
>JANXRN010000179.1 GCA_025352995.1 Acetobacteraceae bacterium
GCAGCAGCCGCGCCTCGGCCAGCGGCCCCGCAGGTGGCTCCGTCACAAACGCCAGCGCGCCCGACCCCCACAGCGCCAACTCCAACGCAAGTCCCGTCAAATCCGCCGCCTCAATCTCCGCCGGGGGGAATGCGGCCATCCCGCCTTCCTCTCCGCGCGTCCACATCCGGTAACATACCCCAGCAGCGACCCGCCCCGCACGGCCGCGCCGTTGCTCCGCCTCCGCCTTGGTCACCCGCTCCGTTACCAGCTGCGACATCCCTGAATTCGGATCAAACCGCGCACGCCGCGCCCTGCCGCCATCCACCACCACGGTAATGTCAGGCAACGTCAAAGACGTCTCGGCAATCGAGGTCGCCAGCACCACCCGCCGCCCCTCGGCCGACCGCAGCGCACGATCCTGATCCGCCGGCGGCAACTCCCCATGCAGCGGCAAGACCAACGCGCCGCAGCCAGACAATGCCGTTTCCGCGCGGCGGATGTCCGCCATCCCGGGCAGAAACGCCAACACATCGCCCGGATGCGCCGCCAACGCTGCCCGGACCGCGCGCGCCACGGCTTCGGCCAGGTCGCGCGGCTGGGCGATGTCGCGTGCGGCGTGCTGCATTGTCACCGGAAAGGCACGGCCAGGGCTTTCAATGATTTCCGCGCCCATCAAAGGCCCCAGCCGCGCCCCATCCAAGGTCGCCGACATCGCCAGCAACCGCAATCCCGGCCGCAACTGGCGTTGCAGATCGAGGCACAGGGCCAGCGCCAGATCGGCTTCCAGGCTGCGTTCATGCACTTCATCCAGGATTACCAGCCCAACCCCATCCAGCCCCGGATCGGATTGCAGCCGCCGCACCAGCAGGCCCTCGGTCACCACTTCGATCCGCGTCGCCGCCGAAACCGCGCTGTCGATCCGGGTGCGAAACCCAACCGATTGGCCAACCGGCTCACCGATCAGATGCGCCATCCGGGTCGCCGCCGCCCGCGCCGCCAAACGTCGTGGCTCCAGCATGACAATCTTCTGGCCCGCCAGCCACGGCGCATCGCGCAGTGCCAACGGCACCATTGTGGTCTTGCCAGCGCCGGGCGGGGCCACCAACACCGCATTGCCGCGCAAAAGCGCTGCCAGAACGTCCGGCAGGACTGGAATTATTGGTAAATCAGCATCTGAGACCACCGCGATCCCGTATCACTCTTGTGCGGAATATGCGACATCGGGGCAGATTTCGACGACGAGGTTCCGGGAATGACCAGACTGAGGTCGGCATTGGGTGGACTGTTGGTGCTGCTGGGCTTTGCCCAAGGCGCAATGGCACGTGAGTCACTACCCTTCATCACCCCGCAAACCCGCGCCACCCTGGTCACTGACACGGATAGTTTCGCCGGCGGCAGCTTCCACGCCGCATTGCGCCTGCGCATGGCCAAGGGGTGGCACACCTATTGGCAGAACCCGGGCGATGCGGGGGCCGCGCCGGAGCTTGAATTTTCCGGCCTGCAAGGCGCCAAGGCCGGCCCGATCACCTGGCCGACGCCGCAAATCCATCGTGAAGCTGGCCTCATCACCTATGGCTATGACACTGAAGTGGTGCTGCCGGTCAGCATTACCGCGACCGGCGCCGGCACGCTGAAGCTGTCGGCCAACTGGCTGATCTGCGCCAATGTCTGCGTGCCCGAACAGGCCGAGTTCACCGTCGATCTGCCCGCCGGCCCCGGCGGCAAGTCTGCCGAGGCACCGCTTTTCGCCGCCGCATTGCTCGCCACCCCGCGCCCCGCGCCCTGGCCGGTCAGCCTGCGCGACGGGGAATTGCAGCTCGCCGGCAATGGCCTGACGACCGATACCGTGCGTGAAGCCTGGTTTATCCCGTCCGTTTTCGACAGCATTCAGGCGAGCCTGCCCCAGCGCCTGACTGCCCGCGATGGCAGCATCGCGCTTGCCGTGCAAACCGGCCCGGCCTACCGCGTGGATACGCCGCTGCAAGGCGTGCTGGTGCTGCAGGACCGCGATGGCCAGCAGACGGCGCTGGCAATCACAGCGGCGACAATTGTCGATAGCTTGCCGCTATGGCGCATCTTGCTGATGGCGTTTGCCGGCGGGCTGGTGCTCAATTTGATGCCGTGCGTGTTTCCGGTGCTGGCATTGAAGGCGGTCGGGCTGGCCAAGCTCGGCGGTGGCCAGCGCGGTTACGCCTATGCCTGCGCGGCGGGCTATGCGGGCGGGGTGTTGGTAACGTTCTGCGGCTTGGGCCTGACGCTGCTGCTGCTGCAACAGGCGGGCTCGGCGGTCGGCTGGGGCTCGCAATTCCAGTCGCCGATTTTTGTCGCCGTGATGGCCTGGGTGCTGTTCGGCGTCGGGTTGAGCCTGTCGGGCGTGTTCCATGTCAGCATGGCGGGCGCGGGCATCGGGCAAGATTTGTGCAGCAAGCAGGGTGCGATCGGCAGTTTCTTCAGCGGGCTGCTGGCGGTGCTGGTGGCCACGCCCTGCACTGCGCCCTTCATGGGGGTGGCGATAGCGAGCGCGCTATCCGGCACCGCGGTGCAGACCATGGCTATTTTCAGCGCGATGGGGGCAGGGCTGGCGCTGCCTTACGTGTTGATCGCGTGCAGCCCAGCCGTTGCGCGGATGATGCCGCGCCCGGGCGCCTGGATGGACGTGCTGAAACAGGGACTGGCCTTCCCGATGTATGGCGCGGCGGTCTGGATGCTGTGGACGGTCAGCCAGGAAGCCGGCCCGACCGGCGTGGCGCTAACCGCCTTTGGCCTGGTGCTCATCGCCATGGCGGCGTGGCTGATCAGCCTGCCGACCCAAGGCTGGGGGCGCCGGGTTTCGCGGGTGCTCGCACTCGGCGCGTTGTTCGGGTGCGCCGGATTGCTGATGGTAATCGGCCGTACCCCCGCCGCCTCCGCCACCGTGGAAGCGGGAACCGAAGCCTACACGCCAGCCCGCCTCGCCGTGCTGCGCGCCGAAGGTCGCCCGGTCTTCGTCAACATGTCGGCATCCTGGTGCATTACCTGCCTGATCAATGAACGGGTCGCGCTCGGGACCGATGCCGTGCGCGGTGCCTTTGCGGCCAAGGATATCGTCTATCTCAAAGGCGATTGGACCCGGCAAGACCCGGCGATCACCGAGTTCCTTAAGGCCCAGGGCCGCGATGGGGTGCCGCTTTACGCTTACTTCCCCGCCGCGCAGGGCCGCGTGAAAATCCTGCCGCAAATCCTGACGCCGGGCATCCTGTTGGACGCGCTCGGCGGTTAACCGCTAGGCTGCTGGATAAAACCAGCCAGCAGGAAACGCCCATGGACCCCACCGCTGCGACCATCGCAGCCCAATCCGCCGTCATCGCCGGGCTGGATTTCACCGACCAGACCGATTTCGCCGATGCCAAACGCGGCTTCGTCGCCGGTCTGCCCGATGGTGCGATCCGCACCAAATCCGGCACCGCGGTGTGGGATTTGCAGCCCTATAGCTTCCTGGCAGATGAGACCGCGCCCGACAGCGTCAATCCCAGCCTGTGGCGCATGGCGCGGCTCAATATGGCATCCGGGCTGTTCAACGTTTGTGATCGGGTCTGGCAAATTCGCGGACTTGATCTGGCGAACATGACGATCGTTGAAGGCGACACCGGCATCATCGTCGTCGACACGCTGACCACGTGTGAGGTCGCGGCCGCCGCCGTCGCGCTCTATTTCGCCCATCGCCCGCTTCGGCCGATTATGGCGGTGATCTACACCCATTCGCATTCCGATCATTTCGGTGGCGTGAAGGGGGTGATTGCCGAAACCGACCGCATTCCGGTCATCGCACCGCTTGGTTTCATGGAAGCAGTCGGCGGCGAAAACGTGCTGCCCGGCAACGCCATGGCCCGCCGTGCGCAATTCCAGTTCGGCGGCCTGTTGCGCCAAGGCCCGCTTGGCCAGGTCGATGCCGGGCTCGGCAAAACCACCGCGCGCGGCACCCAAAGCCTGATTGCGCCCTCCCAATTGATCCGGGAGCCTATCGAGACCCACATTATCGACGGTGTCGAAATCATTTTCCAGCTTGCCCCGGAAACCGAGGCACCGGCGGAAATGCACATGTTCTTTCCCGCCCTCGGCGTGCTGAACATTGCCGAAAACGCCACGCGGCATCTGCATAATTTCCTGCCGCTACGGGGTGCGGTGGTGCGAGACCCGCGCATGTGGGCGCACTACCTCGCCGAAGCGCTCGATCGTTTCTGTCCCGCCGCGACCATCCTGATCGCCCAGCACCATTGGCCGGTGTGGGGTGCGGATGCCGTGCAGGATTTCCTGCGCTGCCAGCACGATCTTTACAAATTCATCCACGACCAATCGGTCCGATTGCTGAATATGGGACGCAAACCGGAAGAAATCGCCGAGGAAATCGCGTTGCCCGCAGCGCTCGCCGGCAAGTTCTACTTGCGTGGCTATTACGGCAACCTCAAACACAACGCCAAGGCGGTCTATCAGCGCTATCTCGGCTGGTACGACGGCAATCCCGCCAATCTCGACCGGCTGCCGCCGACGGAAAGCGCCAGCCGCACCCTTGCCTATATGGGCGGCGTCGATGCCGCACTTGCCCGCGCGCAGGCCGATTTCGCCGCCGGCGACTATCGTTGGGTCGCGCAGATCATGGCCCAGGCGGTGCTGGCCGATCCCAGCCACGCCGGCGCCCGGGCGCTGTTGGCGGACGCGTTTGAACAGCTTGGCTTTCAGGCCGAATCCGCCACTTGGCGCAATGCCTATTTGTACGGCGCTCAGGAAATGCGCCACGGCAAGCGGGACATTCCGCCGCGGCCAATGCTAGCGCCGGACCTCGTCGCCGGCCTGCCGACCGATCTGCTGCTGGATTACCTCGCCGTGCGGCTAAACCCGGACCGCGCCGGTGATGCTTCGATCGGGATCGACATCACCATCAGCGATCGTGGGGAGACCTGGCATCTCGCCTTGCGCAACGCCGTGCTGGCGTGCCGTCCTGGGCATCGTGGTGCCGGTACCCACATCGCCTGCACCCGTGCAGCGTTGGAAGCGCTGTGCCTTGGCGCGCCAAGCCTGGACACGACAGTCACCGGCGACGGGCTGGCAACGCTGCTGCCGATGTTCGACCGGTTCAGCATGCAGTTCGACGTGATTGCACCGGACCATCGGAAGTAGAAAGCAGTTCTTTTTGTGAACAAAAAGAACCAAAAAAACTTTTCTCCACTTTGTTACCGTGCGCGCTCTCCGCAGAGCCAAGCCAACGGCAACAAATTATCAAAAAGTTTTTTTGCTTCTTTTTGTTCACAAAAAGAAGACGCTTCCCTTCTCAGCTATTCAACAAAGACGTAGAAACCAGTTGCTTGCCGAAATTCTTCCCCGCCAGCATCCCGATGAACGCCGCCGGCGCGCTTTCAATCCCGTGCGCGATCGTGCGCCGCCACACCAGCTCGCCCGCCGCGACCTTGGCAGCCAGCGCCGGCAGGGCCACCGGGAACACGTCGGCGTGGTCGGACAGGATGAAGCCTTTCAGCATCACCCGTTGCGTCAGCAGGATGGTGATGTTGTCCATCGGTGCCCGCCCGCCGCTATAGCCGCTGCTGATCAGGCCGCAGAGTGCGATGCGGGCGAAAGTATTGAGGTGGCGGGCAGCCGCGTCCAGCACTGCGCCGCCAACATTTTCGAAAATCCCATCGATGCCGTCCGGGCAGGCGGCGGCCATGTCGCGGTCGAGGTTGCCGGCCTTGTAATCCACGCAGGCATCGAACTTCAGATCATCAACCGCATGGCGGCATTTGTCCGGCCCGCCGGCGACACCCACAACGCGGGCGCCGGCCTGCTTGGCCAACTGCCCGGCGATGCTGCCGACCGCGCCGGCGGCCGCCGTAATCAGGATGGTTTCGCCCTTCTTGGGCGCAATGATGTTGTAGATGCCGTGCCAGGCGGTCACCCCGGTCATCCCGGCCGGCCCGATATAGGCTTCAATCGGCAGGATGGAGGTATCGAGCTTACGAAGTGTCTTGCCCGGCAGCACCGCGTATTCCTGCCAGCCGCCGCCCATCGCCACCGCATCGCCAGCGACGATGCCGGGGAAGCGGCTTTGCTCGACAATGCCAACCGATCCGCCGCCCATCACCTCGTCCACCGCTTGCGGGGCCGCGTAGGATTTCACGTCGTTCAAGCGCATCCGCATATAGGGATCGACCGAGAAGAAGCTGGTTTTCACCAGCACCTGCCCATCTTCCAGTGCCGGGATGGGCACTTCGCGGAGGCGGAAATTCTCCACGCCGGCCGTCGGGCCGGTCGGGCGGGAGTCAAGTACGATCTGGCGGTTTTGCATGGAGGCGTCCTGACAAATTAAACGTTGCAGTGGATATGGGGCCACACGGCGTTAGCGTCCAGCCATGGAATTTGCGCCGGAGATCGGCTATGAAGCCGTGAACCTAGGCTTCAGGTGCGCCATGCCCGTAGACAACAGCCACAAGACCCTGATCAATTTGTTGCCGCCGGTCGAACCGAAGTTCCGCGCCCCCGCGCCCGGCCCTCTGCGTTTGGGGTTTCTCGCTGGAAAATTCACCACGTCGGACGATTTCGATTATTTTGGCAGCGACGAAATCACAGCCCTGTTCGACGGCGCTTGATTGTCGTCCGTAGGGTGTCAGTTCCTCGTGGAACTGCACCGTTTTTCACGGTGGTAAGATGGTGCAGTTCCAAGAGGAACTGACACCCTACGGATGGGCGCGACACTAATAAGTCGCCCGCCCGCCCGAAACATCAAACACCGCCCCGGTCGAAAACGACGCTTCCCGGCTCGCTAGCCAGCACACCAACGCCGCGACCTCGTCCACCTCACCAAACCGCCCGATCGGGATTTTGGACAGCATGTAATCGATCTGGGTCTGCGACATTTGCGAAAACAGCGGCGTTTTGACCGCTGCTGGGGTCACGCAGTTTACCCGGATTTCCGTCGCCGCCAGTTCCTTGCCCAACGACTTGGTCAGCCCGATCACGGCCGCTTTCGACGCCGAATAGGCCGCAGCGTTCGGATTGCCCTCCTTGCCGGCAACCGACGCAATATTCACAATCCGCCCATAACCGCCCGCCAGCATGATAGGCACCACCGCGCGGGCGCAGTAGTAAACCCCGTTCACGTTGACATCGATCACCCGCTTCCAGTCGGCGACCGCGTACTCCCAGGCGGTCGCGTTCGGCCCGGTAATGCCGGCGCTGGTCACCAGAATATCGATCCGGCCAAACGCCGCTGCGGTGCCGGTCGCAGCCGCTGCGACCGCGTCGGCATCGGTCATATCGACCTCAACCGTATGCACCTGCGTGCCGAGCAACCCGTTGGCGTCCGCCAGCGCCGCGCCATTCACATCCCACACCGCCAACCGCGCGCCATCGGCCACCAGCCGCCGCGCGATCCCAAGCCCGATGCCCGAAACCCCGCCGGTTACCACCGCAACCTGGCCGTCAAACCGTCCCGGCATCAGC
Organism: Acetobacteraceae bacterium; assembly: GCA_025352995.1. GTDB lineage: Bacteria > Pseudomonadota > Alphaproteobacteria > Acetobacterales > Acetobacteraceae > CAITOL01. The sequence goes on from JANXRN010000179.1 coordinate 7,453, forward strand.
CCACAACCTCAACGCCTTTCCAGAACGCCACCCGGCCTTTGATTTCGGCCGCCGCCGGTTTCGGATCGGCATAGTACCACACCGCGTTGGGGTTGAGCTTGCCGTCAACCTGCAGCGTGTAATAGCTCGCCGTGCCTTTCCAGGAACACACCGTGCTGTGGGTCGATTGGTTGAGGTAAGCGCCATTCAACGCGTTGGCGGGGAAATAGGCGTTGCCCTCAACCGTCACGATGTCGTCGCTATCAGCAATAACCTTGCCGTTCCAGATGGCCTTCATGATCTATGTTCCTCGCATGAGTGATCGGACATGGTAGCGTGCGCCGCGACGAAAAGGGGCGCGTTCTAATGGGTACTGCATTGATCACCGGCGCATCGTCCGGCATTGGCGCCGACCTGGCGCGGCAATTTCATGCCGCGGGCCATCAGGTGATCCTGGTGGCGCGCCGGAGAGATCGTCTGGAAAACCTTGCCGCCGAACTCGGTGCCACCGCGCGGGTCCTGGTCGTCGATCTCGCCGATCCCGCCTCCCCCGCCAGCCTGTTCGCGGCGACCGGCCCCGTCGACATCCTGGTCAACAATGCCGGCTTTGGCGATTTCGGTGATTTCAGTCGCCAGGACCCAGCCCGGCAGCAGGACATGATCGCGGTCAACATCGCCGCCCTTACCGCGCTGACGCAGCTTTATCTGCCGGCGATGGTCGAGCGCCGCACCGGCCGCATCCTCAACGTCGCCTCCATCGTCGGTTTCATGCCGTGCCCCGGCATTGCCGTTTATGCCGCCACCAAGGCCTATGTGCTGTCCTTCAGCGATGCGCTCGCCGCCGAGCTCGTCGGCAGTGGTGTCACCGTCACATGCCTGTGCCCGGGTTCCACCGACACCGAATTCGCGGCCGTCGCCAACATGCGCGGCAAGCTTGCGATGCGGATGGCGATGTCGTCCGTGGTGGTCGCCAAGATCGGCGCCGCAGCAACGCTTGCTGGCACCAGGTTGGTGGTGACCGGGCTGGGTAACCGGATCAACAGCGTGATGGTGCGGCTGTTGCCGCGGGGGTGGGTGCTGGCGGGGGTTAGGAAGTTGTTTTTAGGCAGGTAAACAAGAATCTTCTTTTTGTTCACAAAAAGAACTGCTTAACTTAATCCTTTCTTGCGTCCCGAGCAGCCCGCAAGATCGCCGTCAATTCCCCAAGCGTCCGATCAAAATCGTCGTTCACCACAACATGATCGAATTCCCCGGCGTGGGAAATTTCCTCCTCCGCCTCCGCCATTCGTTTTGCTATCGCGTCGTCAGGGTCCCCCCGCCCGCGCAGCCGATCGGCCAGCACGCCCAGGCTCGGCGGCAGGATGAAGATGCCAACAACATCGTCCGGCAGGGCGGCGCGCAGCAGGCGATGGCCTTGCCAGTCAATGTCGAACAGAACGTCTCGCCCGGCGGACAGTGCCGCTTCCACCGGCGCGCGCGGGGTGCCGTAGCTGCGCCCGAACACATGCGCGTGTTCCAGAAACCCGCCGGCCGCCACCAGCCCGTCAAACTCCGCCTGATTACGAAACAAATAATGCACCCCGTCGATTTCACCCTCTCGCGGCGCACGGGTGGTCATGCTGATCGACAGCGCAAGATTGTTGTCCGCCGCAATCATCTTGCGCGACAGGGAGGTTTTGCCCGTGCCCGAAGCGGCGGCGAGCACCAGGCACACGCCGCGCCTGGTCATTCGATGTTTGCCACTTGCTCACGCAATTGCTCAAGCGTTGCTTTCAGTTTCAACCCCGTTGCCGTCAGCGCGATTGACGCCGACTTGCTGCACAGCGTGTTCACCTCGCGATTGAATTCCTGCAACAAAAACTCAAAGCGCCGGCCGATATTTTCGCCTTCCGCCAGCAGCGCGTTGGCCGCGCCAAGATGGGCTGTCAGCCGGTCGAGTTCTTCTCGCACATCCGATTTTGCCGCCAGAATGGCGACTTCCTGGGCGATCCGTTCGGCGGGCAAAGCCGGCTGTTCGGCGAGCAGCCCCGCGACCGTCGCCATCATCCGCGCCTGCTGTGCGGCAGGCTGGTCGGCGGCTTCGGTTGCAGCAGAGCTTGCCAATGCCGTCACCTCATCAAGTTGGGTTCGCATGATCACCCCAAGCCGCGCGCCCTCGGCCAGGCGTGCGTCCGCCAAGCCGCGCAACGCCGCATCAAAGCCCGCGCGAACGTCCGCCAGCAACGCAGGGGACAGCGCGTCCGGTTCCGCCTGGTTCGCCCGCAGCACGCCGGGCAGGGCCAGCAATGCTTCCGCCCGCGGTGGTGCGCTGCCAGGAATGCGCGCGGCCAACGCAATCGCCAGCGCCAGCATCTGGTCGAGCATCGCCGGGTCAGGCGCGGTGCGCGAAACCTCATCGCGCTTGATGGACAGGTTGGCAGTGACGTTGCCGCGCCGCAGCAGTTTGCTGCCCGATTCCTTCAGCGCGGTTTCCAACTGATCAAACCCGTTCGGCAAGCGGAACCGTAATTCCAGCCCGCGCCCGTTGACGCTGCGCAGTTCCCAGCGCCACGCCACGCCGTCTCTGTTGCCCTCGCTATGGGCAAATCCGGTCATGCTGGCGGGCGTCATGCGGTTATCCTTGAAGCGATACCAATGCGGTAGCAGAAATTGGTCAGGCTGTCCTGACTTCGTTCAACAACTCAGGGTGCCGGTCCAGCACCTTGAGCAGCTTCACCAATGCCAGTGGCGGTTTGGTGCGGCCAGTTTCGTAGCGCGAAAAGGCATTTACCCCGCCGCCGAAAATTTCCGCAGCTTCCTGCTGGTCAAGCACAAGCTTTCTGCGAACGCGCGCGATGAAAGCCGGATCGACGCTGGTCGCATTCACATGTTTGTTGAAGGCCAGCATCACCGCACTCACCCGCGCCGACTCATCGCGGGCCAACATTGCTTCATCGCAAGCCGGGCAGAATTCGCCGGATACTGCCGGGATGACCGTAGATGCGCCCCTGTACGAATAAGGCACGTCCCGCGTGTCACGCACCAGGTCGGCGGCCCCACAGACTGGGCATTTCATGGTTAACGCTCCTTGAAGGACACGATGAGCACATCATCGACGACCGTCAGTTTCAGATAAATCGGCCCGGCCGGCGTCATAGGTCGATACACATCCTGCCAAATCCGGTGATCGGCGTAGGTCGTCATGCTTTTGTGGAAATCGCGACCCGCCAACGCGAGGATGATCTCAATAATCGCCTCGAAATCGAACCCCAGCGCCGCCCCATCCCGCAATGCCGACAGGGTGGAGCGCACTTTTCCCGCCTCCACCAGGGCTTTGACAGCCGAGAGAGGACAATGCGGTGAGCGCTTTTCCACTGATATGAATAACCTATTAGGTTATTTTTGGCAAGCTCAAATCAACCGCTCACTCACCGGATCGAACAAGCACAGCTTGCGCACATCGATCGCGAACTCAGCCTCCGCCCCCACCGCCAGCCGAACATCCGGCGCCACCCGGCCGATTACTTTTTCACCCGCCAGCCGCAAGGTCACGATGGTTTCCGCCCCCGTCGGCTCGGTCATTTCCACCTTGGCGGTGATGATGCGCGGCGCGGTATCGCCAAAGCGACGGCCCGGTTCGGCGATGCATTCGGGGCGAATGCCGAGCACCACCGCACGCCCATCCATCCCGGCGGCCGAGACCGGCAAGGTGACGCTGCCATCGCCGAGCACGATTTCCGCCCCACCCGCAATCCGTGCCGGTAGCGTATTCATTGGCGGTGCGCCCATGAAGCGGGCAACGAACAAATTGGCCGGGCGATTATAAACCGTTTCGGGA
>JANXRN010000007.1 GCA_025352995.1 Acetobacteraceae bacterium
AAATATCAATGCAAACCGATCATGCGCAAAAGCACACAAACGCTAGCAGACGCCGCCAACGTATCCCTTCCATTCCTGATGTGATTGTCAAAGAACAAATCCGTCCGTCGCGGCCAAGCTGTCTGCCCGGCCTCGTCGGGAGGCGCTTTCTAGGCGGGGGGCAATCGCATGTCAACGACGTGACAATGCGACGACGAATTCGGTAATCCCATTATTTTACAATGCATTAGACCAAGTATCTGGAAAATCATGGCAAAAAACGACGCAAGCACCAAAGCTATGCGTTTTTTGCATGGGATTGCGAGGCCCTGTCAGATTGATGAAACTATCGCCATGGAAACCACCATTCGCGACAGCACCGCCCGGGATATCACGGCAATTACCGCCATTTATGGCCATGCGGTGCTGCATGGGCGTGGCAGTTTTGAGGATGATGCGCCCGATGAAGCCGAAATGGCACGCCGACGCGCCGTGATCGTAGATGCCGGCTACCCTTATCTGGTCGCCGAACGCGATGGGGTGGTCGTTGGTTACAGCTATGCCGGGGAGTTGCCGGCGGTGGGGTGGAAACATGGGGTTTGGTTGGATTCGGTATTCATGACCCGGGCGTTGGGGGACGGGCCGACAACGGCGCCGGATTGATTATTCCTCCGCGACGGCCGGCGTGCTAGAAAATGTGCATGGTGATCGCCCTTACGCCCGAGCAAGAGACTTGGCTGACCGTGCACGTCGCCCGCGGCGAATTTCCGTCAGTCGGCGATGCGGTGCGACAGTTGATTGACGAGCGGATTGCTGAACGCGCGATTGAGGAGGGGGACGACCTCTCATGGGCTCAGCCCTATGTGAACGAAGCATTGGATGATGTAGCGCAGGGCCGGGTGATCAGCCGGGAAGAGCACCGCGCTCGCACGATCGCACGACTGGCCGGCGCCAAAATTTGACCATTCAGATCGTCTTTACCGAGCGCGCTGACGCTGATTTCGCTGAAATTCTTGCCGACATCGTCTCGACTGCGGGCCTACGAACCGCGTCAAAATACAATGATTTGTTTGAAAAACTCTATGACCGCCTTGCTGAATACCCCAGGAGCGGTGCACCCCGACCACGTCTTGCGACGGACGTTCGTATTGGAATCGTATCCCCCTACATTGTCGTCTACCGCTATCGGGAAGGGGCGAACGACCTGACGGTACTACGTATATTGCACGGTCGCAGAAAAATCAGAGCCGCTCTGCTATCGGGCTGATCGCGGGTTGCCGTCTTCGTGCCGTGGTGACAGGCTTCGGGTTGGAAACCAACAGGGAGGCCCGTCATGCGGCTCGCCAACAAGACCGCCATCATCATTGGCGCCGGGCAAAGTCCCGGTAGCGGCATCGGCAATGGGCGCGCGACGGCGCTGCGATTTGCACAGGAAGGCGCGCGGATTCTCGCGGTGGATAACCGCCTTGAATCGGCCGAGGAAACCGCGGCCCTGGTGCGCGACGCCGGCGGGGATTGCGTGGCGGTCGAGGCCGATGTGATGCGTGAAGCGTCATTGGCCGCCTGCGTCACCGCGGCGATGGCACGTTGGGGGCGGATCGATATCCTGCACTACAATGTCGGCGTCAGCCTGGGTGGCGGCGATGCGGCAATCGATACGATTACCGAAGAAGCCTTTGACCGAATTTCGGCGATCAATCTGCGCGGCTGCATTATGGTGTGCAAGCATGTGTTGCCGATTATGCGGGCGCAGAAATCGGGGTCTATCATTACGATATCTTCGGTCGCAGCTTACGAGAACTACCCCTATGTTGTCTATAAAGCCACCAAGGCGGCCCTGGTGGAGTTCACCAAGCAGATCGCGATCCAGAATGCCGCTGACGGGGTGCGCGCCAACACGATTTTGCCCGGATTGATGGACACCCCGATGGCGGTTGATACGCGGGCACGGGCCAGCAACCGGCCGCGCGCTGAAATCGCCGCTGAGCGTGCCGCGCGCGTGCCATTGCGCGGCGAACAAGGCAGCGGCTGGGATGTTGCCAACGCGGCGTTATTCCTGGCGTCCGACGAAGCGCGCTTCATTACCGGCGTGGCGCTGCCGGTCGATGGTGGGGCACTGGTTCGCTAAGCGTTATGACCAGCGCGCTGTGATCGGACAGGCCGGTCAGGCGCGGTGTGTGATCATATTCGCAATGCGGGGCTTGATGTTTGACGAAGGCACGATTGGCGAACGCATGATCAAGTCGGAAGCCGTTCTGCCGGTGCGACAGCCAGGTGAATTCCCGCGCGGTCCCCTGGCTGTGGCGCCATAAGTCACTCAGCCGACATTCCCCGCTCAGCGCATCGAACTGATCGGCGCAATTATAGCGCACCGCGTGCGGCTCCCGATCGGCCAGTTGGTTGCCGGTATTGAGGTCGCCGAGCAGCAGAAACTTGCGCCTTGGGTGTGCGCGCGCCTGGGCGATGGCTACATCAAAGAACGGTGCCTTTTCCTTCATGCTGGGAAAATAGCAGGCCAGAACTGACATATCCGCAAAGCGCGCCAGCGCCATCACTCCCGTCCCGCCGGTCCGCGGCGTCACCGACCGCATCTGGAACGGCGCCCGCGCCGCTACCAGCACGCCGTTGGCAGTGCCCCCGTCATTGAGCGTCGCCACATGCATCGCGCCCGCCCAGGCGCGAAACCGATCACCCGTTGGGCCCGCGCGCCATTCGGTCAGCACCACCAGATCGGGTGCCAGCCCGTCGAGATAGGCGCATAAGCGATCCGCTCGCTTACCACCGCCGGCGCGTAAATTGAGGCAGACCAGGCGCTTCATATCACTTAATGAACCATTGCTCCGGATGCGCACCCCACGGCGTGCGACAGTGCTGCGATGTGCGGAAGCGTCAACGCATTTTTCCTTGGCCGTTGGCGATATCATCGTCAGGTTTAGGTTGCGATGGCAAGCCTGATGGCATTGTGTGATCAGAGCAGCAAAGGAAACTGGGTGTGACATCGGACGAGGACCAACTGCGCGCCAAATTGCGCAAAATCGAAGCCCTGTTCGCAGGCGCAGGGACACAGGGCGAAAAGCTTGCCGCCGATGCGGCGATGCAGCGGCTGCGGGAGCGGTTGGCCGACATCGCCAGGCGCGATCCGCCGATCGAAATGCAATTCAGCATGCAAGATCTCTGGAATCGCCAATTATTCGTCGCTTTGGCACGACGCTACGGGTTGACGCCCTATCGCTATTATCGCCAGCGCATGACGACGGTGATGGTGCGGGTGCCCAGCGGCTTTGTGGATGACGTGCTGTGGCCCGAGTTCGAGCAGTTGAGCGCGGCATTGACGGAATATCTGGGTGAGGTCACCGCCCGGGTAATCCGCGAGGAAGTGCATGGCGACGTGAGCGACGCGGCCGAGGTGGTCCAGGCTTTGCCATCAGGCGTAAAGGCATAAGCGGGGACGCAACGATTTACGTTGACACTGCACGTGAAAATGCGAAATATTATTACGAATACAGGATGCCCCGCGACACTATTGCCGGAGATCAGGCGATACGGTTGCATATCGGCAGGGCATGGTGGGTATTGGTGGTTCTGGCGTTGGGTGGTGCGCTAGCCGGCTGTTCGCCGCCACCTGCGCCAGCGCCGGTGGCGGAATTGATGCGCGGCCAAGGCGGCGATGGCAAGCTCGGCGCTGGTGTCCTTCAAGCGGTGCCATTGCCCGCGCATGACCAGTTCATGGGCGGACGGGTTGGCTTCGGTGCGGGTCGCGGCGCGGGCGCTTGACGACTTCATCACCCAGCGGTCGGGCGATGGCCAAGACGATGTCGTTGATGGCAGCGTCCGTGGCGAAGTCGGTCGTTTCGGTTGCCAGCATGTCGCCGGTTTCAACATCGACCAGTTCGGCGGTGACCCGAACGGTGCCAGTTGCCCGGCGCACCCGTCCGCCCACCAGATAGCGTGCGCCGAGCAGCCGCCCGATTGCCCTAGCGTCGGTTGCAGTGGCCCGCAATTCGAAGACCGAATGGCGAGAAATCACCGGGTAGATGCGCCAGGCCGAAATCGCCGCGATCAGATCGTCGGTCAGTTCCCGGGCGAGCTGCGCGGCATCATCAGCGGCACGAAACGGCAATACCGCGACGGCCGGACGGTCGGCGAAGGAAAGGTCATCGCCAGATCTAGCACTGGTGAAGGGCGCGGGCTCCGCGAGCAGATCCTGCGCGGATCGGACGATGTGCGGCAGGGTGGGATCGATGCGCACCGGCAGCACCGTGACACCGCCCGACACGGCGACGGTGTTTTCTCGCCGCACCATAAAGCTGCCCGAACCGTTGCTGTCGCGTCAGGCTAACCCGAACCCGACCCGGTGACTATGCTGCTGGATTGGGCGAGGGTAGGCACAGCAAAAATTAAATATAAAAAGAAGACCCTTGCTTCACTTGCTCCATACCGCTTCCTTCAATCGCCCCACGAAAGCCGCATGCGCCAGCAACTCCTCAGCACTCGGCACAATCATCCGCGCCGTTCGCGCGCCCACCGGCGCGTAGTGCGCCACCGGCATCGCGCCCTGGTCTGCACCCGCATCGGCGAGCGACAGCCCACGCTGGCGGCCGCCGGTAAGCTCGATATAGACCTCCGCCAGCAGCTTGCAGTCCAACAGCGCGTTGTGGCTGGTGCGGGCTGACAGATCGATATTGAAACGGCGGCACAGCGCATCAAGGCTGTTGGGCATGCCGGGGAACCGCACCTTAGCCAGCGCCAGCGTATCGATCATCCGCGCGCGGGCCAGTGACGGGCGCTTCAGCCGGGCAAGTTCGGCATTGAGGAAGCCAAAATCGAACGGCGCATTATGCGCGACCAGCGGATCGTCAGCGAAGAACGCCAGCAATTCATCGGCAATCGCTGCAAAGCGTGGCGCCTGGGTGAGCTTGTCGAGCGTGATGCCGTGGATGCGGGTGGCATCGGGCGGGATGTCGCGATCGGGATGGATCAGCCGGTGGAAGACATTCCCCGTTGGCAGATCGTTGAACAGTTCCAGCGCCGCGACCTCAATCACCCGGTCACCCGACAGAGGGTCAAGGCCGGTGGTTTCCGTGTCGAATAGAACCGATCTCATGCCACTACCCGCGCGATCAGGCGCTTCAGGGCGCGGATAGTTTCAAAGCGCGACAGGCCGGTGCGGATGACGACGTCGGCGCGGCGGCGCTTGTCCGCGTCGGGCATCTGGCGGGCGATGACGGCTTCGATTTGGGCGCGCGTCATCTTGCCGCGTTTGGCAACCCGATGGATTTGCACCGCGCGCGGCGCCGAAACCACGACGATCAGATCGATCCGGTCGATATCGGGCGTTTCCAGCAGCAACGGAATGTCGAGCACCACGGCACGGGCGCCGGCGCGGCGGGCGTGGCCGAGGAAAATGGCTTCTTCTTCCCGCACCATCGGATGGATGATGCCTTCGAGGACGCGCAGCGCGTTGGGCTGGCCGAGTACGGCTGACCGCAACGCCGCGCGATCCAGGGTTTTGTCGCGCACCGTGCCTGGAAATGCTGCTTCTATATAAGGTAGCGCCCGGCCCCGCGGGCCTTGCAGGCGATGCACGGCAAGGTCGGCGTCAAACACCGGCATGCGGGCACGGTGGAAGGCGGCGGCGGCGGTGGATTTGCCCATCCCGATCCCGCCGGTCAGGCCGATAATTTTCATCCGGGTAACTTCCTCCGACCTGGACAGACTGGCAAGCTTGGTCGCACAAGACCAGCGTAAACGACCACGGAATTGTCACATGCACAACGCGACGTCCGGCGTTAGAAGCGCGACATGATGGCCACCCCCAATTCCCCAGACGGCGCCGCGGTGCGGTTGACCGGCGTGACCCGCAATTGGGGCGCGACGGCGGCGCTGTCCGGGGTGTCGTTGACGGTGCGCGCCGGCACATTCTGCGTGCTGCTTGGCCCGTCTGGCTGCGGCAAAACCACCTGCCTGCGGATTGTCGCGGGGCTTGATCAGGCCAGCGCCGGCACGGTGGAAATCGGCGGGCGCGATGTGACCGCCCTGCCGCCGGCGGCGCGTGGTGTCGCGATGGTGTTCCAATCCTACGCGCTGTTTCCGCATCTATCGGTCGCCGAAAACATCGTCTTCGGCCTCAAGGCGCGCAGCGTCGCGCCCGCCGAACGCAAGCGCCGGCTCGATCGGGCAGTGGAAATCCTCGCCATCGGGCATTTGCTGGCGCGCCGGCCGGGGCAGCTTTCCGGCGGTCAGCAGCAGCGGGTGGCACTAGGGCGCGCAATTGTCGCCGAAGCGTCGGTGTGTTTGATGGATGAGCCGCTATCGAACCTCGATGCCCAGTTGCGCGCGGAAATGCGCCGCGAAATCCTCGCCTTGCAGCGCCGCTTGGGGATGACGATGCTATACGTGACCCATGACCAGACCGAGGCGATGGGCATGGCGGACCAGGTGGTTCTGCTGCGCGCCGGCCAGATTGAGCAGGATGCGCCACCAGCGGAAATGTATGCCCAACCGGCGACCAGTTTCGTGGCGAGCTTCATCGGCACCCCGCCGATGAACTTGCTGCCAGTTGCCGACGGAAAGCTGCGCGGGACCGATTTTGCGGTGCCGGGCGCCGGCGGCATGATCGGCATTCGCCCCGAAGCCTTGCGCCTGGCCGAAACCGGGATGCCGGCGCGGGTGATCAGTGCCGAATATCTCGGCGCCGACACGGTTGTCGCCTGTGCGGTCGGTGACGGCCGGGTGCTGGCGCGGCTGCCGGGCAAAATCAACCTTGCCGCACACAGTAATATCCATCTTTCGTTTGACCGCGACGCCCTGCATCTGTTCGATGCCGACAGCGGCCGCGCCATTGCCATAGGAGCCTGAGCCATGACCTTGATCACATCCCGCCGTTCGTTACTGGTTGGCGCATCCGCGCTCGCCATGCCCGCCATTGCCCGCGCCCAGGGGGTGACGGAAATCGAATTCTACTTCCCCGTCGCCGTCGGTGGGCCGATCACCAAGATCATCGATGGCTATGCCGCCGAATTCATGGCGCATAACCCGAAAATCAAGGTGAAGCCGGTTTACGCCGGCAGCTACGTTGACACGCTAACCAAGGCGGTGACCGCAACCAAGGCCAACCAGGGGCCGCAAATGGCACTGGTGCTGGCTGTTGATGCCTATTCGTTGATCGATGACGATCTGGTCCTGCCGTTCGATACGCTGGCCACCAGCGACGCCGACAAAGCTTGGCTCGCCGGCTTCTATCCCGCCTTCATGCGCAACGGGCTAATCGACGGACATACCTGGGGCATTCCGTTCCAGCGTTCGACCATCGTGATGTATTATAACAAGTCGATCTTCAAGGAGATCGGGGCCGATCCGGAAAAAGCGCCGGCGACCTGGGAAGCCCATGCCGAACTCGCCGCCAAGGCGGTCAAGCGCGAAGGCGATCGCACCACGCGTTGGGGGGTGCAAATCCCCGGCACCGGCTTCACCTATTGGTTGTATCAGGCAATGGCCGCCGAAGCCGGCACTGAACTGGCCAACGCGGACGGCACCAAGGTGAATTTCAACGACCCTGCCTGTGTTGAAGCGTTGCAATACTGGATGGATTTGTCCGGCAAATACAAAGCTCACCCGCCGGGCATCGTGGATTGGGGGGTGACGCCGCGCGACTTCCTGGAAGAAAAAGTCGCGATGATCTGGCACACCACCGGCAATCTTTCCAATATCAAGAACAACGCCAAATTCCCCTTCGGCGTTGCCATGCTGCCGGCCGGCAAGCGCCGCGGGTCCCCCACCGGCGGCGGCAATTTCCATCTGTTCAAGGGCGCTAATCCGGCCCAGCAGGCGGCATGCCTGACCTTCCTGAAATGGCTGACCTCGCCGGTGATGGCCGCGAAGTGGGGCATCGAAACCGGCTATGTCGCCACCAGGCCGGATGCCTGGAAGACGCCGGAAATGACCAAATACGTCGAAGGCTTCCCGGCCGCAGCGGTTGCCCGCGATCAGCTGGAATTCGCCGTGCCGGAGCTTTCCACCCACGAAAACCAGCGCGTCGCCCAGGCGCTGACCGATGAGCTGCAAGCGGCTTTGCTCGGCAAGAAGCCGGCGCAACAGGCATTGGATGACGCGCAGGCCAGCGGCACGCGGATCCTTAAACCGTTCGTTCGCTAAACCAGGAAGGATAAGACGATGATCAAACGTCGCAGCCTGCTCGCGGCAGGCCTCGCGCTGCCGGCGATTGCCCGCGCCCAAACCGTCCAGAAGCTCAGCTTCTACTACCCGATCGCGGTCGGCGGGCCGATACCCGCGATCATCGATGGCTATTGCAAGGAGTTCCAGGCGGCGTCAGGGATCGAGGTGACCCCGGTTTACGCCGGCAATTATGGCGAGACGCTGACCAAGGCGGTCACCGCGATCAAGGGTGGCCAGGGGCCGCAAATGGCGGTGCTGCTGGCGGCGGAAATGCACAGCTTGCAGGACATGGACATTCTGGTTTCGCTGGACGAAATCGGGCTGGATGCGGCGGGTAAGGCGTGGATGGACGGGTTCTACCCGGCGTTCCTGGCCAATTCGCACGCCGAGGGCAAAATCTGGTCAGTGCCGTTCCAGCGGTCTACTGCGGTGATGTACTATAATAAGGCGGCCTTCGCCGAAGCTGGGCTTGATCCAGAAGCGTTTCCGAAGACCTGGGCGCAATTGCAGGCGGCAGCGGCCAAGCTCACCAAGCGCGACGCATCGGGCCGGGTGACGCGCTGGGGGGTGAAAATGGCTGGCGATACCGGCAATGCGCAATGGACCTTTGGCGCGCTCGCCAACCAGGCCGGGCATGTGCTGATGAATGAAGCCGGGACCGAGGCTTATTTCAATTCGCCCAAGGCGGTTGAAGCTTTGGCCTATTGGCAAGGGCTGGCGACGGTGCAGAAAGCCAGCCCCGACGGGGTTTCCAACTGGCCGCAGCTTTCGCCGGATTTCTTGGAAGGCAATGCGGCGATTATCCAGCACACGACTGGCAATTTGACCAATGTGCGGACCAACGCGAAGTTCCCGTTCGGCGTCGCCGGGCTGCCCGGCAAGGATGGACCGCGCACCGTGGTGGGGGGTGGCAACCTCTATTTCTTCAAGAACGCGTCGCCGGCGGAGCGTGCAGCATCGCTGAAATTCGCCCGCTTCATGTCCGAACCGGCGCGGGCGGCGGATTGGAGCATCAAGACCGGCTACATCGCCACCCGCCCGGAAGCCTATGACACCAAGGCGCTGAAGGACTACGTGGCGGGCTTCCCGGCCGCCGACGTCGCGCGCGGCTTCCTGCCAGTGGCGGTGGGGGAGCTTTCGACCTTTGAAAACCAGAAAATTTATGCGGCGCTGACCAATAACATCCAGGCCTGCCTGAACGGCAGCAAAACCGCCGCGGCGGCGATGGCCGATACCCAGGTGGAGGCGGATCGTATCCTGAAACCCTACAAGAAGGCATGATAAGGCGGGAAACTGTCCAGGCCTGGGCGCTGATCCTGCCGGCGTTGGTGTTGCTGGTGGCGTTCACCCACTGGCCGGCGATCACCACGGTTTTGGACAGTTTCTATTCCACCCCCAAAGGCAGCCGCCCGCCGCGCTTTGTCGGGGTCGATAATTACGCCGCCCTTTGGGATGATGTCGTGTTCTGGAAGGCATTCTGGAACAATCTTTGGTATGCGCTGGCGACCATCCCGGCGTCGGTGATCCTGGCGCTGGTGATGGCGTTGGCGGTGAATACCGCCCTGCCCGGCCGGCCGGTGGTACGGATGGCGTATTTCACCCCCACAATGCTGCCGATGATTGCGGTGGCCAATATCTGGCTATTCTTTTTCACCCCGGATTACGGGCTGTTCGACCATGTTTTATCCTGGTTCGGTGGCGCGCGGCATAACTGGCTGGGCGAGCAAGCCACCGCGCTGCCGGCGATGATGGTGGTGGCGGTGTGGAAGGAAGCCGGGTTTTTCATGATCTTCTACCTCGCCGCGTTGCAGGCCATGCCGCCGGATTTGCAGGAGGCGTCGAATTTGGAGGGCGGGTCGCGCTGGTATTTCTTCCGCCGGGTGACCTTGCCGCTGCTGATGCCGACGACGTTGTTTGTGCTGGTGAACGCGGTGATCAACGCGTTCCGGGTGGTCGATCACGTGGTGGTGATGACGCGCGGCGGGCCGAATAATGCGACCAATTTGTTGTTGTACTATATTTACGAAATGGGCTTCCGTTTCTG
>JANXRN010000011.1 GCA_025352995.1 Acetobacteraceae bacterium
CGAAACCCCGGAATACACCGCCAACGCCGATGGCATCGGCACGCTGCGCCTGCTCGAAGCCATTCGCATCCTCGGCAAGACCCAAAGCGTGCGATTCTACCAGGCATCGACGTCCGAACTTTACGGCAAGGTGCAGGAAACCCCGCAGTCGGAAACCACCCCGTTCTATCCGCGCAGCCCTTATGCCGCCGCCAAGCTCTATGCCTACTGGATCACGGTGAACTACCGCGAAGCCTATGGCATGCATGCCAGCAACGGCATCCTGTTCAACCATGAAAGCCCGATCCGCGGCGAAACTTTCGTCACCCGCAAAATCACCCGCGCGGTCGCCGCGATCACCCATGGCACGCAGAAGAAAATCTATCTCGGCAATCTTGATGCAAGCCGCGACTGGGGCCACGCACGCGACTATGTCGAAGGCATGTGGCGCATCCTGCAACAGGATGCACCGGATGATTACGTGCTCGCCACCGGGGAAACCCATTCGGTGCGCGAATTTGTCGAGATCGCCTTCAACCATGTCGGCCGGCGCATCGCGTGGCGCGGCGCAGGGGTGGCCGAACAGGGGATCGACGCGGCAACTGGCGAAGTACTGGTTGAAATCGATCCGGCCTTTTTCCGCCCGACCGAGGTCGATTTGCTACTCGGCGATCCCAGCAAGGCGTTCCGTAAGCTTGGCTGGAAGCATTCGACCCCGTTCCAGACGCTGGTGCATGAAATGGTTGATGCGGATCTGGTGCTGATGGCGCCGAAGAAATAGACGAAATGTCCGCCCCCGATTTTCCTACGGAGCATCCATCTTCCATGGCATATGGCGGTCCACTGGTAAATGTCGCGCTCGGGCGGCCGGCGACACAAAGTTCGGATGCCGGCCATCGCGATCCCGGCAAGCCGGCCGACGCGAATGCGACCAGCGGGGTGCTGACCGGCGGCTGGGGTTTCCACACTGAGGCGGACGAGATGCCATGGTGGATGCTCGATTTACAGGAACCGCGCGCAATCCATCGCTTGGTGGTCTATAATCGCGAAAACGCCGCGACGGAAAACGCCGACACGCTGACCATTTCGGTCGGGCCGAGCGCATCCGGCCCGTGGCAGGTCATTCACCAGAATGCGGGCCGGATTGGCGGCATACTCCACGGCAATCCGCTGGTGGTGGCGCTGACCGAAGCGATCGAGGCGCGATATGTGCGGCTCCACCTCACCGAAGCCAGGTATTTCCATCTCGACGAGGTGGAAATTTATGCCCCGCCCCATCGCGATGACCCGACCTACCTGACGGTTCTGGAGGCCCATGCGCTGCAGGCATCCATCCCGATCGAGCTGCGCGGGGCCGATAGCAGCCTGGTTAACAGCCCAGCTTGGAACCGGGCAGTATTTTGCGGGCGTTGGGCGCTCGATTACCCGGCCATGATCGGGCCGTGGTTTCATGGCTTCCCGCAGATGCAGGTCGATCCGCGGGGCATCTTCGATGGCCGCATCGCGACCTTGCGTCTGCGCGGCTATGGCGGACTGGGCAACGCGATTTACGAGTTGATCAATGCGACCATGATCGCCCGCGCGTTGGGCTGCACGGCGATCGAAAATTCCGGCAAGGACGGCGCGGCAAATGCCGCCGCCTATCAAGTGGACGGCATTTTGATGTCGCCGCCCGGATCACCGCGCGAACGCCGGCCAGCGCTCGACGGCTGCATGTATTGGCCCAGTAACGGCGCAAGCCTGATCGGCAATTACAGCGCCGCGCATGTGATCGACACGATCACCCGCTTCGTCAACCCGACCTATCAGGCCTATCATGATGCCGCTGGTTGCTTGGGCGATCATGTCATCGCGCTGCATTTCCGCGCCGGCGACATCTTCACCCCCGGCCCGATGGAATATGCCGGCTACGTGCAACCGCCGGCGAGCCATTATGTGAAATCGATTAAATACGCGATGGCCCATCTTGGGGTTACCACGGTGCATGTGGTGTTCCAGGACCGTAGCAACCCATCGGTCGATATGGTCGAAGACTATCTGGTGGCCAACAATATTCCTTATACTGCACAGAGCGCGAGCCTGCTTGAAGACATGGCGACCTTGCTCAGCGCGCGCCATCTGGTCGCCGCCTATGGCACCTTCAGCGAAGCGATTGCGCTGATTTCTAACCAGATCAAAACCTATTTCGGCTTCCGCTATTTTTCCACCCAGGCCGGCATCGGCTTCTGGGCCCAATCGCGCGTCGGGGAGATTTTGCGTGCCAAGGGCGCCCGCACTTTCCTGACCGACGATCCGGACGGCAGCTACATCCCGCCGCATCGCTGGGCCAATACGCCGGAACAGCTTGATCTGATGCGACATTTTCCCGAAACCCGACTGCGATTGATGGAGCGCTTCCGGGGATAGCGAGGCGGTTACGCGGCGTGCTCGAGTTCGACGCTTTGCAGAACGAAGACCAGCCGGCGCCGGTCCGCACCTTCCCGCAGCAGCCAGTTGGTCGCTTCTATCGTCAAGTTGATCGGCTTGTCCGTTGCTGCCTTCAGTTCGATCGACAAGGCGAACATCCCTGGCGCCATTTCTACCATTGCGCTCTGATTGCCGATTCTGAGGCAAACCTCGCCGTCGCGCGGGGTTTCATCATGGAACCAGCCATGCACGGTCAACCGCCGTACTGGCTGGTGGGGTTGGATCGTTATGCGCATCACCGGGCCGACCCAGTTATCGGCGAACAGACCCATCACATCGCCCACCCGTTCGCCATAGCCGATGATCGACATTGGCGGGACGGCCATCTCGGCCTCCGCCTCGGCGGGTTCGGGCTCTGCGTCCGGCCCGTCAGCAAAGTCGGGTTCGGCATCCGACCGCGCGTTGATCACGATCGCGAATACCGAAATGCCAAGCACACGATCATCCGCGCTGCCCTGCTCGCTTGGCTGGACGACCTCGCCAGTATCGATGGTGAGCCGGGTGGGCTTGCCAGCCTCGGCCACCAACCCGGCCGGAATGACAAACGACGCGACGCGCGTCTGCGCATCGATATACGACATCGCAGCCGCCAATTCCGTGCCGTCGATGCTGAACACCACGTCGTCGGTGTCACGCGCGGGCGGCAGACGATAGCTGATGTCGATCGGCACATCCTGCTGGGGTAAATCAAGCAGAAGGGTTGCAACCCGCCCCGGACCGGTCCAGCGCGAGATGCCATCGTCGTCGCGCTCGATCCGGTACCAACCTTCGCTGAAGCCATCATCATCGAGCCGCAGATCGAACCGCGCCCCGCTCTCCAGCGTGCTGCGGATGCCAGGACCATCCTCCACCGCATAGCCGAAGCAGCGCAAATTGCGACCCATGATGGCGTCCATCAGGGCGATTTCGGGGGCGGAAAACACATCGGCATATTTGCCGATCTGTCCGGTCTGACGCGGCTTGTCAGGGCCTTTCAGGGCCGCCGGAATGTTTTCGAGCCGCGTGGTGCTGACCAGGTCATCGAGGGCGGCGTCGGAGATGGGCATGCCAATCTTGTCAAACATCGCCCGCAGCTGCGCCGTGGGGGCGACGCGCAGTTCTTCGTAACGCAACAGCAACTTGCGTTCCGGCGCATGGGCGGCAAAGGCCGACTGCATGATATCGACCTGAAAATTCCACAAATGCGCGTAAAACGCGATGGCATGCAGACGCAATGCCGGATCGGTCGTGGTTGCCAAGTCTCGTGAGGCAAACGGCGAAAAGCGCGACTTCATCACGTCGCGCCCGTCCCGCATCAGCAGGATCATGAACGCCTTCGGCAGGGCCTGCATGATCATGTCGGCGGCGTGCGAGTCATTCGGCATCTTGAAGACAACGTGCCGATAATCGATCACACCCCATTCGAGCAGGACATGCTGGAACATCGTGGTGCGGATCAGATCAAGATACATGGAGCGGTTTTGCGGGCTCCAGATATTGGTCTCTTGCCCGCCAAACATGAAAGACCGCTCGAAAGGCGCAATGAAGCCGGTGTCGGCACGGTCTTTGGCGCGGGTTTCGTACTCCAGCCCGCTTTGGGCATGAGCGTCCTTGTGCGCCAGATTGTAGAACCGTTCCGCGACCCAATCCACCGGAGCGAACACCCGCCCGATGCCCGGTTCATCCATGCTGCGGGCATCATGGCCATGGCATAAAATATCCTGGCTGAGCCAGGAACTGCCGGACCGGGCGGTGGAGAATACCCAGACGCTGCTTTGCTCGATCGCGTCGACCAGTTTGCTCCGTTGCAGAGCCATAACCCGGACATAAAATCGTGGCGCAATGCGCGGACCGGAAATGGGCCGGACTGAAAATGCCAGCCGGTTCGATGCCTCGTGGAACAGGCTGGTCGGCAGAATGATCTGATGGCGCTGGGTGAAATTGCGAAACGGGCGTGTCTCGATGATTTTGTCGCGCAGGCGTATTTCCAGTTCCCACAGACAGGTCGGCTTGTCGGGGAAAATCTGCGCTGCGATATCGATGGCGATGTCAGTGAAATCACCATTGGTCCGTGCCGGCAGATCGAGCATGGAGGGCACCAGCAGGTCGGCGCTGCGCTTGAAGCCCCATGTCTGCGGCTCCTGGCCACCAAATTGCAGATCGGCGGCGCGGATTTCGGCGGTGCGCGGTGGGCTTGGCTGGGGTCCCAACAGCACCTGACGCACCACAATCCCCAGCGGCCGCTCATCCGGCACGCCATGTTCGATTGGCCGCACAACCTCCCCAACGTCAATCGCCAGGCGCAGCGCGCCGTGGTCAGCAGCGATCACGGCAGCCGGGATGGTGAAGCGCGCTTCACGCGCTACCGTGCTGAGCGCCTCGACCGCAACCGAGAGTATCTGCCCGTTCGCGGAGACGGAAAATGTCTCCTGGGCAAGCGCCACCGGGCGATCAAAGGCGATGCACACGTCATAGTCACGCGGCGCCAATGTCAGCGCGATGGTTGCGACCTGCTCCGGTCCGGTCCAGCGAAACGGGATATGGCTGTCAAATTCGAGCCCGTACCAGCCTTCGATGCAGGCAACATCAGTCAGGGCGATTTCGACCACGCCATCACCCTGGGTGCCGATCATATCGGCTGACAGTCCGGGCACTTCTGCACGGAATGGGGCCGATATCTGGCGATCTGGGCCAAGGCGTCCGATCACAATGGCGCATGGTAGCGGTTTAACGACCCTGCTCATGCGCCGCTTTTTACGCGCTGGCCGACGGAAAGTCATATTCCAATATGTAACAGATATTTGCAAAACTCATCTTGGACTTGACTCGTTCTCCTAAAAAGAACAAATCAAGAACATGATTTTACCCCCTGCCAGCCAAATAAGGCCGCATCAGCGCATCCTGCATGATCTGCGCGCCCAGATCGCCC
The DNA here is from genome assembly GCA_025352995.1 of Acetobacteraceae bacterium. GTDB lineage: Bacteria > Pseudomonadota > Alphaproteobacteria > Acetobacterales > Acetobacteraceae > CAITOL01. The sequence goes on from JANXRN010000011.1 coordinate 5,354, forward strand.
GGATCGGGCATGCCGGCCGGCCGGCACACCCTATGCTGCCGTTCGGGGTTCCCGCCATCGACCGGCATTTGCCGCAAGGGGGGCTGGCGCTGGGTGCGGTGCATCAGATCACCGATGCCACGCACGCCGCCGCCACGCCCTTGTTTATCGCCGGCGTTCTGGCGCGGCTCGACGGCATGGTGCTGTGGTGCCTGCGCACCCAGGATTTGTTTGCGCCGTCGCTCGCCAGCGTCGGGCTGCACCCGGACCGGGTGATTTATGCCGAACCGGAAGATGATGCGGGCGTGCTGCTGTGCCTCGAAGAAGGCTTGCGCCAGCCTGGACTGGCAGCGGTGGTGGGGGAGGTTGCGCGGCTGCCAATGACCGCGTCGCGCCGGTTGCAACTCGCTGCCGAGGCATCCGGCGTGACCGCCTTCATCATCCGGCGCTGGCGGCGCGCGGCTGAGGCAATCGAGTTCGCCCAGCCGAGTGCGGCCGTCACCAGTTGGCGGATTGCCGCTGCGCCGTCGGCGCCCTTGCCGGTCCCGGGGGTTGGCCGGGCGCGCTGGCGGGTTGAACTGGTGCGCAGCCGCGGCGGCGCCGCTGGCGCCTGGGACATGGAGGCGTGTGATGCCGAAGGTTGTCTCGCTTTATCTGCCGACCTGGCCGACCGATCGGTTGCGGCGTCACCAGAACGTGCCGCTTGACGCCCCGCTGGTGTGCGCCGGCACCGAAGGCAGCCGCCGGATTGTGACCGCCGCCGACCACGCGGCGCAGGCGCTCGGCATTCACCCTGGCCTACCGCTGGCCCAGGCGCAGGCCCGCGTGCCGGGGCTGGTGATTGCACCGGCCGATCCGGCTGCCGATGCAGCCGCCCTGGACCGTCTGGCAATCTGGGTATTGCGTCGCTACAGCCCGCTGGTCGGGAACGATCCGCCGGACGGGTTGTTGATCGATATCACCGGCGCGGCGCATCGGCTGGGCGGCGAAGACGGCTTATGCGCCGACCTGCAAATCCGCTTGCGCCAGGCCGGCATTACCGGGCGAACCGCAATTGCCGACACAATCGGCGCGGCCCATGCGCGCGCACGCTTCACCGCCCGCACCATCCCGGACCTGCCGATTACCGCGCTGCGGCTCGGGGCTGATCTGGTCATCCCCTTGCGACGGCTCGGCTTCATGCGCATTGCCGAGCTTGAAGCCGCCCCGCGCGCGCCCTTGGCCCGGCGCTTTGGCGCGCATCTTGGCCGACGCCTTGATCAATTGTTCGGCCGCCTGCCCGAACCGCTGCAGCCGATCACCCCCGCCGACATCATCCGGGTCCGCCATGATTTCGCCGAGCCGATCGGCACTGCCGATGCGCTCGCCCATGCCACCCACGCGCTGACGGCCGCGATTTGCGCAGCGCTGGAGCCTGCCGGCCTGGGCGCCCGTCGGCTCGATCTGGTGTTCCACCGCGTCGATGCCAGCCTTGCCGCCATCCGCATCGGCACTGCCCGGCCGCTCCGCGACGCTGGGCGGCTGGCAAAATTGCTGCTCGATCGGCTCGATCAGGTCGATCCCGGCTTTGGGGTGGAGGCGATGACGCTCGCCGCTCCGCTTGCCGAGCCACTTGCCTACCGCCAGGCCAGCAGCTTGCAGCCGGATCGCGCGGGCGATGTGTCCGCGCTGATCGACACGCTCACCAATCGGCTGGGTGCTGCCCGGCTTTATCGCGCCGCGCCGGTTGAAAGCGACATCCCCGAGCGCAGCGTCCGCCGCATCCCCGCCCTCGCCCCACCAACCGGCGCCACCTGGCCGAGCTATCCGCGCCCGAGCCGGCTGCTGCCCCACCCCGAGCCGGTCGACACCATCGCGCTGCTGCCCGACCAGCCGCCAGTGCAGTTCACCTGGCGCGGCAAACCCCGCCGCATCAAGCGCGCCGATGGGCCGGAACGGGTATTCGGCGAATGGTGGCGCGACGCGGCCGAGACCTTCGCGGTGCGGGATTATTTCGTGGTCGAGGATGGCGGCGGCGCGCGCTTCTGGCTGTTTCGCTGTGGGGATGGGGAAGATGCGGGCACCGGCAGTCAGCGATGGTATTTGCATGGGTTTTTTGGTTAAAAGGGGCTGCCTACCCGAACGCCCCGACATCATGGGTCACGGCCACCGCGATTTCCCGGACCATCCCGAACAGCCGCCGCATCGGCTCGAAAATCTCCCGATGTTCGCGCGCATAGGCCGTTGTGCCGCGCGGCGCGGCTGGTTCGGCATAGTCCTGATCTTCATCCTTGTCGGACGCCGCAGGAAAAATCTCATCCAGCATGCGCAAGGACGCATCGATTTCGAGGCGCAGAATCGCCGCCTCCAGCGTCAGCCGCGTGACGCCATGGCGCGGCGAGAAATCCGAAATCGCGGTCGCCAGCAACCAGATGCGGTGGATGAGCGCGAGGCGCAGCGCGTGGAGCAAAATCTCCCGCGTGGCCATCACCGGCGCATCCGGCCAAGCCATGCGCAGCGCCAGATGATCGGCTGAAATGCGTCGGAACATCGATTGCGCGGCCGCCCAGATATCCAGCCGTTCCAAGGCGCGCGCCACGCTCACCAGCGCTTCCCGCCGGCCGGGCCGTTTGGTGTGGGCGGCGCGATCGAGCCAGGTGCCGGGATCGAGCGAGGCGACCACCGCGCGCAGCACTTCGATATCGGAATGTTTCAGGCCATGGGCGGCGAAATCCATCGCCCGGCGAAAGCGCCGGCTGGTGTGCAGCATTTCGCCGAAAGTTTCCGGATGGCGGGATGCGGCCGCCCCAAGGCCTTGCAACGTATTCGCGCACCAGCCCAATTGCTGCAAAATTGCGTTGTTGGGAATTGCCCGCAAATCGCGCGGATGGCGCACCAAGGCGGCCCCCATCCCGTCTGACTGGCGCGCCGACGGGCGCGATCCGGTCGGGTCCAGCAGGGCCGGGCCAAATGCACCCAACAGCGCGCCGTAGCCTTCGTCTTCCACCAGCCCCTCCATCCCGGTGCGGATGGCGGCGAAGAAATCGGCGGCAAAATCCGGATCGGCATAAACCGGGTCTTCGATCGGGCCGGCCGCGGGGTGATAGGTTTGTTCGGCAATCCGCGCGACGGTGGCCAGCGCCAGTTCCGGGGTGCCGAACAGCATATAGCCATCGCCGCCCTGGAATGCCGCTTCTTCCCGCACTTTCAACCCGGCTTTCGCCAGCGCCTGGCGCGATGCGGTGGGCGACAAATAGCGCAGCCGGTCGGCCAAGCGTCCGGGATGGGCGCCACGCCCGATACTTTCGCCATGGGTGTCGAACAAGATGATTTCGACACCGGTCACGCCGTGATGGGCAAGGGTTTGCCCGATTTTCAGCCGCAGTCGTTCGATCAGATAGCTCGCCGCCAACTGTCCGACATAGCGCCCGGAATCGGAATAGCCGAACTGCAAGGCGAGGCGGCCGGTGGATTTCAGGTAGGCGCGGTAATGCGGGCTGCGCAGCGCCTCATCGAGCACGGTCGCGCCATGTTCGAGCGCGTTGGCGGTTTCGAACAAGGGCGAAATTTCGATCTTGTCCGAAATCCCGAATAGTTTCGCCAACCACAGGGCCGCCAGCAGCGTGTAGCCGGTTTCGGTCTCCGCAATCAGGAAGCGCACCGGCGCCGAGTTATCAATATGCTTGACGATCTGCGCCACCGTCATCATCAGCCGCGCTGCCGACGCCTGTTCGGACAGCAGCCCGCCGAAATCCACTGGCTCGGCCACCACGTTGTCCAACGCCGCGTTGATCGCGCCCAACAGCGCCCGCCGTCTGGCGGGTTCCTCTGGCGGGTCGGTGATGCCAAGGCGTTGGCGCACCACGTTGTGCAACTGCGCAGCATTGAGCCGGACATGGGTGTGCGCCAAGGCCAGCCCGTGCGACGCCAGGCCCGCCCGCGCCACGCCAAGCGCCAGTTGCTGGGCGGGGTCAGCGCCATTGATCGCGGCGGCAAACAGTGCATCAAGCGGCGCCGGGGAGGTCATGGCCGCGTCATGCCCGCCGACCAGGGCTTGGGCAAATTGGGCAACCTTCGCCGGATCGGGCACGCTGGGGCAGGCAGTGATCTGGGCGGTGACGGCTTCCACCGCGGTGGCAAGGCGGGCAGAAATCGGGGCGGCGGCCGGAAAATCCGCCACCTGCGCAGCGAGCCGCACCAGTTGCAGCCGCTTCATTTCAAGCCGCATCAGCAGCGTATCCCACCAGCCAATATCGGTGCGGCCATCAGTGTCATAGCCAACCCAACTGGCGAGGATCATCGGGCGCGGCACCAGTTCGGTCCAGCGATCGGGCCAGGTATCGCGCGCAACCGTCAGCAGGGCTGCGTTGAAGCGATCAAGCGCGTCGCGCCCGTTGGCGATCGCCGCATTGGCCTGGGTGAATTCTTCTCGGAGCGTGATCGGCCCTGGCCGGTGCGATACAAATCCCGGCCCCGGCCGCCCGGATGCGGTTTCGGCCAGGCGGTGCCCGACCGCATAGGGCAAGGCAAAAGTCGGGTGGGCGGTGAACACGGCGGCAAAGCGGGTGCGTTCCACCATCGCGCGATAATCCGCCCAGCGCACCGGGCTGTCATTCGGGTCCGGCCGCAATATCTGCCGCGCCAGCCCGTCCAGGGCGGCGGCCGAGGCTGCCAGATCAACCCCGCCCACATAGGCCGCCATGCGCTGCGCCCGATCGGCAAATGCCGCATCGCGCAGCAGGCGGATCATGCCCTCAATCTCATCGATCTTCAGGGCCCCGCTATCGATCCGGCGAGTGATGGCGAGTGCGACCAGCAGCACCGGCTTGCCGAACGGGTCTTCCGTCGTTTGTCCGCTGAGGCGCGCGGTGAGCGCCATCAGGTCATCGGCAAGGGCGGCGATGGAATTTTCGGACATGTCCATGGCGGGAAGTTGCCGTAGATTGTGCAGCGCAGCAAGAAAATTGATCAGTCTATCGGCCGGTCATTGCCAATCCTCAATAGCCAACTCGGGGATCCGACGGAACTCTCGCGTATTGTGGGTCAGCAGCACCAGTCCCCGCGCAGACGCTTGGCCCGCGATAAGCGCGTCATATGGTCCGATCGGCGTGCCAAGTGACGCCAAATCCGCGCGGATTTTTCCGGCCTGACGTGCGTCGTCATGATCAAAATCCAGCACCTCGAACTGGATCGCCGCAACCCGCGCGAGGTTTTGGGCGATATGGGCGCTGCGATAGGCGCCAAAATAAAGCGCGTGCGCCACGATCACTGGCAACCCGAAATCCCGTGGGGCGTGCTGGCGCATGCGGGACAGGAAATTCGGATTATTCTTCAACACCGCGATCATGGCGTTGGTATCGAGCAAAAACCTCACTCGAATACATCCAGCTCCGGCCGCTCGAAACTTGTTGGACGCTCGCTGGCCGCCTGGACAAAATCGTCATCCAGCGGCCCGGTAATTTTATCAAGCCACGCCCAGTCTTGCGGGATAGGCTCAAGGATCAGCGCGTTGCCACGACGACGAATGCGGACCGCATCGCTATCGATGCGAAATGCCTTGGGAAGCCTGACCGCTTGCGACCGTCCGGACCAGAAAATCTTGGCAACATCCATGATATTGTCTTCCGAGATATATCTTTCGTATATCTCAAAAAAACGTCGACAGGCAAACAAATCCGCCCCCTACCCGTGCGCAATATAATCCATCCGCCCGCCATCCACCGCCAGCACCTGTGCGGTAATCCAGCCCGATGCCGGCGACGCCAGGAATTCCACCGCATTGGCAATGTCATCCGGGTCCCCCACCCGCCCGGTCATCGCGACCTTGGCGAAGCCGGCCTCAACCTCTGCCCATTCGGCGGCATTGCGCTTGCCAACCGTCATATCGGTGCGGGTGAAGCCGGGGGCGACCGCGTTTACCGTGATGCCATGCCGGCCGAGTTCGAGCGCGAAACGCTTGGTCAGCACGTTCACCTCGGCTTTGGTCGATGAATAGAAATGATTGCCGGGAAAGCCGGTGGTGCCGAAGCCCGCGACCGATGAGATATTGATGATCCGGCCGTAATGTCGCGCCTTCATCCCCGCCACCACCGCGCGGATGGTGTGGATGGTGCCATCGACATTGACGGCGCGCAGACGGGCGAAGCCTTGCGGTTCCCAGCTTTCAATCGTCGCCGCCCAGCCGATGCCGGCGTTGTTAACCAGGATGCTGACCGGCCCAAGCTCGGCCTCCGTCCGGGCCACCATCGCAATCACCGCTGCTTCGTCGGCGACATCGGCCTGCACCGCGATGGCCCGGCCGCCGGCGGCACTGATTTCAGCGACCAGTTCATCAGCCGCATCAGGGCGGGAGGTGTAATTGACCGTCACCGCCACACCCTGCGCCGCAAGCCGGCGCACCATCGCCCGGCCCAAGCCGCGCGCGCCACCGGTCACAATCGCGACCTGCCCTGCCCAATTTGCCGTCATGAAACTCTCCCTGAATTAGTCGCTGGTCGCTTTGCGGACTGAAGCGCAGATCACCACCATGCGCGCCAATGCGTCTTCGGCAAAGCGGGTCAGCGCGGCGCGGACCTGGGGAACCGATGCAGCTGGCAGCCCCGGCAGATCGGCAAGGGTTGGTGCGAAAGCGCGGCCTTCGACCCGTGCTGCTGCCAGGGCCGCGTCGATCATCGGGCGCAAGGTCAGCGGCGCCAATCGGCCCTCAATCGCTGCCAGGAAGTCCGGCCAGTAGGCCAGATGCCGATACATGCTGGCCAAAATCGGGTCCGGCCGCCCGGCCCCGAGTTGGTTCAGCCGCAGCACCAGCGCGGCAGTGTCCGGCGCCAACCCGTCCAAGGTTGGCAGGGCCGGCAGCGGCAATTCCGCTTCGTCCCGCGCAACGCCGGTCAGCGTTGCCCGCGCCGCCACCCCACCCAACCGGGCGAGCAGCGCACACAGCGCCAATAGCGCCCGCACATTGGTGCGATCATAGGCCGCCAGAATGCGCCCCGTCGCCGGATCAGGCAGCGCCAGCCGCCCGAGATCGGGCACCACGAGGCCCGCGCGCAACCGATCGGCAGCATCGGCCAGGGCGCCATCTTCATAGCGCGGCCGCACCGACTGCCATGCCCATTCAAGCCCGCCCGGAATGGTCGCCAGATGCCGCCAGATCAGGTTCACAACCCCGACCCGGGTGATGGCGCGAATATCGGCGAAGATCGCGGCCACCGCGCCGGTCGCGCCCGCTTCGGGAATTGCGGCGACAGGGTCTGTCACGCGATGACTTTCGCGGCCAGAAGTGCTACAATTTCGGCCCCCGAATACCCCGCCTCGGCGAGGATTTCTGCGCTGTGCTGCCCAACCTCCGGCGCCTGGCGTGGCGGGGTTTTGTCTTCGCCATCGAGAATGATCGGGCTGTCCACCGTCATCCCCGGCCGATCGGCGAACGGACGGATGGCGCCGATCAGATGCGCCTGCGCGTCGTCCGCCGCTTCATCCGTCGTGCCGACAATGCCGAAGGTGATGCCGACCGCATCGAGCACCGCGCGCCAGTCGGCCAGGGTCCGGGTCGGGAAAATCGCGTCCAGAATATCAAACAGCGCCCGCGCGTTGGCCCGCCGCGTTGCGTTCGTGGCAAAGCGCGGGTCGTCCAGCAGATCGGGCCGCCCGAGCACCCCCGGCAGGCCCGGCCATTGGCGTTCCTCGGCCAGCATTGCCAAGGTCAACCAGCGTTTGTCCAACGTGTGATACATTCCCGACAGCGCGTTCGACACAATTTCGCGCGGCTGGCGCGGCGGAATGGCCGCGCCCACCATCACCGCCTGCAGCATGTAGCCGTTGGAATAAAGCCCTGATGCCAGCAGCGAGCTTGATACCTTGCCGCCAAGCCCGGTCTTCTCCCGCCGATACAGCGCCATGACGATCGCGCCGAACAGGGCAAGCGATGTCGGGTGATCGCCCATCCCGGCGGTGGATCGCGCGGGCATCGCATCCGCATCCACCCGCACCAAATCCATCAGCCCGCTGCGCGCCCAATAGGCCGTGGCGTCAAACCCGGTCTTGCCGGCTTCCGGCCCGGTTTCGCCGTAAGCCGACATGCCGGCGTAAATCAGCCGGTCATTCAGCCCACGCAAATCATCATATGCCAGCTTCAATCGGTCCCGCACCGGCAGCGGGTAGTTGGTCAGGAACACGTCGGCGGACGCCACCAGCCGTCGCAACACCTGCTGCCCGGCATCGGTCTTCAAATCCAGCGCCAGGCTGCGCTTGTTGCGACTGGTGAGGAGGGAGGCAAAATCATGCTCCGTCACGGGCCCGCCCGGCCGTGCGCCGAGCCAGCGGTAGCTGTCACCCTCGCCGGGGGGTTCGATCTTGATCACGTCCGCACCGAAATCGGACATGATGGTGGCCGCCGCTGGGCCGGCGATGAAGCTGGCGCAGTCGAGCACGCGCAGGCCGGCGAATAGACCCTGTTTTTCGGACATTTTTTGCTCCCTCAGGGAGGGGAGTGAAGCACTTCTTTTTGTGAACAAAAAGAACGCGTTTCCTTCCCCTACCAAACCGAATCCAAAGCGGGCCTGCCAGCCAGCACGGCGGCGATATTATCCAGCGCCCGGAAACCCATCGCGGTGCGGGTTTCGACCGACGAACTGCCCATATGCGGCACCAGGAATACGTTCGGGAGGGCGGCGAAACGCAGGTCGAACGCGGGCTCGTTCAGGAACACATCGAGGCCGGCGGCGAATAAATGGCCGGATTGCAAGGCGGCGATTAACGCGTCTTCATCCACCAGCGCGCCGCGGGCGGTGTTGACGAACACGGCACCCGGCTTCATCCGGGCGAAGGCGTCGGCATTCATGATGCCAGTTGTCGCGGGGCCGGACGGCGCGTGCAGCGACAGCGCGTCGCACAGCGGCAGCATGGCGTTGAAATCGGCGACATATTCTGCGCCAAGTTCCAAATCTGGCGGCAGGCGGCGTGAATTGCAGTACAAAATCCGCATCCCGAAGCCGCGCGCGCGTTGCGCCACCGCGCGGCCGATGCGGCCCATCCCGAGGATGCCCAAGGTCGCGCCATTCATTCGCCGGCCCATGAATTCGCCCATGCCGTAAGCGGTTCGCCAGCCGGCACGCATCACCGCATCATATTCCGCGCCGCGGCGGAACGCATTCAACATCAGCATAAGGGCAAGGTCGGCGGTGCAGTCGGTTACCACGTCGGGCGTGTTGGTAGTCGGCAGGCCGCGCGCCTGGCAGGCGGCGACATCGATATGATCAGTGCCAACGCTGTGGGTTGCCAGCACCTTCAGATGGTCCGGGAACGCCGCGATGTGGTCGGCGCTGAAGCGTGTGTGATGGGTGATCAGCAGCGCGTCGGCATGATGGGCGCGCACCGCGGCAATGGCTTCGTCGGCGGTCATTTTCTGGCCGTCATACGGGCAATCATACTC
>JANXRN010000023.1 GCA_025352995.1 Acetobacteraceae bacterium
TAATACCAAGCGCCCGAATGGCTGACCGTTCCAGCCATTCGGGCGCTTGGTATTGCGCACCGGGTTGGCCGGCGGCGGTGCGCCAAGCAAAGACTTATACCAAGCGCCGTTGACCCATTCTTCATGGGTCAACATAAAGGGCGCTTGGTATAAGAAAGCAGTTCTTTTTGTGAACAAAAAGAACCAAAAAAACTTTTTTTCACTTTTTTTGCTTCTTTGTTTTCAAACAAAGAAGATACTTTCTTGACCTCTAGTGAAACACCCGTCCCGCATCAATCACAATCGTCTGCCCGGTCATCGTCTCCGTCCGGCACATCGTCACCACCATGTCGGCGCAATCATCCTTGTCGGCGGCTTTTTTCAGCAAGGCGCCAGCCGCGGCGTTGTTGACCTGTTCGGCGCGTAAATTCGCAGTCGCGCGGGTGCCTTCCAGCAACCCCGGCGACACGCAATTGACCAAGGTTTCGGGCGCCATGGCCACCGCCATGCAGCGCGTCAGATGGATCAGGCCGGCCTTGGCGACCGCGTAGGCGATGGATGATCCGGTCGGCGTCAGCCCCGCCACCGATGAGATATTCACCACCCGGCCCTGGCCTTGCGCCTTCATCACCGGCGCCACCGCCTTGGTCAGCCGCATCGGGCCGGTCAGATTAACCGCCATGATCTTGTCCCAGAATGCGTCGTCCAGCCCATCCAGATCGCTGAACGGCACCGATTTATTGAACGCGGCATCGTTGATCAGAATATCGAGCCGGCCGAACCGCGCGGTGACATCGGCCACCAGCCGCGCGATCGCTGCGCCATCGGTAATGTCGCAGGCAAAGGCTGCCGCATTGATCTGGTAAGTCGATGCCAGTTCCCGCGCCACCGCTTCGGCCTGGTCGCGGCTTTGCGCATACATCACCGCGATATGAGCGCCTTCCTTCGCCAAGGCGTGGCAAATCCGCTGCCCCAGCCCGCCATTGCCGCCCGTGACCAAGGCGACTGTACCGTTAAGGTTCATTGTTTTTCTCCCGTTTCGCCCAATCGTCCCGCCAAATCCTGAATGAACTGCCACGCCACCCGGCCCGACCTGGCGCCGCGAGTCACTGTCCACTCCTTCGCTTGGGCCAGCAAATCTTCGTCGCTGATCGCCAGGCCAAAATCCTTCGCGTACGCCGCAACCATCGCGAAATACGTATCCTGGTCGATATTATGAAACCCAATCCACAGCCCGAACCGATCGGATAGCGATATCTTCTCCTCGGCCGCTTCCGACGGGTTAATCGCACTCGCCCGCTCATTCTCAATCATGTCGCGCGGCATCAAATGCCGCCGGTTCGATGTCGCATAGAACAGCACATTTTCCGGCCGACCCTCAATCCCACCATCCAACACCGATTTCAGCGCCTTGTAATCCGCGTCCTCGCGCTCAAACGACAAATCATCACAGAAAATCAGACAGCGCCGCGCCGCCCCGCGCAACTGCGCCAACAACCCGTCCAACGTCGCAATATCCGCCCGATGGATCTCAATCAGCGCCAAACTGCCCGGCATCCGCGCATTCGCCTCGGCATGCACCGCCTTCACCAAAGACGATTTCCCGGTTCCGCGCGCGCCCCACAACATCGCATTATTCGCCGGATGCCCCGCCGCAAACCGCAGCGTATTGTCCATCAACAACGTCTTCGGCCGATCAATCCCCAGCAGCAAATCAACCGCCACCCGGCTCACCACCGGCACCGGCTGTAAATGCCCAGGCACCGGATGCCACACAAACGCATCCGCCCCGCCCAACCCAACCCGCACCGGCGGCGGTGGCGCCAAACGCTCCAAAGCCTCCGCAATCCGCGTCGCAACCGCCAATAAATCCCGATCAACCATCATAAAACCTTCACCAACCATCGCCACGCTTGACGTGCGAGGGGCGGAAACTATGGTCCGCCGCATCGCGCCGCAACCCAGGACCCCAAACCCAATGCTCATCTCGCCCGCCTACGCCCAAGACTTCGCCGGAACCTTCGCCTCCTACGGCCAGTTCCTGCCCATCGTGCTGATCTTCGTGGTGTTCTACTTCCTGCTCATCCGGCCGCAACAACAACAACAAAAAACCCTCAAAGCCCGCCTCGCCGCCGTCAAACGCAATGACCGCGTCGTCACCGGCGGCGGCATCATCGGCCTCGTCACCAAAGCCCAAGACGGCACCAGCGAAATCGAAGTCGAAATCGCCCCCGGGGTCAAAGTCAAAATCCTGCGCGAAACCATCACCACCGTCCTGACCGACCCACCGCCAGCCAACGACAGCAAACCTGCGAAGGGGTGAGCGGGTAAGGAAGCAAGGCGAGGGGCGCCGCCCCCTCGACCC
>JANXRN010000067.1 GCA_025352995.1 Acetobacteraceae bacterium
TAGGTACGGCAATCGACGCCTCTATAGCCACAATCTGGTGGAGCTTGCCTCCGAAGCCGGGTTGACTTCGATGCTGGCGGATGCGGCGACCGCGGGAACCCAGCGCGGAATTGCCTTCCTGATCGCCAAGGATTGGCGTAATGAGACTCGGTATGATCCGCGTGAGTTTCCCGCTGTTCGCGCACGGGATATGCTTTCAGCCGTGGATGGAGGATTGCTGTCGTGGCTACTACAACCGTGACGCTCGATGATCTCCGCAAGGATAGCGGCGCGAAGCTGCTGACCTTGACCGATGCATTCGGCTTCGCGGCGCTCGGGGCGGCCTGGGCCTATGACCGCGATGCCGAACGGTGGTGGTACTTGCTGGTCAGCCCAATGATCGACAGCAAGGGACCGGCGTGGGTTTATGAGCGTCTTGCCGCCTTGTTCGGAAAGTTGCATTTGCCGGAAGGCATTTCGCCGCTGGATATTCGCATTGCCAGTCCGAATGAGACGGGTTTTGATCGGATCGTGACGAATTTGCGGGTCGAGCGGACCGCGCATGCCTTTCGCAACATCCAGATGGGTGGGATCGATATCGCGTCGATCTATGTTTACCGCATGGGTCCCGATGACGGCCAGTCGGGTGACCGCACAAGCCGGTTCGACGCACGATATCGCGAACTGATGGCCGCCTGACGCGGCACCGAGCCACTGGCGCGACCGGCAGCCTCGTCCTATCGTCGCACCATGATCGACCTCAGCCCCCTCGTCATCCGCCCCGGTCGCAACGATCTCGACATCGAACTGCCGACCCTGCCCGGCCGGCGTATCGTTCTGCACAGCGCCCGCCCACGGCATTTCACCCACGCAACGCCAGTGCTGTTCGTCCATCACGGCGTCCTTCGCAATGGCGCCGACTATCGCGATTTCTGGCTGCCGCTGGTCGACAAGGCCAATTTGCTGGTGATCGCGCCAGAATTCCCCGACGAGGGCTTCCCGCGCGCCGCCTGGTATAATTTCGGCAACCGCACCAACACCACCGGCCGCGAGAAACCGCGCACGGAATGGACCTATGGGCTGGATAGACTCGTCTTTGACGGGTTGCGCGAACAGGACCTGACCCGCCGCCGCACCTTTGGCGCGTGGGGCCATTCCGCCGGCGGGCAGTTTGTGCATCGCATGATCGAACTCGGGCTGCGGGACCATGTCCGAATGGCGGTCAGCGCCAACGCCGGCACCTACGCGATGCCGACCTTCGATGTCGCCTATCCGTTCGGCCTCGGCGGCACTGGCCTTACCGACGATGATCTCCGCCGCCTGCTCGGCTTTCGCCTCATCGTGATGGCCGGCACCGCCGATATCGACACCACATCGGAACATTTCCCCCGCACCAAACCCGCGATGGCGCAAGGCCCAACCCGTTACGCCCGCGCCCACAACTTCATCGCCACCGCCCGCGCCCAGGCCGCCCGGCTTGGCATCCCCTGCGCCTGGACCATCATCGATGTCCCCGACGTCGGCCATGATGGCGAACGCATGTCGCAGGCCGCCGCCCGCATCCTGTCCATCGGACTCCATAATTAAGGACCCACGCCATGCAAAATATCGAGCCGATCTGGCAATTAGTGGACGACAAGCGCCCGCAATACGAGGCCCTGGCCGACCGCATCTGGGACAAGCCCGAAATCGCCTATGACGAATACGTCTCGACCGCCGAGCACACCGCCATGCTCGAAGCCGAAGGCTTCCGCGTCACCCGCAACGTCGCCGGCATCCCGACCGCGGTGATGGGCGAAGCGGGCGTTGACGGTCCGGTGATCGCCATCCTCGGCGAATATGACGCGCTCCCCGGCCTGTCCCAGGAAGCCGGCATCGCCGAACCCAAGCCGCTGCCCGGCAATGGTCTCGGCCATGGCTGCGGGCATAATCTGCTCGGCACCGCCTCGCTCCTCGCCGCCACCGCGGTCAAGGACTGGATGGCAGCCAACGGCATCAAGGGCCGCGTGCGCTATTACGGCTGCCCGGCCGAAGAAGGCGGCGCGGCGAAATCCTTCATGGTGCGCGCAGGCGCTTTCAAGGATGTCGATATCGCAATTTCCTGGCATCCGTCCGCGTTTTCCGGGGTGAATGACGCCATGTCGCTCGCCAATACCCGCATCGATTTCACCTTCACCGGCCGCGCCAGCCATGCCGCTGCCGCCCCCCATCTCGGCCGCTCTGCGCTCGACGCCGTCGAACTGATGAATGTCGGCGTCAACTACATGCGCGAACACATGCCGTCCGACGCCCGCATCCACTACGCCATGCTCGATGGCGGCGGCGTCGCCCCCAACGTCGTGCAAGCGAAAGCCAAAGTCCGCTACGCCATCCGCGCCCGCGAACTGCCCGAACTCTGGCCGCTGATCGAACGGGTCAAAAAAGTCGCCGAAGGCGCAGCCCTGATGACCGAAACCAAAGTCGAAACCCAAGTGATCAGCGCGGTATCCAACCTGCTCGGCAACACCCCCCTCGAACAGGCGATGTTCCGCGCCTTCGAACGGCTCGGCCCGCCGCAATTCGACGATTCCGACCGCGAATACGCCCGCCAGATCCAAACCACCCTGTCCGCCGAAGACATCATTTCCGCCTTCCGCCGCATTGGGCAGAAACCCGACCTCACCCAACCGCTCTGCGACGCCATCGTGCCGCTCGATGCCAAAGGCGCGCCCATGATGGGATCAACCGACGTCGGCGATGTCAGCTGGGTCGTCCCCACCGTCCAAGCCCGCGGCGCCACCTACGCCATCGGCACGCCTGGCCATAGCTGGCAGCTTACCGCCCAAGGCAAGTCCGGCATCGCCCATAAAGGCATGATCCACGTCGCCAAGATCATGGCGGCAACCGCGGTGGAGGCTTTGAATAATCCTGCCGTGATTTCTGCCGCCAAGGCGGATTATGCGGCTCGGACGGAGCATAATCCTTATGTTTGCCCGTTGCCGACGGATGTTATGCCGCCGATAAAGGGGAAGTAAGGATTCTTCTTTTTGTGAACAAAAAGAAGCAAAAAAACTTTCTCCGACGCTACTTCCTGCCCGTTGGGTTGGGTATTCTTGATATTTGTTGCGATATCGTAACAAAATAAACGCACATCTTCCAAAGCCGCTAATTCCATTCCAAGCGCCGCGTCGGCCCGACCTGCATCCCCGCCTGCTCAACCGCCCTTTGCCATGCCAAGGGCGGCCAAACCGCCGCGCGCTTCATCTTCGGCACCGGCTTGCCAGCCACCGGAAGCAACATCCGCTCCAGCACGCCCATAATCTTCCTGGCCGCCGGAACGTCTGCGAGAAACCGGACACACTCCTCCTGCGTCAGCAAAAGCTCCAATGATCCGATCCGCTGGCAAATATCGGGCACCCGGCCAAGCAACCAGCCATGCCCCGTCGGGAAGCTCAAACTCGCCGTGCGCACCCGCTCGGTTCGCATGCCCTTCTCCGACGCGCGCTCCCGCTTCACCGGCAGCGCCCCAGCCCGCCACTGCATCAGCAGCCTCTCCAACCGCCGGCCCATGCGCCCGACGCGATTGCACAGCGCGACGAAGAACATCGGCATGCGCAAGTCGCGCTTGGATGCAACCGCGAGGGCCGCTTGCAGCACAGTGAGGAAGGGAATAAATGAAAACATTTTTAATCATATAAAATAACCTGTTTTGTTTGTCAATATATTTCCCACCGAGTACCCAAGCCAACGGCCAGGCAGTCCCGTCAGAGCAAGTTTTTTTGGTTCTTTTTGTTCACAAAAAGAACAGCTTAGCCTCCGTCCGAAAACTCCGGGCGCTAAGCGCCAGCCGCCAGCTTCGCTTTGGCAAATTCCGCGAATGACATCACCAGCGACAATGCGCGGTCTTCCAGCGGCCGCGCACCATAGCGTGCGTACCAGCGCGCCGCTGCTGCGTCCTTGGCATCAATGAACAGCGCCGTCCCGCCAACCTGAAGCGATACCAGCATGCAGCGCTCGATCGCATTTGCCAGCATTTGCCCGCCAAGGCTGTGACCGTGAAACTGCTTGGCCACCGCGAGCCGCGCCAGCCGAAAGCCCCCCAGCGCATGGCGGGGAGCGCCGGGCGGTCGAGCTTCCAGCGGAATACGGTGCAAATCCACCTGTGCCGGGCTGATCGTATAAAAGCCGAGCACTGTTTTCCCGTCAGCACGATCGATCGCGCAATAGGTCTTTGCCGAGCCGCCGTCATGGGACTGACGGGCATATTGGGCGAAGAACGCATTCAATTCGGCTTGCCCGCAATCGAACGATTTGCGGTCGTGCCGCTTATCAATGGCCTCTTCGCGCCAAGTCGGGAGCTGCGTCACGCGGGCAGGCGCGCCTTCAGAACGGCCACCATATGCGGGTTTGCGTCGCGCGGATTATCGAGCAAATCGAGCACAATTTGCGTATCACGCTCGGACAGCGCGATGCGTTCGGCCTTGTCGATCACCGTTTCAGCCGCCCCGAGGGCAGCGCGCAGCAGGAAATCCTTGAGCGTGGTATGCTCCAGCGCTGCCGCCCGCATCAGCCGCGCTTTTTGCGGCGGCGGGATTTCCATCGCAAATCGGGGAGAGGTCTTGAGGCTGGCGCGGGGCATGGTTCTCGTCAGGTTGCGTCTTTGGGCGTTCTAAAAAATAGTGAATACGCCCAGCGTCTGTCAAGGAATACGCTTTCAAAGCGCATTTGCGCGCTTGATCTCCACCCACCCCCGCCGCCCCCTCACCCCTTCTCCACAATGCACCCAACCCCGCCCGCCTTCGCCTTCACACAGAACATCGCCGCCTGGGCTGCGTCGGTGAAGCCGCTGGTGCGCAGGCGCCAGAAAATCTTGCCGTCGCGTTCGAGCTTGGTCACCACCGGCTTATGCCCGGCAAAGACATCCGGCATTTTCTTCGCTAGCCGGTCCCATTCCGCGTGCGCGCCCGCTTCGGTCACCAAGGCCGCAAGCTGCACCACCGTCCCCGATGGCGCGGGCTTGGCGGCCGCCACAACCGGGGCTGGAACCGGCTTTGCCGGGGCCGGCACGGCTTTGGCCACCGGCGCTGGTGCGGGAACCGGGGCAGGCGCAGGTTCGGCGACTTTGGCAACCGGCTTGGGCGCATTGGCTTGG
>JANXRN010000070.1 GCA_025352995.1 Acetobacteraceae bacterium
ATTCTCCCAGCACGGCGCCATCGCGGCGTTGCGCCACGGCGAGGAATTCGTGAAATATTTCGCGGACCGTTGCGGGCAGGGCCGCGCGTTGGTCAATGACCGGCTCGCCCGTATGCCCCGGGTGCGCAACATCCCCAACACCGGCGCTTTTTACGCAATGTTTGAGGTCGAGGGCGTGAACGATACGCTGGCGTTCTGCAAACGCGCAGTGGCCGAAGCCGGCGTTGGCATGGCGCCGGGGATATCCTTCGGGAAGGGGTCGGAACGCTATATCCGGCTGTGCTACGCCAAAAGCACCGAATTGCTGACCACTGCGATGGACCGCCTCGAAGCCTTCGTCGCGACCTATCAGGAAGCCTGAGCCATGCAGGCCGGCGACAGCATCGAAACCCCTGCATCATGGGTGGTGGCGTTCGCGTGCCTGGCGATCTTGTCGGTGACCTACGGTGCGCCATTGGTAATTGTGGTGGCGTTGAAGCCGATTGCGACCGATCTGGACGTGCCACGCTCGGTGCCGGCGCTCGCCTCGGCATTGGCGAGCTTCGGCACTGGCCTTGGCGGCATCCCGCTCGGCTGGGCGGCGGAACGCATCGGCGTGCGTCGCACCACCATGTTCGGTGGGTTGATGGCAGCGGCCGGCCTCGCGGTCGCCACCATCGGCGGCGCCTGGGGGCTGTATATTGGCTATGGCCTGCTGCTCGGCCTGCTCGGCAATGGCGCGATGAATGCGCCCTTGATGACCTATGTCAGCCGCTGGTTTGACCGTCGCCGCGGCACGGCGTTGGCACTCATCACCAGCGGCCAATATGTCGCCGGCGCGGTCTGGCCGACGGTTTTCGAGCTCGGCACCGCCCATTATGGCTGGCGCGCCACCTCGATGGCGTTCGGCGTGCTCGAAGCCATCGTCATCGTCCCGCTGGCGCTGATTTTCCTGCGCGCCCCGCCGCGCCCGCCTGAAGCCGGAAGCGCGGGGGCAGGGCCTGCCGCCGGCGCGCGCGTGCTCGGCCTGTCGCCCAATCTGGTGATGATCTTGCTGTCGCTGGCGATTTTCCTGTGCTGCATCCCGATGGCGCAGCCGAGCGTCCATCTCGTCAGTTTCTGCACCGATCTTGGCTTCAGCCCGTCCCATGGTGCGGCGATGCTGTCCGTTATGCTCGGATGCGCGTTCATCAGCCGCCAGTTCTGGGGCTGGGCTGGCGACAAGATCGGCGGGCTGTGGTCCATCCTGCTCGGCTCGACCGCGCAAATGATCACCCTCGCGCTGTTCCTCACCACCCAGGACGAAATTGGCCTGTTCGCCGTCTCCGCCGCCTTCGGCCTCGGCTTTGCCGGGATTGTGCCGAACTATATTCTGACCTTGCGCGAACTGTTCCCCGCCAGTGAAGCCGGCTGGCGGGTGCCGGTGGTGGTTTTCGGCGGCCTGCTCGGCATGGCCGTCGGTGGCTGGTTGGGCGGCGCGATTTACGACGCCTTCGGCTCCTACGCCCCGTCGTTTGAAATCGGGGTTGCCAGCAATTTGCTCAATCTTATCGTCATCGGCTTCCTGATTTCCCGCCTGCCACGCCGCCGTCCGGTGATGCGGGTAGCGGCATGAAATTCGAAATCCCCAAACCGCTGCAGCAGGTCAGCAACGATCTCGGCTCGCTCGGGGTTTTTCTGATCATGCGCTGGATTGTCGGGCTGAAGGGCGCGATCCTGGCGACGGTGCTGTATGTGGTGGTCGATCTGATCCGCCGGGTGGTGATGAAGGAAAAGCTCACCCGCATCTTCTGGGTCATCAGCCTGACCACGATTGGTTTCGGCTGCGTCGATCTCTGGGTCGAAGACCCGTTCATGCTGAAATTCGAAGCCGTGCTGACCAATTTGATCACCGCCTTCGTCTTCGCCGCCACCATTTCCGGCACGCCGCTGGCGCTCGAAATCGCGCGAACCTGGCAAACCGCCGAAATCCCCGACCACGCCGATACGCGCCGCTTCTTCCAGATCATGACCTGGGCCTGGGTCGGCTACTTCATCCTCAAAGCCGGGTTCTATTTATGGGCGGCGATTGCATTTGATACCACGATGGCGATGGTGGTGCGGGTGCCGATCGGAACCGGCAGCCTGCTCGCGATGATCCTGTTCAGCATGCAGGGGCGGCGCTGGTTTGGGCTGATGAAGCGCTGGGGCTGGTTGCCGGCGTAGCCCCGTCCGTGCCCAGAACGAGGTCGATCCCCGCTGTCCAAGAAAAATCCGGCCCGCCCAGCCCGGTCCCGTCGCGCGGATCGAAATATTCCCAGAAGCCGTTTTTCGTCACCAACGCCCGCGTATCAGCGTCAATCCGACGCGCCAGCGCGGAGTGCCCATGGGCCGCGAAGCCGCGTGCGATCATCCAATTCACCACCGACCAAATCGGCCCGCGCCAATAGCGCCGCGGCTCGTAGCGCGGATCGTCAGGGTCGGTGGAGGGCACCAGATACGCCACTTTGCTGGCCCAGCGCCCAAGCGTTGCAGCCAAACTGGCGGCCTGGTGAGGGGGTGCGGCGCCGCCCCAGAGTGGCAGAAACCCAGCCGATGTACCCACCCGGATCGGCGCGTCGGCGATCAGGTCGCGGGCGTAGAAAATGCCGGCCGCGCTGTCCCACTGGCGGGCGATGGCGGCCCGCATCTGGTCGCTGTGGGCTGCAAGCGCCGCGCGTTCCGGCGCGGTGCCGAAACGTTCACCGAGCGCCATAAGATCCTGGTTGGCCCGCAGCAGCACCGCGTTGGTGCCGATATCGGCGACCCGGAACGGGCTTGCCGCGAGCATGCGCGCCGGGTCCCAGGCCACGCCGCGGAACGCGTCCACCAGATGGATATAGCGCTGATAGTCATGCGCGTGTGGGCGCATGGCGGGGTCCACCACACCGGTATCGCGGCGGATGATTTCAGTGACGGTTTCGGTCGGCACCCGCGCCAGCGGCCCATCCCAGGCCGGCGAGTTATCGCTGCCGGTTTCCCATGGGTGCAACGTGGCGACCAGCCCGGTGCCATGCGGGTCGCGGGTCTGGCGCCACCAGGCGTGGTAACGGATCAGACCAGGGTAGATTTGCGCCATCCGCGCATCCGCCAGCGCCCGGTCGGGCGCGTGTTCCCACAGATGGCGCGCCGCCGAGGCCAGCACCGGGCATTGGGTGATGCCCGACGTGGGCACCGACTGGTTGGTGCCCCACACAGATGGGCCGGGGAAGTAATTATCCGCCGGGGCGTGAAACACAATGTGCGGCACCAGCCCGTTTTCCCATTGGCCCTTCAGCAGCGTGTCGATTTCATCGAAGCCGCGCGCGGCGTTGAACGTGCCGAAGCCCATGGCAACGAAGGCAGAATCCCAATTCCATTGGAACGGGTAAATATGCGGGTTGGGCACGGTGTAGCCGCCGCGATCATTGGCACGCAAAGTGGCCTGGGCGGCGGCGATACGGTCTGACATGCTTATCCTGCGGCAATGGCCCGGCCGGTGGCGGCATCCATCCAGCGGATGCGATCCGGGCGCGGGCGAAGGTAAAGGGCGGCACCGGTGGCGATCGCATGCTCGCCTGCTAGCGCCACCCGCAGCAACTGGCCGTCGGTGGTTCCGGTCAGCAAGGTTTGCGCCCCCAATGGCTCCACCACGCTGACCCGAAAGGCCAAGCCCGCATCTTCGTCGACCAGATCGATGTCTTCGGGGCGGATGCCCATCAGCCGGCCGTCCGCGGTGCGCAGGAAATTCATTGGCGGGGCGCCGACGAAGCCGCCCACAAAGCGGGTGGCGGGGGTGTGGTAAATGGCGCTGGGGCTGCCAATTTGCTCGATCTGCCCGCCATGCAGCACGGCAATGCGGTCGGCCAGCGCCATCGCTTCGGTCTGGTCATGGGTGACGTAAATGGTGGTGGTGCCGGCTTCGCGCAGCACGTCTTTCAGTTCGGCGCGCATGTCGAGCCGCAATAGCGCGTCGAGGTTGGAAAGCGGCTCGTCCATCAGCAGCAGCGCCGGCTCGACCGCCAGTGCCCGCGCCACCGCGACGCGCTGGCGCTGGCCGCCGGACAGCTGGGCGGGGTAGCGGTCGAGATAGGGTTCGAGTTGCAGTAGCCCCGCAGTGCGGCGAACCTGGCGGGCGATACGATCGCGGTCGGCGCCGCTCATTTTCAACCCGAAGGCAATGTTGTCGCGCACCCGCAAATGCGGAAACACCGCATAATTCTGGAACACCATGGCAAGCCCGCGTGCGCGCGGCGGCAACTGCGTCACATCGCGCCCGCCGATCAGCACCCGCCCGGTGGTAGCGGTTTCGAGGCCGGCGATAATGCGTAGCAAGGTTGTCTTGCCGCAGCCGGATGGGCCAAGCAGCGCAAGAAATTCCCGATCGGCGACATCGAGGTCGAGGGCTGCAAGCGCCACCGTGCCGCCGAAGGATTTGCTGATACCGTCGATCACAACGCCTGCCATGTCAGAATCCCGTCATCGGTTGGCAATGCCCCACATGGCAAACAGATGCTTGCGCACCAGAAAGATGAACAGCACCGACGGCACGATCAGCAGAAAGCCCCCGGCGAACTGCAAATGCATCGGGCTTTCCGACAGCACCGCCAGCAGATAGGCGGTCAGGGTGCGGTTGCGGACGGTCAGCACGGACGCGGCAAACACCTCATTCCAGGAAATCACGAAGGCGAAGATGGCGGTCGCGACAATGCCGGGCAGTGCCAGCGGCAGCACCACCCGCATTGCGGCTTGCCAACGTGTGCAGCCGAACACCCAGGCGGCTTCTTCCAATTCGCGCGGAATGGCCTGGAACAGGCTTGCCGACACCAGCACCGCGAACGGCAGCGCCAGGGTGGTGTGCATCAGCGCCACCCCAAACGCGGTATCATAAACGCCAAAGCGGATGAAACTGACCGTGAGCGGGAGCGCCAGGATGGCGACCGGGAAGGCCCGCGTCATCAGGACCAGCACCCGGAACAGATTTGCCCCCCGGAAGTTGAAGCGGGCGAGCGCGTAGCCGGCGGGCGCGCCGAGCAAGATGGCCATGGCCATGGTGAGCAGTGCCACCGCCACCGAATTTGCCGTCGCTTTCCACACGCCTTCGATCGCCAGAAAGCTGGCGAGCCCATCAAGCGTGCCGCCAGCAGGCCACAATGGCTTGGGCCAGGCGCTGATCTGGCCCTGCCCACCGACCGCGCTTGCGGCAATCAGCCAGATCGGCAGCAGCACCCAGGCGCTGATGACGCCGATGCCGGACAGGAAAATGCCGCGCCGCAGGGTCATGTCTGCTGCTCGACCGGGGTGCGCAGCAGGCGCAGGAAGACCAAGGTTGCGGCCACCGAAATCGCCATGATCACCAGCGCGTAGGCGGCGGCCACCCCGGTATCCTGATTGAAATGCTTCCAAGCGTACGCTTCGCTGACCAGCACCGGAAAATTGCGCCCGCCCAGCGCCATCACCACCGCGAACGCCTCAAACGCGAGCACGGTGCGCAAGATCAACGCGCTTTGGATGGACGGTCTGAGCAGCGGCAGCGTCACCTTTGTGAAGGCCTGCCAGGGCGAGGCGCCGAACACGGCGGCGGCTTCGCCATATTCCTTCGGCAGCATTTGCACGCCGGCGACCAGAATAAGCAACACGATGGCGGTGGCGCGCCAGATTTCCGCAATCGCCACCGCCATGAACAGCGCGAACGGGGTTTCGTAGGTGAGCCAGCCTTCCGGCGCCGCGATGACGCCGAGATGGAACAGCACCGAGTTCAGATAGCCTTGGTCGGTGAGGATAGTGAGCCAAACCAGCCCGGCCGCGAGATCGGAAATCCCCAGCGGGATCGACCACACCCACAAAACGATCGCCCGCCCGCGCTGCAAATGGCGCAGCATCATCGCCATACCCATGGCCAGACATAGCTGCACGGGCACCGCGACCAGCACCAGTTGAAAGCTGTTGCGCAGCGCATCGGCGAAGTTGAGGTCCCCGGTCATGCGGGTGAAGTTGCCCAGCGCCCAAGCGTCGTGAACCTGAAAGGCCAGCGCGCCGGTTTGTACCAGTGGGATAACAAACAGCACGCCCAGAAACAGGGCGGCCGGCGCAATCAGGGCGTAGGGCAACCAGCGGATTGGCATCGGACGATTATTTCACCTGGCAGGCGCCTGCGCTGACCGGGTCTGGCCGCCAGCACGGCGCGCCAGTTTCGGCCATCAGCGCCTGGAGTGCCGCACCCTGGCGGGCGAGGACCGCGTCCGGCTTTTCACCGCGCAACACCACGCGCTGAAACGTGTCGAGAAATATCTTGTCGAACTCGCCCGACTTTGCCCCCAAACCGACCGGCAACAGCGTTGCAATCCCGTCCTTGGCAGCGCCGGTTTTTTGCACCGCGGAAACCGCGAGCGTCATGCCGGGGCTGAGGTCAGGCGGTAGGGCGGCCGATGTCACCGGGAAGAAGCCGACGGTGGAGGCAGTGATGATTTGCGTCGCCGGCAAGGTGAGATGATCGATCAGCGCCTTGGCGCCAGCGACATCGGGCGCCCCGGTGGGGATCGACAGCCCGACCAGAACCGGCATCCAGCCGCGCCCCTTGGGGCCCGCGGGCGCAGGGAAGGTGACGAAATCATTCGGCTGTTTGGTCAGCGCGTCGATCACCCGGGCAATATGGTCGAACCCGACCCAGACATCGCCGGTCAGCAGCGGTTCTTGCATGAAGTTGATGTTGGTCGAATTGGGGGTGACGAATTTCCACAGCGCGGCGAATTCGGTCCACGCGACGATCGCCTCGGGGGATTTGAAGGTGGTGACCACCCCGCCGGTGTAGCTCGGCAACAGAAAGCCCTCAAAGAAACGATGCATCAACCCGGTCGGCCCGGCCGGGAAGCCGAGCAGCCGCTTGCCGGTCGCCTTTTGCAGTGCCGCACCCCAGTCGGCGAGTTGGGCGTAGGTAAGCGCGTTGATATCCGCCCCGGCCGGTAAATAGGGCAGTGCCTTCTTGTTAGCGACCATGACGTACGTCGCCTGCATCCACGGGATCATGAGCTGATGGTCGGTGCCGAATTTACCCAGCGCGAGGAGTTCGGGGGCAAATCCGCGCGCCTTGAGCGTGGCGGCCACATCGTCAAGCGGGGTCAGAATGCCGGCCGGCACCAGCGGCTGCAATTCGCCATGTACGCCTGCCACCAGGCTGATGGTGCTTTTGCCGGCCTGTTTTTCGGCCTGCAAACGCACCACCAATTCCGCCGGCTGCTCCGGCACGAACTCGACCTTGCCGGCGTACCCCTTGAGGATTTGTGTGCGCATGATCTGCGCACTCTCCACCGGGCGGAGTTGGCTCGACAGAAACACGGTGGATTGCTGGGCGCGCACAGGGGCTGCGAGCGCGAGCAGGGCGGCACTAACGATGAGCAGGGTGCGGGGATGCTTGGTCATTGTTTTCTCCCAGGAATGATATTGTAG
Source organism: Acetobacteraceae bacterium (assembly GCA_025352995.1). GTDB lineage: Bacteria > Pseudomonadota > Alphaproteobacteria > Acetobacterales > Acetobacteraceae > CAITOL01. The sequence continues at coordinate 7,423 of JANXRN010000070.1, forward strand.
CGGCCCTTGGCGGTCCGTCCGAGGCACGTTCGATCAGTTTGGCCTGCAGAATTTCCTGCATCCCGTCGGCGGGCGCGCCACCGATGCGGGCGAGCAGCATTTCCACCATCCGCCGCGCCGCCTGCTCGATCGGCTGGGCGATGGTGGTCAGCGGTGGATCGGTATAGCTGGCGAGCGACAAGTCGTCATAGCCGATCAGCGCGACATCCTGCCCCGCCCGCATGCCGGCATGGGCGAGCGCGTGCAGCGCACCGACGGCGATGCGGTCGGTGGCACACAGCACCGCGGTCGGGGCTTCCTTGGCCAGCAGGTCGCGCATGGCATGGAAGCCGTTTTCCTCGCTTGGTTCCACTTCACGCAGTGGCCCGGGGGCGCCGAGGGCGGCTTGCCAGCCGGCGCGACGATGGGCGGCGAACATGTAGATCGGCAGGGCATTAATCAGGGCGATGCGGCGATGGCCGAAATCCAGCAACCGCTGGGTCGCCTCTCGGCAGGCAGTTTCGCCGTCAATATCGACATAGGCGAACGGCTGGCTGGTTTCGCTGCGTCCGTGCGCGACGAAGGGAAAACCTTGATCGAGCAGATAGGCGATACGGTCATCGCGGCGACGGGTGCGGGCGACGAGCACCCCATCGACTTTGCGGTTTTCCACCAGATGGCGGTAGGCGCGCAGTTCATCTGCACCCGGTGCCGCGGTGGTGACCAACAGATCAAGCTGGGCGCGGTTCAGCGCTGGGCCGATGGCGGCAAGCATGCGCAGGAAGAACGGGTCCTCAAACTGGCCTGGCCCGGTGGGCAGCACCACCCCCACCGCTTCCGCCCGCCCTCGGCGTAGCCGGCGCGCGGCCTCATTGGGGCGATAGCCGATCCGTGTGGCCTCATCCGTCACCCGCGCGCGCGTGGTGGCAGCGACGTCGTCATACCCGGCGAGGGCACGTGACACCGTGGTGACGGACAGGCCAAGCGCACGGGCAATGCGGACGAGTGACAGTGGTCAGTTCCCCGAAACGATTTGAGTCTTGGATTTCAGCTATTCCAAAACGATTCGGAATGCAAATCTGCCGATAAAAGAGCCCCAGTGGGCTAACTAGGGTCGCCGCGCCAGCGCCAGCCCAATCCCCGCCCCACTAGCAACCCACCCGTTAGCACGCTCGCCCCGGGGATCAGCACCAGCACAATTGCCGCGGCACAAAAGGCGAGATAGAGCGCGAGCGATATCATCCCAGCAGCCCACGTTTGGCCAGATTGCGCATCAACGCCCCGGCGCCGAAGCCCCATGCCTCGCACTGGTCGGTCGGCCGCACCCGATTGACCAGGCGCCCGAGCTTGGGCGTCGCAATCGTCACGATATCCCCAGTGCGATGGGTGAAGCCCTGGCCGGGCGCGCCGCGATCTTGCACCGGGGCGAACATGGTGCCGCAATAAAGCACCGCGCCATCGGGAAAGCGGTGATGGGCGTTGAGCATTTGCCCGGCCAGATCCAGCGGATCGCGGCTGATTTTCGCCATCGATGACGCGCCTTCCAGGCGGAAATTATCCTCACCCGCGACAGTCAGCGAAATCACCGCATTGCGCACATCGTCAATCCCGAAGCTGGCATCGAAGAACCGCACGAACGGGCCGACCGATGCGGACGCATTATTATCCTTGGCCTTGCCGAGAAGCAGCGCCGATCGCCCTTCGACATCGCGCAAATTCACGTCATTGCCCAAGCTGGCACCGACAATCACGCCGGCGCTGTTCACCACCAGCACCACTTCCGGCTCCGGATTATTCCACGATGAGCCAGGATGCACCCCCGCATCCATGCCGGTGCCAATCGCGGCCATCGGCTGCGCCTTGGTGAAAATTTCGGCGTCGGGGCCAATGCCGACTTCGAGATACTGGCTCCAGGCGCCGGCTTTGATCAGTGCCGCCTTCAGCGCCATCGCCTGATCGGAGCCCGGCTTGAGGGTGGAAAGATCGTCACCGATCAGCCGTTCAACCTCAGCCCGCAGCCCGGCGGCGGCGTCCGAATTGCCGCGCGCGCGTTCCTCGATCACCCGTTCCAGCATCGAATTGGCGAAGGTGACCCCGGCCGCCTTGATTGCCTGCAAGTCGATCGGGGCCAGCAACCAGGGCCGCCCCGGATCGCGATGATCCACCGGCGTATTGGCCAAAATCACCTCAAGCGCGCCGAGATTTTCGCCCGTCGCCGCCCGCAGGCGCGCCGCCGGATCAGCCATTTCGGCGAGATCGCGCATGGTGGGGAAGGCGCCACTGATATCGATCACCCCGTCATCACGGATCGCCACCACGCTCGGCCCGCCGCAATCCGGCCGCCACACCCGCCCGGCGAGCGCCCCCGTTGTGCCGTCATCGGGAAGGGCAGGGGTGATTGCGGTCAACAGGCGCGACATGGGAACCCTTTCGGTTTATCCGGGCGGCGGCGGCGCGTAGCTCGCCGAATTGCCGGCATGTTCGCGTACTTCCACCCGTTCCAGCCAGACCCGGCCCTGGGTTTCACGCGCAGCGAACGTGTTGACATGGTCGAATGCGTGGCGCGCGATCGCTTCGCACCCCACCGCCGGCACGATGCGCACATCCATCAGGTCCATCGTCGCCAGCCGTTCGAATTCGGCGCGCTGCGGATCATCCTCGGCCACCAAAACGGTATGGTCGAACATGTCATGCAGCCAGGCGCGCACTGGCTTCATCCCGCCAAAATCGAAGCACCAATTATGCGCGTCGAGCGTGCGGGTGGCGAACACGAACTGGAACGCCAGCGCATAGCCATGCAGCAGCCGGCAATGCGAATGCCCGGCCCGCCACTGGCGAAAGCAGCAGGACAGGCCTTCATTGTGATCGTATGTCTTGGTCGAACGATACAGGCCCGCGGTCACGATACACTGCCCTGTTCCAAGGTCTGACACTCCTGGAGGAATTCGGCCTTCAACGCAGCATCGGATTTTAGCACGCCATAATACACCGTGCTGACCATTTTGGCGCGATGCGACGCCAGCACCCCGCGATGGGTCTTGCACATATGCACCGCACTGATCCGAATGGCGAGGCCGCGTGGGGCGGTGGTGCTGAGCAAATGTTCGCCGATTTGCTTGACCAGTTCTTCCTGGATCTGAAACCGGCTGGAAAAATGCTGTACGATGCGGTCATATTTCGACAGCCCGATGATCCGCCCGTCAGCCGCCGGCACGATCCCGATGATCGCCGTGCCATAAATCGGCATCAGATGATGCGCACAGGTCGACCGTACGTCGATCGGCCCGGTGACGATCAGCCCGTCAAATTCCGCGACATTGTCGAAATCGGTGATGAGCGGGGGCGGCGAGAAGCGTCCGGCGAGGAGTTCTTCGACATACATTTTCGCCGCCCGACGCGGCGTATCGCGGGTGTTATGGTCGGCGCGATGGTCGATATGCAGAATATCGAACAATTCCGAGAATTTCTGTGCGGCGGCGTCGATCATCTCCGCCTGCGCGGTAGCGCTGATCTGCACCGCCTGGTTGCCTGCGGCCGCCTTGCGTCGCGACGCAATATTATTGTCCATTATTCACCTAAGACGCCCCCTGCTGGACTGTTAATCGCAGGCGTAGCGGTTCCCGACCCGAAAGCCAAGCTTTCGCGCAGCGTCAGACCTGTGAATATCTCGCGTGTAACTTTTTTGATGCAATCGCGCAAAATCAGGAAGTTCAGTCGTCATTTTAACGCAAAATATATGTTAAGCCGAGCCTTTGATTTTAGGTGACATCAAGCTTGAAGTCGCGGAACGACGTGCCTAGTGTCGCGTCCACCAGAGTCCGCGCCGCGTCGGGTGAATTGCGCGGATGGGCATGGGCGCAAAACCATGAAAGGTGCGATCCGATGAAATACGTTGGCAAGGAGACCCAGTCTATTCAACGCCGGACATTGTTTGGTCTGGCCGGGGCGATCGCGGTGGCCAGCACTGGGCCAGCACGATCGGCAGGGCTGGCAATGCCGCAAGGCAAAGTGGTGCTGTCAGTATCGGGGTTGATCAAGGAGACCAACAAGGATGGCGCGGCGGAACTGGACATGACGATGCTGGAAGCGATCGGCACCGCATCTTTCACCACCAGTACGCCCTGGTACAATACCCCGGCGACATTCTCTGGCGTGCCGATGGCCAAGCTGCTCGACTATCTTGGCGCCACCGGCACCATGATCACGGCGTACGCGCTGAACGATTATAAGACCGATATTCCGATCGAGGATTTCCGCAAATTTCCGACCCTGCTCGCCACCAAGCGCGATGGCGCCTACATGCCGGTGCGCGACAAGGGACCGTTGTTCATTGTCTATCCCTATGATTCCGACCCCAACCTGAAGCACCAGGTCTATTACAGCCGGTCTGCCTGGCAGGTCGCCCGTATGGTCGTGCGCTAAGCGTATGTGATGAGGCCTGCCGTCCCCCCGACCGAAGACCTGCCAGTCATCGCCAGCCCGCGCTGGATCAAGTGGCTGGTCGGGATGATTTTGGTCCTGTTGGCGTTGGCCGCGATCGCGACCTCGGTGCTGATCGCCGATCGGCAGCAGGCGCTGCAGCGTGTGTCACGCTATAATCTCAGCTGGCTGCTCAGCCAGGCGGCAACCGAAACCATCCGCCTGGTTGAAGTCATGTCCGGGGTGGCGGTTCCCGGCGCCAAGCTCGATCGCGACGATGTCGATCTGCGTATCGATATCGTCTCAAACCGCTTACAGATGCTGAGTGATGGGGAAGCCGGTAATTTTCTGCGCGCCAATCCCGATCTGGAGGAAACCGTTACCGCCCTGCGCAAGGGGCTGAAAGATGTCTCGGCGCTGGTCGGCGAACTGCCCAACCCGGCTGCATCCATTAAGCTGCGGGCGCTCATGGAACCGCTGGTGCCACGCCTGGTCCAACTCGCGGCGGCGGCCAATCAACGCGGTGGCGAATTGGTTGCCTCTGACCAGCGAGAATTGAGCCTGCTGCACTGGGCGTTGACCGGCCTCACCTTCGGAATGATGGCGTCCGTGGTGGTGCTGCTGGGGGTAATCGGCTGGGTGCGTGGGCGGCTGTTACGCCAGTTGACCACCGCCAAATTTGCCGCCGAGGCGGCCAACGCTGCCAAGTCGCGGTTCCTTGCCAATATGAGCCATGAACTGCGCACCCCGATGAACGGGGTGCTGGGCATGCTCGATCTGCTGACCCATGAGCAACTCCCCAAAATTGCCGCCGACTATGTCCAGATTGCGCACCGGTCCGGCCTATTTCTGCTCGAACTGATTTCCGGCATCCTGGATTTCTCCCAGATCGAGGCCGGGCGGGTGGAGCTCGCGGAACATGTCTTTGACATGCGGGTGCTGGTCGAAGACGTCGTCGCGATGCTGTCGAGCACCGCGCGGGCCAAGAATATCGCCATAAAACTGTCCATCAGCCCGACCCTGGCGCCGTTTTACATCGGCGACCCGATGCGATTGCGCCAGGTCGTGGTCAATCTTTTAGGCAATGCAATCAAATTCACCGAGCGCGGCCAGGTGGAAATTCTTACCAATCTGGCCGAGCACGGCACCCAGCATCACTTGCTGCGGGTTGATGTTCGGGACAGCGGCGTCGGCATCGCGGTCGAGCAGTTCACCCAGATCTTCGAACCGTTTACCCAGGCGGATGTTTCGAGCACACGACGCTTCGGCGGCACCGGCCTCGGCCTGACCATTGCCCGTAATCTGGTGACCTTGATGGGCGGCGAGATCACGGTCGAAAGCACCGTCGGGGCCGGATCGGTGTTCAGCTTCACCGTGCTGCTGCAGGTGGCCAGGACTTGATGGGCAGGCTGAAAGCTTAGTCTTTGCTTAGAGCTTTTCCAGCGCGGCGCAAATCGTTGCGACCTCATCATCGGTCAGTTCGGGGTAGATCGGCAGGCTGAGCACCTCGGCAGAGGCGGTTTCGCTCGCCTGGCATCCTGCCGGGCCGAGCGCCACCCGGCCACGATAAGCGGGCTGCAAATGCACCGGCTGGGGGTAATGGATGCCGGTGCCAATGCCGGCTTCGCGCAATTGGGCCTGTATCGCAGCGCGATGGGGCAGGCGCAGCACGTATTGGTGGAAGACATGGGTGCCACCGGCGCGCCGCGCGGGAGCCATACCGGGCAGGGCGGCATCGAAGGCGGCCGCGATCGCCTGGCGGCGGGCGTTGCCGGCATCGAGATGCGGTAGCTTCACCCGCAATATCGCCGCCTGGATTTCGTGGAGCCGCGAATTTACCCCGGCGAGATCGGAAATATAATGCTGCCGCCAGCCATATTGGCGCAGCGCGGCCATCTCGGTCGCGTGCGCCGCGCTGTTGGTGGCCACCACGCCACCATCGCCCAACGCCCCGAGATTTTTGGTCGGATACAAACTAAAGGTTCCTATCGCCCCCATCGTTCCCAGCCGCTTGCCCCCCCAGGTCGCGCCGTGCGCCTGGGCACAATCCTCAATCAATGCTACGCCATGGCGGGCGCAGAGCGGCAGCAGCGCATCAAGGTCAGCCGCCTGGCCGTAAAGATGCACCGCGATCACCGCGCGGATCGGCGGCAAGCCGGCCGGCGGATGGGCCAGCATTTCGGCCAACTCCGCAGGATCGATCGTATAGTGCCGCGGATCGATGTCGATCAGAACCGGGGTGGCGCCAACCATTTCAATCGCCGCAACGGTTGCCACGGCCGTGTGCGACACGGTGGCAACCGTGCTGCCCGGCCCAATCCCCAGCGCCCGCAAGGCGAGGCACAACGCATCCGTGCCGTTGGCGCACCCAACCGCGTGGCTGGCCCCGAGCCAGGCGGCGAACTCGGCTTCAAACGCGCGACCCTCGGCGCCGAGAATATACCAGCCGGAGTCGAGCGCACGCGCCACTGCCGCATCGATTTCAGGCTTCAGCGCACGGTAGCCGGCGCCAGGATTGGCTTGC